>JAFTSW010000031.1 GCA_017467085.1 Clostridia bacterium | reverse complement strand
GGTACGGCAGACAGCTATTGCTATCCCGCCATCTGCGAAGCCGAGGACGGCATTCTCGTATCCTACTACCACAGTGACGGGGGCACCCATTGCCTCAACGCCACCAAAATCACCAAGATTTACCGCCACGAGCTGGCATAACCCCCCAAAAACATACATAAAGGAGAGTCCCTATGCTTATCGACATCCATACCCACGCATACCGTGTCAAGAACCCCTTTTACGGCTTTTGCACCCTGCCCGAGCTTTTGAAGCGAAACGAGGAGCTGGGCATTGATATGGCGGTGGTGCAGCCCATCGTCAGCCCCGAGATTTATATTCCCCAGAACACCGAGGACATTCTGGATATGGCAAGAGCCTATCCCGACAAAATCATTCCCTTCTGCAACGTGGACCCCCGTTCCTATTTCAACTCTCCCTTCTCTCCCTTAGAGGAGTTCCTTGCCTATTACAAGGAGCAGGGCTGTCGGGGTGTGGGCGAGGTAATGCCCAATATGCGCTTGGACGACCCCAAGGTGCAAAACCTGTTCCGCGCCTGCGAGGTGGCGGGGCTTTCGGTCACCACCGATGGCACGGGTATGCCCGACAACAACTTCGGGCTCTACGATGACCCCGGGCTTCCTGCCACCGAGCTGACCCTGCGCCGCTTCCCCAAGCTGACCTACTTTGGCCACGGCCCCGCCTTCTGGGCTGAAATCGCAAAGCTGGAAACCCCCGGCGAGCGCTGTGTCCCTTATAGGTTCAACAGCGGCCAGGTGTCCCCCGCCTGCGTCAACCGCGGTCCCATCAAGGAGGAGGGCGTCATCGCCAAGCTCTGCCGCCGCTACCCCAACCTGCACCTCGACCTTTCTGACGGCACCGCCTACAACGCCTTGACCCGTGACGAGAATTACACCGCCGAATTTATCCGCGAGTTCTCCGAGCGTATGTACTTCGGCACCGACCTTTGCGGACCCGACCAGAAGGTTCCCCTCATCGGCAAGCTCAAGGAATGGCTTGACCGCGGCGTCATCACCAAAACCGCCTATAACCAGATTACCCACGAAAACGCCATTCGCCAGCTGGGCTTAACGCTGTAAGGCGTTGGCGTTGCGCCAAGAGCGCAACGCCATGAAATAAAGCCCTTTGGGATTTTTGAAAGGCTGAGAGCTTACAGCTCTTCGCCATGAATTGCCCTATCGTGCATGAAGGAAACGGGGCAAGCCCATTCATTCCCTTTTCATCAAAATCAAAAGAGCAAGACAGAAGGATTTTTTCCTCTATCTTGCTCTTTTTGTGGATATGCGGATTCGTCCGCTGGATATATTTGCCCTTGACAAATTCAATAGGAGATACATACGCCTACGCGGATGTATCCCGATGCGGTGCGCCCAAAGGCGCAACACCAATCACTGAATCTGACCGACACGCCCTGCGCCGTAGCTCCACATCTCCGCGTAATAGGTCTTTTGCGTAGCGGAAGCGGTATCCAAGAGGTCAACGGGGACGCACGCGTCCTTAACCTTGGCGTACAGGGTGGCGTAGAGTGCGGAAACCTGCGCCTCGGTGCCCAGGTTCTCACCGTTCTGTCCTTCCATATAGCTATAATTTTCTATCGTTCCTGCCGCAGGGTCAAGCACCGCAAAATTGTAGCGGGTAATCTCGTAGCTGCAGAAGGTAGCAAAATCAAAGCTCTTGGCGGCAAGCACCGCCTTAAAGGCGGCCATATCCGTCACGTTCAGCGTCACGTTGTAGCTGTATGCCAGGTTTTCCACGTAATCAAAGCTGGCAACGGCAAGATTGTATGACGTTCCTGCCTCGCCCACCGAAACGATGGTGGTACGCAGAGGCAGCTGCCGCGCGTAATCGTATTCAAAATAGATGTAAATGGGGCTGGCGTCCTGTCCCTGCTGGTGCATTTCCATCACCACGTCAACGCCCTTGTCGGTCACCGTCTTTTTGGCGTAGAAGCTCGCCGTCACGCCCTGCTCCGCTACGTGGTCGCCGTAAATAACCCCGTCAGCAAAGCCACGGTCCCCGTCCGCCAGGTATTGGGCAAAATACAAGCCGATGCCCGAGCCGCGCAGAACGGAAAGCCGCTCGTTCTGGTAGGAAATGGAATAGTTAGGCAGAAGGAAGCCCGTTTTCACCGTGGCGCTTCCGCCCTCAATACCCATCAGCTCCTCCATCTTGGCAACCGATTGGGTAATCACCTGCTCGCTGGAAACGGTAGGCGTCACAGCGCCGCCGCCACCGTTGCCGCCATTGTCGCCGCCGCCATTGTCGCCGCCGCCAACATCACGGGAGCCTCCGCCCCCGTTGCCGCTGTTACCACCGTTACCGCCATTACCGCCATTACCGCCGTTGCAGGCGGTCATCAGCGAAAAGGCAAGAATGAAAACTAATATTGTCGCTAAAAATCTCGTCCATTTTTTCATAAAAATCTCCTTTCCTGTCGCCCAAGGCGACCTCTTTCGCAAAGTCCTGCACAGAGCAACCCCAACCATAGCGCAACTCCAACCATAGAGCCGCCACAGCCACAGCCACAGCCGCAGAGCAGCCACAGTCACAGGGGAACCGTAGCCACAAGCCTGCCCCGACCTCGCGGCGCGAAGCATACAATTCAAAGCATTTCAAAAAACGGAGCCTCCGCGCACCGCTCCTTCTGCTTTTATTTTCTCATATTTCCCCCGTTCTTGTCAAGAGGTTTTGAAAAATTTCTTTCCGCCCCCCGGGGCAATCCGCCGCATCTTCCTCATTTTCCCCTTCAATTTGCTCATTTTCGGGAAAATGATGTAATTGCCGCCCCAACTTCACCCCCTCCATAGGCAATTTTATTCTGTTTTCAAATATTTTATTGCGAAACAAAGTGTTTTGTGGTACAATAAAAGTACTTTGGTATTATGTAACACTTCAAAGGAGCGTATATGCAAAAAATTATCAGAAACGCCATCAAGTGCAAGCGGTGCGGCGAGGTGATTGAGTCCAAAGACTGCCACGATTTCGTGCAGTGCCGTTGCGGCGCTTGCGCCGTGGACGGTGGGCACGACTATTTGCGCCGTTGTTATCTTGGCGAGGATAGTTATATAGAATTGTCCGAAACCGTCGAGGTGGCAGAGGAAGAAAAGAAGTAAGAAACGCGAGGCCCACTATGACAAGACAAGAATTTCTTGCGCACTGCAAGGGCGCCTTTGGCGCGGAGGCGGACTATCCCTTTGAGAAGGATTTTGAAACGGCGGTGCTGCGGCACAGGGATAATCGCAAGTGGTTCGCCCTGGTGATGCGGGTTCCGCGGCGCAAGCTGGGCGGCAAGCAGGCTGGCGCCGATGGCGCCGAGGCGCGCGGCGGTTTTAGCGGCGGTTTTAGCGGCGGTGCGCCTGGCGAGGCGCCGGGTGGCGAGACGCCGGGTGGCGAGGTTGTGGACGTTGTCAACCTGAAGCTGCCAACGGAGCTTTTCGGCTCCTTCGGCGCCGCCGAGGGAGTCTACTCTGCCTACCATATGAACAAGCTCCATTGGATTTCGGTGCTGCTTGCCGAGGCGCCTACGGATTTGGTGGAATTTCTCGTCAGCGTCAGCTTCGAGGCGACCAAGCGCAAGAAGCGGCGAGGCGAAAAGTTATAATTTTGTAAACAGTTCATTACATTTCGGGACATTTCAGAGAAAGGAGGCGCACGATGTCGGCTTACAGCGAGCTTATCAAGAGCTTTGAGAAAATCAGAGCGTATATACGGGATTTTTATCTTTACGGCTTCAAGAGCCGCGAGGAATACAGAGTCAAAAGCGCGCGCTCCTATGATGACGAGCGCCGCCGCTTGGAAAGCTGGTTAGGTGACCATATGCGCTTTGTCCGCACCCCCGAGGGCAAGAACGTATTTATTTCCATTGACAGCCGCACCGTCAAACACAACCCGCTATACAACGCCTGGAAGGCAAAGAGCTTTACGGACGGGGATATTACCCTGCATTTTATTCTCTTCGATATTCTCTATACACCCTCGGTGAAAAGGAGCGTGGCAGAGCTGTTAGAGGAGATTGACGGGCACTACCTTTCGGGCTTTGAGAGTCCCTTGGTTTTTGACGAGTCCACCCTCCGCAAAAAGCTCAAGGAGTACTGCGAGGCAGGGCTTCTTGCCACGGTGAAGGAGGGGCGGCGCATATACTATCACAGACAGGAGGACACCGACCTTTCCGCGCTTGGGGACCTTTTGCATTATTTTTCGGAGGTGGCGCCCTGCGGCGTTATCGGCTCCTTTTTATTAGACAAGGAGGGGGTTGCCGACAGCGACACCTTTTCCTTCAAGCATCACTACATAACGGGCTCCATTGACAGCGGCGTTCTGGCGGCGCTCTTTTCCGCTATGCGAGAAAAGCGGGCGGTTTCGGTATCCAACACCAGCCCCCACAAGGATTTGCCGCGGCGCCTGCTCTTAGTCCCCCTTCGCATTCTCATCAGCGCCCAAAGCGGCAGGCAGCATCTTCTGGCATACTTACCCTCTCAAAACGCCTTTCTTTCCTACCGCATAGACTACCTTTCCTCTGTTAAGCCCGAGGCGGCGGAGCCTCGCTTTGATGCGTTACGGGAGGAGCTTGAGCGCCTGCAGCGCCACGCCTGGGGCGTCAACATCAAGCGCAGCAGACAAGGGGCAAGGCCCCTTGAGCACGTGGAGTTTACCGTCCGCGTGGAGGAGGGCGAGAAATATATTGTTAAGCGGCTTTTACGGGAAAAGCGCATAGGCGAGGTAACCCAAACAGACGAGCGCACCTACCGCTTCTCTGCGGACGTATACGATACGGGAGAGCTGATTCCTTGGATAAGGACCTTCCTCTGCCGTATTGTGCGGCTTCACTTTTCCAACCGCACGGTGGAAAACCGCTTCAAGCAGGACGTGGAGGCGATGTATGCGCTATACGGCATCGGAAAGGAGGCAAGCGAATGATATTCAGCGAGCTTTATTCTGCCTATTACAACACGGTCGCCGCCATTCTTTCCCATATTCTGGCGGGAGAGCGCTCCGAGCGTGAGCTGCAAAGGCTTGTCACGGAGCACGCCTTTGGCGAAAGCGCCCTCTCTCTTCTTCCTGCCTTGAAAAGCGGCAGGTGGCAGCTTGTTCACCCCGATATGACCACGCCGCTTCTCCACACCCCCACGATGCCCCTGACCACCCTGCAAAAGCAATGGTTAAAGGCCATTTCCCTTGACCCGCGTGTGAAGCTGTTCGGCGTGTCCTTCCCCGCGCTTGAGGGAGTCGAGCCCCTTTTCACCGCGGCGGACTACTGCGTATACGATAAATACGGGGACGGCGACCCCTTCGAGGATGAGGAATACATACGGCAGTTCCGCACCGTGCTTTCCGCTATACGGCAGAAGGCGCAAATCAGCTTTGAAATGTGCAACCGCAAGGGCAAATCGGTGCGCCTGCGCTGTCGCCCCTTGCGCTTGGAATACTCCGAGAAGGATGACAAATTCCGCTTTATCACCGCAGGGCGGCGGCGCGGCGCTACCGTCAATCTGGCGAGAATCAAGGACTGCGCCCTTTACACGGGGAACAAGCACGCCCCCCTTGCCGTCCGAGAGCCCGTCTACGATACCCTTTCCGTCCGCATAACGGACGAGCGCAACGCCATGGAGCGCTTTATGCTTCATTTTGCCCATTTTGAAAAGCAGGCGGAGCGCATAGACGGCGCCCACTACCTGGTTCATATCCGCTATGACCGCGAGGACGAAACGGAGCTTGTTATTCGTATTCTTTCCTTTGGGCCGTTAGTGGAGGTATTAGGCTCGGAGCGCTTCCGTCAGCTCATTATCCAAAGACTGAAGCAGCAATACGCCTGCGGCATTCAATAAAGATGCCTTCCCTGCCCGGCTTCTCATAAGGAGCTGGGCAGTTTTTTCGGCTTTGGCAAGCAAAAAAGGCGAAAGCACTATCATTTTTTTGGAAAATCTACCGAAAATTATCAGTTCGCAGCTTTTTTTCCGTGAAAAACGGATTGCTCCTTGGTAAAATATGCTTGCAAGGGTACTTCGCGTGGGTGTTTGGCAGGTCCGTCACCGCGGTGCACGAGGACATTCCAACGTGTATGCCAGAAGAGCCGCTTGCGTAAGTGGGAAACACTTCTCACCCTTTTTTTCGTGGGTTCGAATCCCACCGAGGGGCGACAAGAGCACCTCGCCAGAGGATTGGAAAAAAGCCCTTTCAGGGCTCTGAAATCTGCACGCTGATCGCGCGCATGAGTTGTGTGAAGCACACTTAGAAAAAACGGGTATCATTCAGCATCGACGGGGCTTGCCCCGTCTGTGCAACGGAGAAGCCGCCTTGCCCGAGGACGGATACCGCTTTTTCCGAAATTGGCGCCAGAGGCTTGCCCTTCCGCGCCCTGCTCGGGAAGCTGAAGACCTTGGCCGCCGCCTCTTCGTGAGTGACACCCGGACGCATTATTACCTTTAAGGAGGATTACATACGATGAAAACCGTTATCATTAATGACAATCAACGCGGCTTCCTGTTCAAGAACGGGAGGTACGTCAAGACCCTTGCCGCAGGCAAATATCGCTGCTTCGGCGGCAAGGAAATCGAAATCTCGGATTTTGCGCAGCCCATTATCCCCCGCAAGTGCAGTCTGGACACCCTTTTGGCAGACAAGGCGGTTGCGGAAGTGGTGAATGTGGTGGAGGTCAAGGACGAGGAGCTGGCGCTCCATTTCGTCAACGGGACCTTCTCCTCGGCGCTTCGCCCGGGCAAGCACGCCTTCTGGTCGGTGACAGACAGGCACGAGTTCAAGCTGGTGGACCTCTCCACCCCCACCGTTGACCCCACCGTCCCCAGCTACGTCTTTTCCAAGCTGCCCCAGGCACTGTACACCAGGCTGGAGGTTGCCGAATACCAAAAGGCGCGGCTTTTCTTCAACCGGAAGCTGGTAAAGCTGTTGGACGCAGGCACCTACTATTTCTGGAAAACCCCCGTCAAGGTGGACTTTGACGTGATAGACACCCGTCTGACCCAAATGGACGTGACGGGACAGGAAATTCTCACCGCCGACAAGGTGACCCTTCGCATCAACTTCGTTTGCAATTACCGCATTACCGACTACGTGAAAATCCTCACCGAAATTGACGATTTCGAGGAGCAGCTCCACGTGACGGTACAGCTGGCGCTGCGTCAGTTCGTGGGCAGATACAAGCTGGACGAAATCCTGGAAAACAAGGAAGAGCTGTCCGCCTTCGTGCTGGAGCGACTAAAGGCGAAGGAAAAGGCGCTGTTCGTGGAAATCGCGGAGGCAGGTGTTAAGGATATCATCCTTCCCGGGGAAATCCGCGAAATTATGAACACCGTCCTGGTAGCGGAAAAGCGGGCGCAGGCAAACGTCATCACCCGCCGCGAGGAGGTCGCCTCCACCCGCTCCCTTCTGAACACCGCAAGGCTGATGGAGGAAAACCAAACCCTTTACAAGCTCAAGGAGCTGGAATACGTGGAGCGTATCTGCGAGAACGTCGGCACCATTTCCCTGCACGGAAACGGCGGCATTCTTTCTCAGCTCACCTCTATTCTGAACGGAAGCAACGCTTAAAGCCACAGCGGTCGGGCGCGTTGGTTTCCGCCGCCAGGACCCGACCGCAGACAGGAGAAAGTGATGATAGAGATACAAGGCGCCTTTAACTCCGCCAAGTGCTTCGCCACCACCATGGACGATGGCGCCAAGGAGCAAATCAAGGCCATATGCGACACCGAGGCGTTTGCCGCCTCGAAGATAAGAATTATGCCCGACGTGCATGCAGGCAAGGGCTGCACCGTAGGCACCACGCTGACCGTCACCGACAAGGTGGTTCCCTCAATGGTGGGGGTGGACATCGGCTGCGGTATGTATACCGTATACTTGGGCAAGGTCGAGATAGATTTTGCCAAGGTGGACGAGGCAGCCCACGCCATTCCCAGCGGCAGAGAGGTTTGGGAGGGGCGCAAGGAGCGCTTCGATTTGACCGCCCTTCGCTGCTATCGCGCCTTAAAGGACTCCAAGCGCCTGGAGCGCTCCTTGGGGACCCTGGGCGGCGGCAACCATTTTATAGAGATTGACGAGGACGGGGAGGGAGGCAAGTACCTGGTTATCCATTCGGGCAGCCGTAACCTGGGCACCCAGGTGGCGGAGTATTACCAACAGCTTGCCGTGGACCTGAACCTGGGCAAGGAGGACTACTTCAAGCAGCGCGAGGAGATTATCCGCACCTACAAGGCGGAAGGCAGACGCGCCGAGATACAAGCCACCATCAAGGCGCTGGAAAAGGCGTTTCTGGCGAAGGAGCCCTCTCTTCCCCGTGACCTTTGCTACCTGTACGGTAGCTTTATGGAGGATTATCTCCACGACGTGGATATCTGCCAAAAATTTGCGGAGCGCAGCCGCGCCATGATGGCGGAGATACTGCTTGCCGCCTGCGGCTTGACCGCCCTTGACACCTTCCAGACCATTCACAACTACATCGACGTGAACGAGATGGTTCTCCGTAAGGGCGCCGTGTCCGCCAAGGCGGGTGAGAAGCTCTTGATTCCCATCAATATGCGTGACGGCTCCCTCATCTGCGTAGGCCGCGGCAATGAGGACTGGAACTGCTCCGCTCCCCACGGCGCAGGGCGCCTTATGTCCCGTTCTGCCGCCTTTGAGCGCCTCTCGATGGAGGAGTACGAGAAGGAGATGGCAGGCATCTATTCCACCTGCGTCCTCCCCGACACCCTGGACGAGTCGCCTATGGCGTACAAGAGCCTGGCGGAGATTGTGGAGAACATCGCCCCCACCGCCGACATCCTCTGCCGCATCAAGCCCCTCTACAACTTCAAGGCGACGAAATAAGCGGCAGGAAGAGGAACGCCTTTGGCGTTCCTGTATACACGCCTCGCGGCGTGATGAGATACAGCCCCCAAGGGGCTGATGAGATGCAAGGGCGGCTCGCCGCCCTTGATGATTACGAATGTATATCTCGCCTGTGGCGAAGTATACATGCAATGATATGCCAAGCCTGCGGGAACCCCCAAAGCTCGACAAGCTCGCTTCGGGGAACCCCTACTGCGGCTTGGATAAACAAAAAAAGAACTTTTGGTAGACAAAAGTTCTCTTTTTGTTGGCGGAGGGTGTGGGATTCGAACCCACGTGGCTTTTGGCCTAACGGTTTTCAAGACCGCCTCGTTATGACCGCTTCGATAACCCTCCTTAATATGATGCAACAGCGTGCATCATATTAAGGAGGTGGGGGAGAAGCGGCTCGGCGGCTTTGCCGTTGAGTCCACTTCGCATACCCCACCCGAAGGTCGACAAGCTCGCTTGTCAGACATAGGGTGTGGGTATTCTCGCCGCAGGCGAGATAACACTCCATGATGCATACTGTGAACATTTTTATTAAGTTTTTAGATTTGCGTATTTTTTGAAATTTGTGTTTCGCATACTCGCCTTAGCGAGTATCTTCGCCGAATGGCGAAATATTCCTGCGTGGAAACTATTATTTGTCACTATCTGATTCCGTTGAAAAAACCTGACCGCAAAAAGGACAAGGATCCGCAGAAATCAGTTGATTACAATTATGACATCTCCATCGATGTGAAGGTTCTTTCGTAGGCATATCAGATTGGTTGTGATAATAATGCCTTTCAACGGTTCTTTTAGGAACATAAGGTGTGCGTTGATCGGACAAAAAAGCTAAAATGATTACCGCAACCCAACCAAGAATAATACCACCAAAAATCCAACCGCCAATACTTCTTCCTTTGCGATCAGCCAAAATTGCTGAGAAAATAACGGCTATAATGTTGGATATTACAAGTACATACCAATATACTGTAAAAAAAGCAAGGGTTTTTGACATATTATATCTCCAAATGTTTTAGAAATGCTGTTTTCGGTTGCTTTCGAAGTTCCCGAAAAGTCAGTGTTTACAAGGCTTTTACACATCGCATTGCTCAGCTTTAGCATAGAAAGCCGATTTGTAATTGTTTCTTTACACGCCCTTTCGGGCGTGTAAAGAGGCTTTTGGGCTGTTTTGCTCAGCGCAGGGCGCGGCGGGTGGGGTAGGAGAAGGTTTCGATGACGGAGGCGTCCTCGTCGATATAGGAAATCTCGGTTTCGTCCTTGTGCCAGGTGATGGCGGAGAAGGAAAGGCGGGGAAGGGTCTCACCCTCAACGCTCTTCCAAGCCGAGGCGATTGCCACGGGGTAGCCGTGGGGGAAGAGGCTTCGCTCGTCGTTGGGGACGAGGCGGCTATGCTTGTGCATATGGCCGCAAATCATAAAGTCGGGGTTGAGGGCGTCCACGCACCTGCCCCATTCGCGGTACAGCTCGGGCATAATGGCGAACTCACCCGTCATGGCGCCGCTATACATAAAGGGCACGTGGCAGATGGCGAAGAAATAGGGACGGGGCGCGGGCTTGAGGCTTTTCAAGAAGCACAGCTCTTGGTGACGGAAGACCTCGAAGCAGTTGAAGCCGCCGTAGACCTCGTGGGCATCGGGCTTATCCTCGCCGCAGTCCAGAATGAAGCCACTAAGGGGACCAACGGTAAAATCAAAATAGGTTTTGCCGTGCTCCGTGCCGATATATTCGGTGAGATTTTCCGACATTTTGCCACGGGTATCGTGGTTTCCTCTGCCGAAAATCAAGGGAATTTCGCCACGGGTCACGGTGCCGAGGAAGGAAAGCAGGCGCACAAAGTCCTCCTCGCGGTTCAGCTCGCCGAAGTCACCGTTCATAATCAGAAGGTCCAGCTCCTCGCCGAAATAACGGGCAGGGGTCAGCGCCTTATCGTACATGTCGTGGATATCCGCCAGATATATGGCGTGAATCTCCTCGGTTTTCTCGATGGGGCGGAAGGAGAAGGATACCGTTTGCTCCTCGCCGTGGGTAGACCAATAGGATTTTTTCTCAATCAAGGGCGCAAAGGTGAGGCTATATCCCTTCGCCTCGTCCAAAACGGACTGGGGCAAAACAAATTTATGGCAGCGCTGGGTTTTGAGAATGCCATCTACCGTATCGTAAAAGACCTCGCCGCCGACACAGAGGGTGCAAATTCCCAGCTCCTCACACATCACAACCAGCTGATAATCACCACCTACAACGAACACGTTGGGGTTACAGGATAAAAAAGCCATAGCGCTTCCCTCTTTTCCACAGCCTGCGGCATACTTGCCGCAATGCTTACTTTGAGGATATTGTAACAAATTCACGGGGCTTTGTCAAGAGATTTGGCTCTTTCTTTTCATTTGTCGGTACGATATGCCGCAAAAAATGAGCGAACAGTCAAGGGAGGGGCGCTTGCGCTCTTTTTGGGAAAATTTTTCCTTCTTTTTCAGCAATATACCTTGCTTTTTCTCCTTCTTTATGGCATAATGGCAGTAGCGATGTCCCTACAAAAGAACTGAAAGGACTTGTCTTATGAAAAAGTTTTACAAGCGCTTGGGCGCTATGCTGGATTTGTCCCGTAACGCCGTGATGACCGTTCCGATGCTCAAAAAATATATGTCCCTTTTGAAGAAAATGGGCTACAACTCGGTGATGCTGTACACCGAGGATACCTACGAGGTGGAGGGTGAGCCCTTCTTCGGCTATATGCGCGGCCGCTATTCCATTGCGGAAATGAAGGAGCTTGACGCCTATGCCGCCTCCATCGGTATGGAGATTATCCCCTGCATTCAGACCCTGGCACACTTGAAGACCGCCTTCCGTTGGGGCACTATCCCCGTTGACGCGGGCCAAACGATGCTGGCAGACAACGAGCGCGTCTACGAGCTGATTGACCGTATGTTCAAGACCCTCTCCGCCTGCTTCGCCTCCCGTTATATCCATATCGGTATGGACGAGGCCTGGGACTTGGGAAGAGGCCGCCATTTGGACAAGCACGGCTACGAGCCTCCCCTTACCATTCTCAAGCGCCATCTGGCACGGGTGAAGGAGATTGCCGAGAAATACGGCTATACCTGCCTTGTCTGGTCGGATATGTTCTTCCGCTCCTGGACCAACAACGCCTATTATTGCAAGGCTTGCCGTGTTCCCCAAGAGGCGGTTGACTCGGTGGCAGAGGGTATCATCCCGATGTATTGGGATTACTACCACGAGAAGGAGCAGGACTACGCCGATATGTTCTACAACCACGAGCAGCTTGCCAAGGAGGTCTGGTTTGCGGGCACCGCCTGGTCCACCAAGAGCTTCGTGCCCAATCACGTCAGAACCCTTGCCACCATGGAGCCCGCTATGCGCGCCTGCCGTCAAAGACGGGTAAAGAACATTTTTATTACGATGTGGGGCGATTTCGGTGCCGAAACCTCCCGCTTCGCCCAGCTGGCGACCCTGCTTTATCTGGCTGAGTACCTGCGGGGCAACGAGGACCTTGATTCCATTCGTGCAAAATGCAAGCGGATTCTCGGCGTAGACTACGATGATATGGTGGCAATGGGCGACTTGGACCAGGGCTTTGCCCAGCGTGACGCTATCGTCAACCCTGCCAAGTATATGCTCTACTCCGACTATTTCAACGATTTTCTCGACTGCACGGTGGCGCCCGACAAGGCCGCCCACTTTGCCGCTTGCGCCGAGAGGCTTCACGCCGCCAAGAAAAGGAGCCGCCGCTACGGGTATCTGTTTGACTCCGCCGCCAAGCTCGCTGACGTGTTGGCTATCAAGTATGATTTGGGCCTTCGCACCCGCCGCGCCTACGAGGCAGGCGACAAAGCGACACTCCGTCAGCTTGCGGAGTACGACTACAAGGAGGTGGAGCGCCGCCTGCGCCTCTTCCACGCCGCCTTCCAGAAGCAATGGTTCACCGAGAACAAGCCCTGCGGCTTTGATATCCAGGACCTGCGCTTAGGCGGCTGTATCCAGCGCGTTATCTCCTGCCGCGCCCGTATTCTCGACTACGTCAACGGCAAGATTGATTCTATAGGGGAGCTTGACGAGCCCCTGCTCTCCTGGCCCAACGCCGAAGCCGACGGTCTTGCCCGTTGCCTTTGCTTGCACGAGGAGCTTGTTTCCGCAAACGTGTTTGGGCACTAAGAGCTGGCTTGCTATTCGCAAGCCACCAGAGCGCAAGCCTTTGGCTTGCGCTCTTGCTCTAAGGCCTTTGCAATTTTGAAAAATCGCAAAGGCCGCCGTTCGTTTTTCAAAAGCTTTTTTGCTTTTGAAAAAGGGGAGAAAGGGGCGCACTGTTCGTGCGCCTAATTAGATTATAAGGATTCACAAGAGTTGGCGCGCGAAAAGCGCGCCAAGGAAAAAGAGCCGAAAAATCGGCTCTTTTTCGACTTTTGCTCTTGCTTTTTGCTTCCTTTTATGGCATAATAAACATACAGTAACAGAAAAGAGAGGTTTTCCCCTATGAAAAAGTTTTACAAGCGCTTGGGTGTGATGATTGATATGTCCAGAAACTCGGTCATGTCTGTGCCCGCCCTGAAAAAGTACTTACAGCTGTTGAAGAAAATCGGCTACAACTCGGTTATGCTGTACACCGAGGACACCTATGAGGTGGAGGGTGAGCCCTTCTTCGGCTATATGCGCGGCCGCTATTCCATTGCGGAGATGAAGGAAATCGACGCCTTTGCCAGCTCTATTGGCATCGAGATGATTCCCTGCATCCAGACCCTGGCGCATCTGAACGCTTCCTTCCGTTGGGGCAAGATTCCCGTTGACACGGGCGATATTATGCTGGCGGACAACGAGCGCACCTATGAGCTGATTGACCGCATGTTCAAGACCCTTTCCGACTGCTTTGCATCCCGTTATATCCATATCGGTATGGACGAGGCGCAGATGCTGGGCCGCGGACGCCATTTGGACGAGCACGGCTACGAGCCCTCTATTGCCATCATCAAGCGCCACCTGGCACGGATTGAGGAAATCGCCAAGAAGTACGGCTATACCTGCCTGCTTTGGTCGGATATGTTCTTCCGCTCCTGGAACAACCACGCCTACTACTGCGACGCCTGCGAGATGCCCAAGGAGGTTGTGGAGTCGGTGCCGAAGGGCGTTATCCCCGTATATTGGGACTACTACCACTCCGAGGAAAAGATTTACGACGATATGTTCTATAACCACGCCCAGCTTGCCAAGGAGGTCTGGTTCGCCGGCGGCGCCTGGTGCTGGAAGGGCTTCGTTCCCGACCACGTTCTGTCCCTGCAAACCATGGAGCCCGCTCTGCGCTCCTGCAGAAGCCACAAGGTGAAGAACATCTACTTTACCCTTTGGGGCGATGACGGTGGAGAAACCTCTCACTTCGCGCAGTTAGCTACCCTGCTGTATCTTGCCGAGTATGCCAAGGGCAACGAGGACCTTGACTCCATCAAAGCAAAGTGCAAGCGTATTCTCGGCGTGGATTACGATGATATGGTGGCAATGGGCGACATTGACCAGGGCTTCAAGATGGGTAAGAACGCATACGTTGTAAACCCCTCCAAGCATATGCTCTATTCCGACTATTTCAACGATTTTCTCGACTGCTCGGTGGACCCCGAAAAGACCGCCCACTTTGCCGACTGCGCCAAGCGGCTTCACGCCGCCGCCAAGAAGAGCCGCCGCTACGGATATCTCTTTGATTCCCTTGCCAAGCTCTGCGACGTTCACGCCATTAAGTACGATTTGGGTCTTCGCACCCGCCGCGCCTATGAAGCCAAGGATATGGATGCCCTGCGCCGTCTTGCCGAGTACGATTATAAGGAGGTAGAGCGCCGCCTGCGCATCTTCCACGCCGCCCTGCAAAAGCAGTGGTTTACCGAAAACAAGCCCTGCGGCTTCGATATCCAGGATTTGCGCCTGGGCGGCATCATCCAGCGCACCATCTCCTGCCGCGCCCGTATCCTTGATTACGTCAACGGCAAGCTTGACTCTATACAGGAGCTTGACGAGCCGCTGCTCTCCTGGCCCTCTGCCGACAGCGACGGCGTTGCCCGCTACGTCAACTCCTACCCCTACAACGCATCGCCTAACGTCTTTGGGCACTAAAAGCTGGCAAGAGCTGGCGCGCTGCTTTCGCGCGCCACCGAAAAAGAGCCGAGAAATCGGCTCTTTTTCTGCTCTAAGGCCTTTGCAATTTTGAAAAATTGCAAAGGCCGCTTTTGTTCATCGAAAACTTTGTTGTTTTCGATGAAGATAAGCGCTGGCTTGCTGTTCGCAAGCCTGAGAGCACGGCGAAGCGTGCTCTTGCGCACTGTTCGTGCGCCGAGATAGAATACAAAAAAAGAGCAAGAATAGAGGATTTTCTTCTACTCTTGCTTTTTTATTTTATGCTTGCGAACAGCAAGCCTTTTTCTCCTCTTCTGCGAAAACAACAAAGTTTTCGCAGAACGCACTGCGTTCATTGGGCTTCGGAAAAGCCCGATGAGCTGAGAGTTGACGCGCGAAAGCAGCGCGTCAACTCTTTTATTCATGGTCATCCAACCGCTTGTGATGCTCGCGGTGGTGGCGGCCTGTGTTGATTTTCTTGGCGGATTTGCGATGCTCGGGGATGATTTCGCCTGCCGCCATCAAGGCGCGCTTGGTGAGGAGCGGTCCTACCAGCTCGTAAATCAGAACGGAGAACAGAATGATGTTGCGGACGATTTCCGCCACCAGGGTGCCCGTGGTGCCCTCCAGCTGCATCACCGTTACGGACATACCGAGGGCAACGCCTGCCTGGGGCAGGAGGGTGATGCCCAGGTACTTGACAATCTGGGGCTCACAGGCAGATGCCTTGGCGCTGAGAGAGGCGCCGAGGATTTTGCCGAAGGAGCGGGAGAGGATATAGACCACGCCCACGCCCACGATAGCCAGCTGGGTAAAAACACTCAGCTCCAGCTCCGCGCCGCTGAGGACGAAGAAGAGAATAAAGAGGGGGGTAGTCCAGCGGTCCACTCTGTCCATCAGCTCCTCGGAGGAGTCGCAGACATTGCAGAAGACGGTACCCATCATCATACAGGTCAACAGGGGCGAGAAGGCGATAACCACGGGTCCAATCTTGAACTCCAGCATCGTCAGCGCCACGGTGAGAATGACGAATGCCACGGACACGGACAAGCGCTTGCTGCGAGAATGGAAGAAGTTTTCCGCCAAATCGAAGAGAATGCCCATCAAGGCGCCAAGCAAAAGGGAAAGCACGATTTCCAGAAGGGGGTTGACGAGAATGGACACCAAATCCACCTGCCCCGAAATCATAGCCTTAGCCACGCCGAAGGACACGGCGAACACCACGAGGCCCACCGCATCGTCCAGAGCGACAATGGGCAGAAGCAGGTCCGTCAGCTTGCCCTTCGCCTTGTACTGCCGCACCACCATCAGGGTGGCGGCAGGGGCGGTGGCGGTTGCCACGGCGCCGAGAATAATGGCGGCAGGCAGGGGGAACACGTCCTCGCCCAGAATGAAGGAAAGGGCAACCAGAGCAATATCCACAATCAGCGTCGTCACCACCGCCTGGGCAACGCCGATAATCGCCGCCTGCTTACCCGTCTGCTTCAGCTGAGAAAGGCGGAACTCGTTGCCAATTGAGAAGGCAATAAAGCCTAACGCCACCTCCGAAATAACCGAAAAGCCCTTGGCATATGCCATCGAGGAGAAGCCGAGCCCCGCCAAGCCCAAATGCGCGCCCAGGGCGCCCAGGCAATAGGGGCCAACTAAAATCCCCGCTACCAAATAACCCGTTACCGCCGGCAAGCCCAAGGGCTTCACCAGACGGCTCATAAAAAGTCCCATCGCCATCGCAATGGCGATACTCAATAAAACGTCCATACCTGCCTCACAAAAATTGATGTCCTTCTTTGCCTATGCAAAGAGAATGCTGTCGCCAAATGCTTGGCGACAGCCTCTTTTATGAAATTTCTAATAACCGAAATCTGCTTTCACCCAAGGGCGCAGCAGATTTTGTGGAGAAATCGTTGTTTCTTTCCGCAGCCGTATTCAAATACGGCGAGGAAAAAACGGCGATTTATACCAAAATATGCAAGCCCCTATCAAACACAACCTTGGGCCTTCATCGCCTCTGCCACCTTCAGGAATCCTGCAATGTTGGCCCCGGCTACCAAGTCGCCTTCCATACCGTATTCCTTGGCGGCGGCTACGGAGGACTCGTAGATGCCCTTCATAATGCCCTTGAGCTTGGCGTCTACTTCCTCGGCGCTCCAGCTGTAACGCATGGAGTTCTGGGACATTTCAAGGCCGGATACGGCAACGCCGCCGGCGTTTACTGCCTTGGAGGGAGCAACGATGACACCGTTTGCCTTGAGGTATGCCATTGCCTCGTTGGTGGTGGGCATATTGGAAACCTCAACGTAGAACTTGATGCCGTTGGCAACCATCTGCTCTGCTTCTGCCATACCAACCTCATTCTGGGTGGCGCAGGGCATCATTACGTCAACCTTTTCGCCCCAAGGCTTCTTGCCTGCGAAGAAGGGAACACCAAACTTGTCGGCGTAGTCCTCTACACGGTTGCGGCAGGAGTCACGCATTTCCAGCATAAAGGCAATCTTCTCGGGAGTGTTGATGCCGTCCTTATCGTATACGTAGCCGTCGGGACCCGAGATGGTGACAACCTTGCCGCCCAGCTCGGTAATCTTCTGCACGGTACCCCAGGCAACGTTGCCGAAGCCCGAAACGGCGAAGGTCTTGCCCTTGATGTCCTCACCGTAGGTCTTGAGCAGCTCTACGGCATAGTAAACGGCGCCATAGCCCGTTGCTTCGGGACGGATAAGAGAACCGCCGTAGGTGCGGCCCTTGCCCGTCAATACGCCCGTAAATTCGTCACGCAATCTCTTGTACTGACCGAAGAGATAGCCGATTTCTCTTGCGCCAACGCCGATGTCACCTGCGGGAACGTCGGTATCCGCGCCAATGTACTTGGAAAGCTCCGTCATAAAGCTCTGGCAGAAGCGCATTACCTCGGCGTCGCTCTTGCCCTTGGGGTCAAAGTCAGAGCCGCCCTTACCGCCGCCCATAGGAAGACCCGTCAGGGAGTTCTTAAAGGTCTGCTCAAAGCCCAAAAACTTGATAATGCTGGCGTTAACGGAGGGATGGAAGCGAAGTCCGCCCTTGTAGGGACCGATAGCGGAGTTGAACTGTACACGGAAGCCACGGTTTACCTGGAGCTTGCCCGCATCGTCAATCCACGGAACACGGAACACAATCTGGCGCTCAGGCTCCACCATACGGTCTACCACACCTGCGGCAACCAGGTCGGGACGGCGCTCGATAACGGGCTCCAGCGTGGAGAGAACCTCTTCAACTGCCTGGATAAACTCAGGCTCGCCTTGGTTTCTCTTCTTTACGTCTTCTAATACCTTCAATAAATACTCGTTTTTCATGTATGTATCCTCCAAAAAAATTTACAGTCTACCTTGATTTTTTTATTTTAGCACACTGATGCGGATTTTTCAAGTATTTTTATAAAAAAAATATGGAGTTTTCCTTCTTTCTTTTGAAAAAGAAAGGCGAAAGGTAAAGGAGCCCCTTCTTTCTTTTGAAAAAGAAAGAAGCAAAGAAAACTTTATGGCATAAGGAAAAAATGTTTTGCTTTTTGTTATCCAAGATGAGAAGGCAAAAGGGGCGCGCCGGCAGGAAAAGAAAGAGGCAAAGAAAGCTTCATGGCAGAAAATACAAAAAAGAGAGGGCAAAGCGGTTTAATCCGTCTTTGTCTTCTCTTTTTCTGCTATGCGGTTTTATTAAATTTCCATCACGATGGGCAAAATCATCGGCTTGCGCTTGGTTTGCTTAAAGAAGAAGCGGGAAAGGGCTTCCTTCATTGCCGTTTTGATTTGCATAAAGTCGGCGCGGCCTCTGCCAAGGCACGCCTCTGCCGCTTCCCTTGCCACCGTCTTGGCGTCCTCCATCAGACTGGAGGATTCCTTGACGTAGACAAAGCCACGGGACACGATATCGGGCCCCGACAAAAGCAGGCCGCCCACCGTATCCACCGACACCACCGCCACGATAAGTCCGTCCTCCGAGAGGTGCTTTCTGTCACGCAGCACCACGCTTCCCACGTCCCCGATGCCCGAGCCGTCCACCAGGGTGTTGCCCGCGGGAACGGTATCGGCAAAGGCGGCGCCGTTCTCGTCAAGCTCCAAGACGCGCCCAAGGCTGGCGATAAAGATATTCCGGGAGGGCATTCCCATAAACTCGGCGATTTCCTTGTGGGCATACAAATGCCGCGCCTCGCCGTGAACAGGCATAAAATACTTGGGCTTGGTCAAGGCGTGGAAGAGCTTCAGCTCCTCCTGGCAGGCGTGACCCGATACGTGAACCCCAAGGCTTGGGTCGCTGATAACCTTCACGCCCCCTGCCACTAAGGCATTGATAATCTTGCCAACCAGCTTTTCGTTGCCCGGAATGGCGGTGGCACTCAGCACCACCACGTCCTCGGGGGTCAGCTTGACTCTGTCATGCTCCGAGAACGCCATACGGTACAGCGCCGACATAGGCTCGCCCTGGCTTCCCGTGGTGATAAGGGTAATCTGCTCGGGGCGGAAGCGCTTCATTTCCGAGGTATCGATAAGGGTACCCTCGGGGATATCCATATAGCCAAGCTCCGACGCCGCCTGGGTGACGTTGAGCATACTGCGCCCCACCACCGCCACACGCCGCCCGTGACGGACGCTGGCGTCTATAATCTGCTGGACACGGTGGACGTTGGAGGAGAAGGTGGCGATAATCAGTCGGTTGCCCTTGTGGGCGTTGAAAATCTGCTCCAAGGAGCCGCCAACCTTGCGCTCCGAGGGGGTGTAGCCGGGTCTTTCGGCGTTGGTGGACTCGCAAAGCAGAAGGGACACGCCCTCTCTGCCTAAGGTACCCAAACGGGTCAAGTCCATCATATTGCCGTCAATGGGCGAAACGTCCAGCTTGAAGTCCCCCGAATGCACCACCGTTCCCACGGGGGTGTGAATGGCGAGGGCGCAGGCGTCGGCAATAGAATGGTTCACGTGGATAAACTCCACGGAAAAGGCGCCTGCCCGAACGGTATCCCCTGCCTCCACCGTCTGGAGCTTGGGCTTGCTCTCGTAGCGGAATTCCTCTAATTTCTTTTTGAGAATGCCAACGGTGAGCCTTGTACCGTACACGGTGGGGGAAAGCACCCGCAACAGGTACGGCACGCCGCCGATATGGTCCTCGTGACCGTGGGTCAGAAAGAGGGCGCGGAACTTGTGGGCGTTCTTTTCCAGGTAGGTAAAGTCGGGAATAACCAAATCAATTCCCAGCATATCCTCGTCGGGAAAGCCCATTCCGCAGTCAATGGCTATCATATCCTCGCCGTATTCCAATACGGCGATGTTTTTGCCTATCTCCTCCAAGCCGCCGAGAATCATCACCCGCAGCTTTTGCGCTCTTCCCTTTTGCCCCTTCCGCTTATGGGTGGGGGCGGCAACGGGGGCGACTGCCTCCGCTCTCCTTTTCTTGCTCTTTTCGGCAAGGGGGGCGCTTCTCTTATTCGTCCTTCCCGCCTTCTCGGCAGGGCTTCTCTTGGGGGCGGCGGTTGCCTTCTTCCCCTTTTCGCTCTTTATCTTATCGCTTTTCGCTTTATCGTTTCCTGTTTTGTCGGCTTTTGCTTTTACGCTTTTATTCTTTTCCGTTTTGCTCTTTTCTGCTTTTGCGCTCTGAGGACGGCTCTTGCTCTCCGCCTTCGCCTCGGGCTTGGCGGCGTTGCCGTTTTTCACAGCCTCTAACACGCGCTTTAATTGCTTATCGGTCATAGTTCTCCTTTCTCATTCGTATCTGCCAACGCCAAAGACCCGTTCCAAGGGGACGGGCAAAACGGGCAGCTTTTCTATATGTAAAAAATATGTACGTGTAAAAATATTCACACGTGTATGGCTATCACAGCAAAAAGAGAAGCGAGACGAATAGCGCCCCCAAAAGCGCACCCAAAAGGGTCCCCCATAGGAACCCGCCTGTCCGTTTCTCTCTCTTCTTTTTGTTTTCCTTGCCTTTTGCGGGCTCTCCACTCTCCCTTTTGATAATGGAGAGCGCTTCCCTGACCATATCCTCCCCCGAGGGCTCGATGCCCCCGTTTTCACGGAGAACGAAATACGCCTCGTCAAAGAGTGCGCTATCGGGGTGCCGCAAAAAGACCACTCGCTTTTGAAATCCGCGCATACTGCCACCTTTCTTCGTGGGCAGGGCGCAAAAAGCCCGAAAAGCCAGGCTTCTCGGCGGTATTTTCGGGGGAAAATTTTTCCCCTCACAACCGTTTTTGCATAGCGCGCCCAACCCTCGTCAGGGAGGACCGCCAAAGGCAGATGCCTTTTTTACACCCCACCGCCGAAGGAATTATACGCGCTTTTTTACGGGTTTAATCAGCCCCGATTATTTTTTTCTTCCGAAGAGGGCGCCAAAGAAGCGTCCCATACCCGAGGGCTTCTTCTCCTCGGTCTTCTTTTCCTCGGCGGCAGGCGCTTCGCTTGCCTCGGGGGCTTCCTCTGCCTTTTCCTCTGCCTTTTCTGCCTCGGCGGGCTTCTCCTCGGCGGCGACTGCCTCGGCAGGTGCCTCCACGGGCGCCTTATCGGTGAAGCGGCAGGGGAGCGCATCGTCAATCAGCTCATCCACCGTCACGCCAAAAAGACGGGCAATCTTCAAAAGCTTCTCCACGTCGGGATAGGACTGTCCCGTTTCCCACTTGTAAACGGACTGACGGGAAACGCCTACCGCCTCGGCGAAGGTGCTTTGGGTGTGACCCTGTCCCTTGCGTAATTTAATCAGCTTTACGTGAAATGTCATATCTGTATCCTCGTTTTCTTTATTCTTCTATCAAGGTCGTATCGTAAAACAAAACCGAAAGGTCGTCAAGCCGCCAGCCGTTCTCCTCCTTCACGAGAAGCAGCGTGACGTTTTCCTTTTTCTGAATGGGATGCTCCCCGTAATGGGAAAGAAGGGTTACGGAAATTTCCGCCTCATCTCCTCTTACCCACAGCAAACGGCAGTCCTCGAAGGTGGTGGTGCCAACACCCAGGGGCTCATAGCCCGTAGCCACCATCAGAAGGGTTTTATCCTTGTCGGCTAAATCGTAGTAGCGCTTGGGGGACACTAACATCCCGTCTACCTGTATGGCTGTCAGCACCGTGCTTTGCAGCTGGGCGCAGACCGCTAAGGAATACACCGCTCTTGCCGCCGCCTGTATATCCGAGAGCGTCGCTACGCCGTACGCCTCCAAGGACGCGGCGTCTGCCTCGTAATAGGCGCCAACCTTTTTTCCCGCCTCGTTATAGGCAATGCCCTCGCCAAGGTACATATCGTTGACGGTGAAGGAGGCGGAAAGCAACCGCTTTGCCTCCTCTAATACCGCCGCCTCGTCCTCCTTGGCGCAGGAGGTTGCCGTCAGGGCAAGGGAGAAAAGAAGGACAAGAAGAAGCCCAAGGGCTATCCATCTTTTTGTCATCATGCTGTTTTTTCTCCTTAAAAAAGACGCATAAATGCTTGTTTTGTAAATATTTCTTTACGGACTTTTCGGGGGTCAGATTTCGCCGTCCTCGCCGTCCTCGGTGCCGTTTTCATCACCCTCTTCGGCGTTTTCCTCGGCATTCTCAGAGAGGCTCTCGGCGCTCTCGGTGGGAACATCCTCGGCGTTCTCGGCGTTCTCGGCGTCTTCCTTCTCCGCCTCCTCTGCCTTTTCCTCCTCGCGCTCCAGACGGGCGAAGGAGATAATAGAGGCGTCTGCCGACAGGCGCATCACGATAACGCCGGCGGCGGTACGGGAGAGGGTGGGAATGCTGTCCACGTGGGTTCTGATGATGGTTCCCTCATCGGTAATCATCATAATATCGTCCTCACCGTCCACAACCGCCACGGAGCAGAGCTTGCCCGAGCGCTCGGTGAGCTTATGGCAAACCACGCCGCTACCGCCACGGTGCTTCATCTCGCGGAAGTCGGTAAAGCGGGTTCTCTTGCCAAGTCCCTTTTCGGTGATAGTCAAGAGGGTCTTTTCCTCGTCCACCACCGCAACGCCCACAACCTCGTCATCCTCCTCCAAGCGGATACCGATAACGCCACGGGCGGTTCTGCCCATTGCGCGGACGTTTGCTTCCGCAAAGCGGACGGCGTTGCCGTTTCTCGTAGCAAGCAAGAGCTCTCCCTCGCCTGCCGTCAGACGGACGAAGAGAAGGGAGTCGCCCTCGTCCAAGGACAGGGCAATCTTGCCGCCCTTTCTCTGGTACTCGTACTCGGAAAGGAGGGTTCTCTTGATGATACCCCTCTTGGTTACCATGGTTAAATACGAGGTTTCGTCAAACTCCTTCACGGCAATAAAGGCGGTTACCTTCTCACCTGGCTCAATAGCCAAGAGATTTACCACGTTACTGCCCTTGGCGGTTCTGGACGCCTCGGGAATGCGGTACGCCTTCATGGTGTATACCTTGCCCTTGTCGGTAAAGACCAGAAGGTGGGAGTGGGTATTGCAGACCAAGACGTTCTGCACGAAGTCCTCCTCCTTCATCGAAAGAGCGGACTTGCCCATACCGCCACGCGCCTGGGCGTTGTAATCGCTGACCTTCTGGCGCTTCATATAGCCTGCGTGGGTCACCGTGATGACACAGGTGCCGCGAGGAATCAAATCCTCCAAGTCGATATCGTCCACCGACTCGGTCAGCTCCGTTCTGCGCTTATCGGCAAAGCGGCGCTTGATTTCCAGCATTTCTTCCTTGATGATGCCGTCAATCTTGGCAGGGTCCGCCAAGATACCCTCTAATTTTTCCACCAGCTCAGAGAGCTTCGCTAAGCGGTCCTCAATCTTCTGTCTTTCCAAGCCCGACAGCTTACCGAGGGTCATTTCCACGATTGCCTGCGCCTGGGCGTCGGACAGTCCGAAGCGCGCCATTAAGCTTTCCTTGGCGGCAGGGATAGACTCGCTTGCCTTAATAGTGGCAATTACCTCATCGATATGGTCAATAGCAATCTTATAGCCCTCGTAAATATGCATTTCCGCCAGCGCCTTTTCTAACTCAAAGCGGGTGCGGTTGGTGATAATCTCACGCTGGAAGGCAATATAGTAATCGAGAATGGCGGGCAGGGAGAGAATTTTCGGCTCGCCGTTCACCAGCGCCAGCATATTCACCGCGCAGGTATCCTGCAGCTGGGTGTACTTATAGAGCTGGTTGAGGATAACCTCACCGTTGGCGTCGCGTCTATACTCCACCACGATTCTCATACCGCCTCTGCCCGACTCGTCACGGAGCGCCGTTAAGCCCTCGATGCGCTTTTCTCTGTACAGGTCGGCAATAGAGGTCACCAACATACTCTTATTGACGCCGTAGGGAATTTCGGTAATCACGATACGGTGGTTTTCGGGCTCAATCTTGGCTCTTGCGCGGACAAGGATTCTTCCCTTACCCGTTTCGTAGGCTTCCTTGATGCCACGGGAGCCGTAAATGATACCGTAGGTGGGGAAATCGGGGCCCTTGATGTACTCCATCAGCTCGTCAACGGACGAGGCAGGGTTTTCCATACGGTAAATGGTGCCGTCAATAACCTCGCCTAAGTTGTGCTGCGGGATTTTGGTTGCCATACCAACGGCAATACCCCAGGAGCCGTTTACCAATATATTAGGAAAACGGGAGGGCAATACCACAGGCTCATCTCTGGTATTGTCAAAGTTGCGCGCCATCGGCACAACCTTCTTGTCGATGTCCGACAGCATATAGTCGGCGATTTTGGACATTCTCGCCTCGGTGTAACGGTATGCGGCGGCGCCGTCACCGTCCACGTTACCGAAGTTACCGTGACCCTCCACCAGGGGATAGCGCAGGTAGAAGGACTGCGCCATATGCACCATCGTATCATAAACCGCCACGTCACCGTGAGGATGGTAGCGACCCAACACGTTACCCACGGTGGTTGCCGATTTGCGGAAGGGCTTATCGTAGGTCAGATGGTCCTCGTACATAGCGTAAAGAATACGGCGCTGACCCGGCTTCATACCGTCCCGCACGTCAGGCAGGGCGCGGCTGGTGATAACGCTCATGGAGTATTCAAGGAAGGACTTGCGTACCTCCTTTTCCATATTGCGCTCTTCTATTTTTTGATTTGGAAAGGCAATGCTTTCCGTCATATCGTGTTCTGCCATTGGCTTTTTTTACCCTTTCTTTCTGCCTTATACGTCAAGATTTTCCACGAAGCGGGCGTTCTGCTCAATAAACTCACGCCGCGGCTCTACCTGGTCGCCCATCAGAAGCGAGAAGGTTTCGTCCGCCAAAATAGCGTCCCCGATGCTGACCTTCAGAAGGGTTCTTCTTTCGGGGTCCATCGTGGTTTCCCAAAGCTGCTCGGGGTCCATCTCACCAAGACCCTTATAGCGCTCTGCCTCGGTGTTGCCACCCATCTCGGCAATAATGGCGTCCCTCTCGGCGTCCGAGAAGGCGTATCTTTCCTGGCTCTTGCCCTTCTTGATTTTGTAAAGCGGAGGCTGGGCAAGGTAGATATGCCCCTCCTCAATGAGGCGCCGCATATGGTGGAAGAAGAAGGTTAGAAGCAAAATACGGATATGGGAGCCGTCTACGTCCGCATCCGCCATAATGATGATTTTGCCGTACCGCAGCTTCTCCATATTGAATTCCTCGCCAATGCCGCAGCCGAGCGCCTGGATAATGGGAAGAAGGGACGGGTTGCCGTACACCTTATTGGTGGGGCTCTTTTCTACGTTCAGTACCTTGCCGCGCAGGGGAAGTATCGCCTGGAAGCGGCTATCTCTGCCGTCCTTGGCGGAGCCGCCTGCGGAATCTCCCTCGACTAAATACACCTCGGTCAGCTCGGGGGACTTTTCCTGGCAGTCGGCAAGCTTGCCGGGAAGGGTGGATACCTCCAAGGCATTCTTTTTACGGGACGCCTCTCTTGCCTTTCTTGCCGCCTCACGGGCACGGGACGCCGCCAACGCCTTTTCAATCACCGTCTTACCGACAGCGGGATTTTCCTCTAAATATTCCTCTAACTTCTTGGAAATCATACTCTCCACCAATACGCGGATTTCAGAGTTTCCAAGCTTCGCCTTGGTCTGGCTTTCAAACTGGGCGTCCTCCAGCTTCACGCTGATAATGGCGCAAAGACCCTCGCGGACGTCCTCGCCCGACAGCTTCTCGCCGTCCTTTAACGCCTTACTCTTGTGGGCGTAATCGTTCAGCACCTTGGTCAACGCCGTCTTGAAGCCCGTTTCGTGGGTTCCGCCCTCGATGGTTGCCATATTGTTGGCAAAGGACACCACAAGCTCGTTATAGGAATCGCTATACTGCAGGGCAACCTCGGAAATGGCGCCGTCCTTTTCGTCCTTGATGTAAATGGGCGTGGGATGCAGGGGGGTAACGTGTCTGGTACCGTTGAGATACTCCACGAAGGATACAATTCCCCCCTCAAAGCAAAGGTCGTCCTCCCGCTTTTCCTCGCCTCGCAAATCAATCAGCCGCAAGGCTACCCCCGCATTCAAGAAGGCTTGCTCACGGAGCCTGGTCAAGAGGGTATCGTACTCAAAGACGGTTTCCTCAAAAATGGTGGTATCGGGCTTAAAGCGCACGTAGAGTCCGTGTCTGTCCGTATCTCCCTCGCAGGCGAAGGGACGGGCAACGGCGCCCTTTTCAAAGCGCTCGGTATAGCGCTTGCCGTCACGGCAGTTTTCCACCTCTACCCACTCGGAGAGGGCGTTCACCACGCTGGCGCCAACGCCGTGCAGACCTCCCGCAATCTTATATCCGCCGCCGCCGAACTTACCGCCCGCGTGCAAAACGGTATAGACAACCTCCAAGGTAGGAAGCCCCAATTTTTCATTCATACCCGCAGGAATACCGCGGCCGTCGTCCTGGACGGAAACGCTGTTATCGGGGTAAAGCGTCACGGTTATCAGCTTACAGTGCCCCGCCAACGCCTCGTCGATAGAGTTATCCACGATTTCATATACTAAGTGGTGCAGACCTCTGATAGAGGTGGTACCGATATACATACCGGGACGCTTTCTGACTGCCTCCAAGCCCTCAAGCACCTGTATTTGGGCGTCATCGTATTCGCGGACTTCCTCTTGCTTTACTTCTTGCTCGTTCATAGATAGGAATACCCTTTCTTTGCTCAATTACTGTAATATACTGTCACTCGCCAAGCTCGCCCTCGTCTGCCTCGGCACGGGCGGTCAACACCCCCGAGGAAAACTTGGAAAGATAAAAGCGGGTTTTTTCTTTTTTCTTTTTGTCAAACGCCCCCTTGGGCGGTGTCACCAAAAGCAACGCCTTCGGTATATCCTCCTCAGAGGAGGAGAGAGTCCCTTCCTTTTCCTGCTTTCGCAGGGCATCTCTCGTAACGGAGGACACCGTGGCGCTGTCAAAATCAAAAATGCCCAGTATCTGCTTGCGGCGGACGTACCGCCCGTTTCCAATGCTGACGTACACGGCTCTTCTCCTTTTTTATATTTTTCTTTATATACTTTTGTGTTTTTTTTTGAGGAAGGCTTCTTTCCTTTTTTACCCCTATTTCCCTTAAAAACGCCTTGCCTTGACCTTCCAAGGGAAAAGGACGGGTCTATGCCTTCATAAGCCCTAAAAGGTCACCTCGCCGTTTTCTACCTCGATAAAGTGAACGGGCGCGTCCTTGACGGAGGCTCTGTCACAGCCCGTGAAAATGAACTGCGCCGACCCGACGCCCTCTAAAAGAAATTTCTTTCTTTCCTCGTCAAGCTCGCTGAGCACGTCATCAAAGAGGTAAACGGGGGTATCCCCGAAAAGCGCCTCCGAGATTTTTCCCTCGGCAAGCTTCAACACCAGAACCAGGCTTCTTTGCTGACCCTGGCTTGCAAAATCCCTGGCATCCTTGCCGTTGAGATAAAAAACCAAATCGTCCCGATGGACACCAAAGAGGGTACTTCCCGCGCCTATCTCCCTTGGTAAGGAGGAGGAAAGCGCCGTCTTATACCGCTCTGTCAGCGCCGCCTTATCAAGCCCCTCCTCATAGGGAGTATCGGAATGATAAGTAAGCGAAAGGCTTTCCTTTTCTCCCGACAGGGTATAAAGCAGGTCCTTGGCGTATACGGATAGCTTTTTTGCGTATTCCTCGCGGTATAGCCGCAGCTCGGCGGCTAAAGAGGCAAGCAGGTCGCTATATACTGCTATCTGCGCCTCGAAATCGTACCCCCCGTTTCCCTTTTGCGCCAGCTTTAAGAGAGAATTTCTCTCGGAAAGATACTTGGCGTAACGGGTATAGAGGGAAAGATAAACGGGATAGCACTGGGAAATGGCAACGTCCAAAAACCGCCGCCGCTCCGAGGGGGAGCCCTTCACCAGCTGCAAATGGTCGGGATAAAAGAGAACAGCGCGGAAATGACCCAACATATCGGCGGTTCGCTCCAACAAAACGCCGTTTTTCCGCTTTTCTCTCGTTTTGCCGTCAAAGCGGTAGGCAAGCCTTTCCTCTCTTTCCTTCCCTTCAAAAACAAGCTCGGCGGAAAAGCCGCCCGCGCCGAATTTTATTAACTCCGCATCCTTGGAAAGCCGAAAGCTCTTGCCACGGGCAAAGAGGTAAATGCCCTCCAATATATTGGTTTTTCCCTGGGCGTTTCCCCCCAAGAGAAAGTTCATTCCTTCCTTAAAGGGAATTTCCGCATAGTCTATATTACGAAAGGAGGAGAGGGTGATTTTTTTAACACGCATCAGCCGTTCATACGGACAGGAAGCACCATATAGAAGAACTCGCTGTCCTCCTTCTTCTCGGCAGGCTCAATGGTGATACCGTTGGTAGCCCCCTTCATGGTCACGCGGATAACCTCGCTGTCTGCCGCGCGAACGCAGTCAAGCAGCAAGCGGCAGTTGAAGCCAATCTCCAAGTCCGCTCCCTCGTGCTGACAGAACATCTCGTCCGACACCTTGCCGCCCTGGGAGTTGGAAGTGATGGTGAGAGAATTGCCGTCAAGGGTTAATTTAACGTAGCTCTTGCCGCCCGAAATCTTCTCCTCGGCAATCAGCATGGCTCTTTCCAGACCCTCCTCCAGGCGCTTCTTGTCAAGGGTTAAGAAAATGGTCTGCTCCTTGGGAATAAAACGGGAGTAGTCGATATAATCGCCGTCCAAAAGGCGGGTAAAGAAGAGTACCCCACCCACGTGGAAGATAGCGTGCTTAAAGCCGAGATAAATTTTTACGTCCTCTTCCCCGTCCCCAATCAGACGGATAAGCTCCCCAAGGGCGTGCCCGGGAACGTTCAGGGACTCATTGAGGGAGAAGCGGCTGCCGATGTCCGCGATATCGCACTTCACCGAGCAGATAGACAGGGTATGGCTATCGCAGGAAACCACCGAGAGCTTGCCCTCGCGCACGGTAAAGTGAGCGCCCGTTAAAATGGGACGGATATCGTCCTGTGCTACGGAGTGCATGGTCTGGTTGATAATCTTTTTCAAGACCGCGCCCTTAATGGCAAAGCCCTTCTCTCCCGTCAAATCGGGCAGGCTGGGGAAATCCGCCCCACGCATCGCAAACAGGGAGAAGGAGGAGCTTTCGCTGGAAATGGTTACGTGATAGGTTTCGTCCACCTCCACGGTCACCTGACTTTCGTTGGGCATAACCTTAAGTATCTGCAAAAGCTTGTTGGCGCTGATGATATAGCTGCCTGCCTCCTCAATATCCACGTTCTCCACAAAGGCGCGGACACCCTTCAGCATATCGTAGGAGGTCAAGCGCACAGTTCCCCCCTCTAAGGTTTCAATCAGAACGCCTTCAATTGCGGGAATGGTATTCTTGGTGGAAACGGTGCTCATAATGGGATACAGCTGCTTCAGAAATTCTTCCTTGGAAAACGTGATTTTCATACAAAATCCTTTCTCGCTTTTCGCCTTGGGGCTAAACACCTCTCTGTTTAACACCCCCGAAGGGGGAAAAAGCCTTAAAATAAAATAATATATTATTAGAAGTATTAGTAATAGGGGCGGGGGAAACTGGGGAAAACTCGGAAAACCAAGAGGACAGGCTCTTTTTCGGGCAAAAATTTTCCCTTTTCAGCCTTGGAAAAGAATGGGAGTAAATGGGGGAAAAAATCCCCTTTTTTTTGGGAATACTTTTCCACTTTTTTATCCCAGGCTTTTCCACAGCTTTTTTCAGAGTTTTCCTATGGAAAGTTTGGAAAACTCTTGCTCGCGGGTGAGAAGGGGCGCCCGTTTTTTTATCAGAAAAACGATGCTTTTTCTCAAAAAAGAGCCGCTTTTTCCACCTTTCCCCAAGAAATTGGGGAAAAAGGGGTAATTGAAGGGCACCCTTATTCCTTGATTTTTTCCTTTAATTCCTTAATTAAGGACTCGGTGCTCTTATTTTCTCTTCTTTCCTTCTCTATTTTTTCAAGAGAGCTGTAAATGGTGGTATGGTCACGGTCGAACAAATCACCTATATCCTGCAGGGAAAGAGGGGTCAGCTCCCGAATGAGGAATACGCACATATGACGGGCGGCGGCGATATTGGCGTTTCGCTTTTTGCCCTTGATTTCCTCCACGGGGACGTTATAGGTTTCGGATACAATGCGGAGTATGCGCTCCACCTTCATGCTGGCAGGCTCCTCGCTTGACACCATATCCCCCACCACGTGCCGACACATATCCATATCGGGCTGCTGGGACTGAATGGACGCCATAGCGGAAAGCTTCTTCATCGCGCCCTCAATCTGGCGGATGTTCTCCTGGAGGCTTTCGGTGAGATAGTCAATGCTGGTTTCGGTCATACGCAGGTTGAAAAACTCTGCCTTTTTCCGAATAATAGCGGCGCGCAGCTCCGCGGAGGGGGGCTGAATGTCCGCAATCAAGCCCCATTCAAAGCGGGTGCGGAGTCTGTCCTCCAAGGGCTTGATATCCTTGGGGGGACGGTCCGAGGTGAGAATAATCTGCTTTTCGTTCTCGTACAGCGCGGAGAAGGTATGGAAGAACTCCTCCTGGATTGCCTCCTTACGGGCGATAAACTGCACGTCGTCTATCAGCAGAATATCCGCCGAGCGGTACTTCTCGCGGAAGGCGGGCATAGAAGCGTTTTTCAGGGCGTATACCATTTCATTGGTAAAGTCCTCGCACTTCTTGTACACGATACGCACGTTGCGGTTGCTCTTCTTGATTTCATTGGTAATGGCGTAGAGCAGATGGGTCTTACCGATGCCGCTGGGGCCGTAGATAAAGAGAGGGTTGTAAATAAAGGCGGTGGAATCCCTCTCGTCCTCCTCCTTGTGCTGTAACGAGGAGGAATAGGAGGTGGCAACTGCCCAGCAGGCGGCTTGGGCAAACTTATTGGATTCGCCGATAACGAAGTTTTCAAAGGTGTATTTGGAAATGATGGAGTTGCTTTCAATGGCAGCTCTCTTTTTATCGCCCTCCTCGTCCTCTCTGGTGGGATGCACCTGGGGGATATAGTAGGACTGGGGGATTTCCTCCCTTTTGTTGTTCTCGGTGGAGAGAACGATAACCTCCATACTGAAGCCGAACACGTGCTCCAAGGCAAGCTTGATGGTTTCGGTATGCTTCTTTTGCAGAATATCCCGCTTGAAATCGTTGTCAATACAGAAAACGGCGTTTTCCTCGTTCATTTCCTGCAAAACCAAATTCTCGAACCACAGCTTATACACCGTCGGGGTGATGCTGTCCTCCCAGAATTTATGTAAAAGCGCGTCAATCTCCTTTAAGTTGGCGCCCACCGTGGACTCTGCCGAAGAGGATGCCTCGCGCGCATCCTTTACCTCTTCGGTATTCTCGGTGGCGGCACCGACGCTGTTTTTTACGTCATCCATATATGACTTTTTCCTTTCGTAGATACAGTAAATAGTAAAAATAAAGGGTAGAAGCGAGTAAAGAGCGAGCTTTTGCGCTCTCCTGTCGCCTCCTATTCAGTTTTAAGCGGGCAAGGGCGCAAGGGTCGGCGACACCTCGCCTCAAATGTATATAAAATTACGTACAAAACACGTAAAAGGGCGGAAAATATGGAGAGAAAAGCCGCCGCCTTGCCGCATAATATACTATAATATTATATATTAACTATATATACAGGCTCATTATACCATATTTTTAACTTGAATTGGGTACAAAGCTGCAAAAAAACGCCCCTTTTATTTGTAAATTTTTTATTAACGGAAAAAGCCGCCGAAAAAGACCCCCTCTCCGTCTTATAAGTTTTCTTTACAAAACAGCCTGTTATCTTATAAAAACGCAACAAAAAAAGCAAAGAATTTTTTACATTCTTTGCTTTTTAACAGATGAAAAAAAGTGCATTTTAAGCCTTTTTTCGGAAAATTACAGATTGTCTGTAAAATCCTTTCCGCAAATAAGGGTCAAAAGCTCGTCTAAATCCTCGTTATCCTCGAAAAACAGGGTCAGAGATTTCTTGCTGCCCGATGCCTTCAGCTTGACGCGGCGACCAAGGTGGGACATCATCTTCTCTTCTAACTCCTTTACGTAGTCTACGCGGAAGGGAGCCTCCTCCTCCTCCTTCTCGGGCTTCTGGGCGTTCATCTTGCGGACTGCCTCCTCCGTTTCACGGACGGAAAGGGCGCCCTTAACGATAATATCCGCCAGAATTTCCATATTTTCCTTGTTTTTCAGTCCCAATAAGGCTCTTGCGTGACCTGCGCTGACAGTCCCCGCTATCAACAGCGCCTGCACCGCCTCGGGCAGCTCCAAAAGGCGCAGGGTGTTGGCGATAGCCGAGCGGCTTCTGCCCACCTTCTCGGAGATTTCCTCCTGGGTCATACCGTATTCCTTGGAAAGGGAGAGAAAGCCCTTTGCCTCCTCAATGGGGTTTAAGTCCTCTCTTTGAATGTTCTCAATCAAGGCAATCTGGGCGGCGGTCTTTTCGTCCATATCCGAGATGAGGGCGGGAATTTCCGAAAGCCCTGCCAGCTTTGCCGCGCGCCAGCGGCGCTCTCCTGCCACGATAACGTAGCGGTCTACTCCAACGGGGCGCACCAGAATGGGCTGTAAAACCCCGTGGGCGGCGATAGAGTCGGCAAGCTGTGCCAGTGCCTCTCCGTCAAAATGCTTTCTGGGCTGATTTTTGGCAGGGTCAATCTGGGAAAGACGCAGGGTCGATACCCCCGCCTTTTCGTTTTCCTCTATGGCGTTGTCCAAAAAAATGGCGTCAATGCCTCTGCCGAGTCCTGTTTTTTTAGCCATATTATTTCTCCTTTATAATCGGCGTTGCCGAGAATGGTGCCAAGGGGCACGAATATCCGTTAAAATGTATCTGGGCCAAGGGACGTCAGATGCGAAGCATAAGCTCCTTTGCCACGGCGGCGTACTCCAAGGAGCCCTTGCCGTAGGGGTCGTGATAGCAGACGGGCTCCCCGAAGCCGGGCGCCTCGGACAGCTTCACCGAGCGGGAAATAGGCTGCTTGAAGAGCTTGTCCGCATAGTATTTCTTCAATTCTCTGACCACCTGGGTGGTGAGAATCAGTCTGCCGTTATACATAGTCAGCAAAATACCCGTAATCTGCAAGGCGGGGTTGTATAGCTGCTTGACGCGCTTCACCGTGCCTGCTAGCTGGGAAAGTCCCTCCAAGGCGAAAAACTCGCACTGCATAGGGATAATAATACCGTCCGACGCCGACAGGGCGTTGATGGTTAAAAGGGATAAGGCAGGGGGACAGTCAATGAGTATGTAATCAAATTTTTCCTTCAAGGGAAGAAGGGCGGCCTTCGCGCGGTATTCTCTTTCTTTCTCGTCCAGCAAATCCACCTCAGCCCCCACCAAGGACATATTGGAGGGCAAAAGCCACAGGTTCTTAAAACGGGTCTCGACGATAGCGTCCTCTGCCTTGCATTCTCCAATCAAGACCTCGTAGGTAGAATTTTTTAATTGCTTTTTATCAAAGCCAACGCCGCTGGTGGCGTTTCCCTGGGGGTCCATATCCACCAAAAGCACCCGCTTTCCCGCCTTGCCCAAGGCGGCGGCAGTATTGACGGCGGAGGTGGTTTTTCCAACGCCTCCCTTTTGGTTGGCAAATGCAATGATAGCAGACATAGCGGCATCCTTTCTTTCTGCATTTTATTATATTCATTGTAGCATAAAAACCGCCGTCTGTCAATTTTATTCTGCGATAATTTGAAAAAAATGCGGTTTTGTAGCCGTAAGGGAATCGAACCCATAAGGTTTTGGAGAAAAAATAACGGCGTATGCTTTCGATAAATCGCTTGCAATATCGTATATTGCCGCGCGCTTTCTCGGCGCCTCCACTCGCTATTTTTTATCCAAAACTGCTTCGCACCCTACGGCGAATAGATTTTTGATGGATTTTGTTGTGATTTGTCGCCGTAAAGTACTACTTTACAAGGCAAAGCGCGACGAAAGACGCGAAAATCTATCGTCGTAGGGCTTATGGGTTCGATTC
>JAFTSW010000030.1 GCA_017467085.1 Clostridia bacterium | reverse complement strand
GGCTACACAAAAATTCACAGGTTCATCATTGATTTTCTTCCAGTAAATAGTATAATAGATATAATGAGAATCCATAAGAAGGACGCAGATATGACTGACAGAAAAGAAATGCTGGGGACTGCCCCCGTTGCCAAGCTCCTGTTCCGCTTGGCGGTGCCCACGGTGATAGCCCAGCTTGTCAATATGCTATACAATATCGTGGACCGCATTTATATCGGGCATATTCCCAATATAGGCGATATGGCGCTGACAGGGCTTGGCGTTTGTATGCCTATTATTATGCTGGTATCCGCCTTTGCCGCTCTTGCAGGGGCAGGTGGGGCGCCCCGCGCCTCGATTGCGATGGGCAAGCGGGACACGGAGGGCGCCGAAAAAATCCTTGGTGCCTGCTTTGCCCTACAGCTGATTGTTTCCGCCATTTTAACTGCCGCCTTGCTCCTTTGGAGCCGCGATTTGCTTTTGGTCTTTGGCGCCAGCGAAAACACGATAGACTATGCGGCAGATTATATGCGTATATATGCAATAGGCACGGTATGCGTGGAACTGACCCTTGGCATGAACGCCTTTATAACGGCACAGGGCTTTACCAAGATATCTATGCTTTCGGTTGTGGTGGGAGCGGTAGCCAACATCATTCTCGACCCTATTTTTATTTACGGACTTGGTATGGGTGTCAAGGGCGCCGCTCTTGCCACCGTTCTTTCTCAGCTTCTCTCCTGCATCTGGGTGGTGTCCTTCCTTTGCAGTAAAAAAAGCTTATGGAGAATGAAGCTCAAAAACATCAAGCCCTCGCCCAAGACCGTTCTCCCCTGCGTTGCCCTTGGCTCTGCCTCCTTCATTATGCAGGCAAGTGAAAGCGTGATTTCCGTATGCTTCAACGCCTCGCTTCTGGCATACGGCGGAGATATTGCGGTGGGCGCTATGGCGATTCTGACAAGCGTGATGCAGTTTGCTATGCTTCCTCCTCAGGGCATTGCCCAGGGGGCGCAGCCCATTTTAAGTTACAACTACGGCGCCAAAAACGCCGACCGTGTACGGGCAACCTACAAGATTCTTTTGAAGGTGTGTCTATTATACTCCATAACGGTTTGGGCGGCAGTAATGCTCTTTCCCCGTGCTTTCGTTTCCATTTTCACACCCGTTGAGGCGCTTATTTCCTTTGCCTCTTGGGCGCTTCGCATTTATTTCAGCGGTATGGTGCTTTTCGGTATACAGATTGCCTGCCAGATGACCTTCGTTTCCTTGGGGAACGCGCCCTCCTCCGTTCTGGTGGCGGTGGTCAGAAAGTTCGTGCTTTTATTGCCCTTGATTTATATCGTTCCGCACCTTGTGGGCGATCCAACCCTCGGCGTATATCTGGCAGAGCCCATTGCTGACGTGATTGCCGTGACCTTTACAGCTATACTCTTCTCCTTCCAATTCAAAAAGGCATTGAAAAAAATTGAGTCCTGAAAGGATAGTACATGAGAATAAGGCTATCAAAGATTTCGGTCTTGCACTACTGCAAGCTGGTATTTCGCTCTTTTCTTTTCTTAGCGGTCCTTGTGACCTACATTTTGGACAGAACGGAAATACTGACTCACCGCGCCATTATTCCTGCGGTCACTTGGGTGTTTTTCGTGTTTGAAATGCTTCTGCGCTTTTTCCCTTCCAAGCTGGAAAGCATGGGGTGTCAAAAGCAATTTGCCAGGAATTACGAGCCTATTGGCGAGGATATCCGACCCGTCAACCAATCCTGGAAGCGGACGGCGCTCGTTGCCGCTGTATGGCTTGCCTTAAACGGTATCATTGGCGCCCTGTATCTCTTTGGAGTCTATGACAGGGGTATTCTGATTTTGGTTGCCCTGCTTTTCTCGGTATGCGACATTATCTGTATTCTGTTCTTCTGTCCCTTCCAGACCTGGTTTATGAAGAATCGGTGCTGTGCCACCTGCCGCATTTACAACTGGGATTTCGCTATGATGTTCACGCCCTTAGTCTTTATTCCAAGCGCATATACATATAGCCTTTTGGGCTGTGCCCTGGCGCTCCTTTTGCGCTGGGAGATAACCTACCGCCTCCATCCCGAGCGCTTCTCTACCGCCACCAACCGCTGCCTTGACTGCGCCAACTGCCAAGAAAAGCTTTGCAGTCACAAAAAGCAGCTACAAGGCTTCTTGAAAAAATACAAGGAAAGATTCTTCCCCTCCCGCGGTGGGAAAAAGAAATAAAAGGTTAAAAAAGCCCCTCGCATAAGGCGAGGGGCTTTTACGATAGAAATCAAAATTATTCCTCTTCAGATATATCCGAATAAAAATACTCCTCATCGCAGGGCAAAATTCTGTAATTCTGCTCTTTTAGCTGAGTGACGAAACGAATAAGCTCCTCATTGGGAACATATCGAAAATATTTATCCTTATAGCCGTTTTTAAGATGATCACCATTCATAATCATATATTCTTTTAGCGCATCGTTTACTAAAACCACATACTGCTCTCCGTTAAACTCTGCGTACTTCGTAATCGGTGCATAGACCCCGCGCCAGCCATTGCGGGTCTGCCAAATATGATTCCAATCTTTATAGAATTGAACTCCATTATTTACGAAGGCGAGGACATCATCTGTATAATCTTCATCATAGAAGGATAGACCGTCTAAATCCCAAGATATAACATCTATCAAAAACCTTTCAAGCCGATTCCAGTTTTCTTCTACTTCATCATCAAAGCCGCCACACAAAATCCAGTTGTATACGCACGCCCAATGCGACAGGGTCAAGTCATCCCATTCTCCGTCCAGATATTTATTCAATGCGCCAACGATGGCCCTTACATGATAATATTTTCTAAACGGCTCTACGGGGTCATATTTTATAGTAGTTTGATTGCGGACAACATCTTCCTTTGAGCAGGTTAAGTCACAAACCCTTTTGATTAGTGCATAATCGGGAATGATTTCTACCATCTCAATCGTGTTTTCTTCACAAAGCAATCGAATTTTTTCCTTGATAATGCTGGTAGGCTTATATTTGCCGTTTTCCCATCTATTGACAGAGGCGAAGGAAACGCCCAAGAGCTTTGCAAGCGCCTCCTGCGTTAAGTTCAGCACCGCTCTGATTTTAAGTATCGTAGCAGGATAATCTATTCTCATACTCTTCCTCCTTACAAAATTTAACACATTATATAATATTATAACACTTTTTTCACAAAAGTCAAGTAATGTAGAAAAACGGGTGTATTCAAAATTTTTCGTGCTAAAATTCCATTTTTCCCTCTTGACAAACGCCCCCATTTGTGTTACCATAAGTTTATCCGCAGATGTAGCTCAATGGTAGAGCACTCGCTTCCCAAGCCAGTAACGCGGGTTCGATTCCCGTCATCTGCTCCAAAAGCAAAAGCCGCCCTTCTGGGCGGTTTTTGCTTTTCGGCAAATTCATAAATCGAGCCCTCGTTGCAAGCAAAGCTTTCAACGATAGTGCGTTGCTAAAAAGAAGTTATCTTTTGCTATCAGTATAGGCAACGCTTGGGTTCAGATTCCCGTCATCTGCTCCAAAAGCAAAAGTATCACGCCGAGAAAGGCAAGTCATATCACTAAACATAACATAGAAAAAGGACGTCTGCCGAGGGGAAGCCCCTGGGTAAACGTCCTTCAAAAAATCTCCCGCCGAGCCGTGTAGAGCAAGCTTTTAGCCCTGTCGTCCAGGGTGGTGCTCTCTCTCATCTTTTCCGCTCCCAACGTCCAAGCAGCTGCGGTCAAAGACAGGCAAGTGCTTGGGAGGTCTGCGCACCGATAAAGAATACGAGCTCCTTTTATTGAAGTGTAGGCCCAAATATGCCCTATCACGCACTAAGCAGGATTGTTATTTGAAATTATTCGGCGTCTTCGTCGCCTTCTCCGTCCTCATCGTAATCGATGTTGGAGAAATATTCGTCCTCAAAATAATCGGCGACACGGTCAAACTCCTCGTCGCTCTCGATGTCCACCAAATCAATATCATCGCCATCGGTGGAAAGCACCTTCAAGATAACGAACTGCTGCTCCTCGTTCTCCTCCTCCTCGACGGGAACGAAGGCATAGTAGGTATTACCGTCCAAATCTGCCTGCGCCAAAAATCTGAAATTAACCTGTTCACCCGTTTCTAAGTCGGTCAGGGGATAAATGCCCCCTTTGAACATATCGTCTTCATTTACCTTGGTTTTATCTTCTGCCACTGTCGTATCCTCCGTGCCGTTTGGCAAATATATTTTGTGCTTTTGTCCTATTTATTATAACAAAAGGGAGTCGGATTGTCAACTCCCTTTTATAAAATTCTGCCGTCCTTCCGCTATCATGACAATCGAAAGTCGATACAGTCATGATTACGGCATAAAGGAAACGAGAATAGAATTGGAAAGGTTCATTCCCTCATCCGTCAGAAAAAGTCTATCCCCCTCCATCTTTAAGAGCCCGCCCTTGGCAAGGCGCTCTATCAGCGCCCGATGCCGCTTTGCAAAATCAATACCGAAGAGCGACCTATACGCCGAAAGCGAAATTCCCTCGCAAAGGCGCAGGCGCGTCATTACATATTCGTAGGCGCGGTCCATATCGGTCAGGCGCTCCTCCTCGGCGCGCGCGGAAAGGGGCAAGGCGATATACGCCGCCATATCCTTACCGTTGCCGTAGCGGATGCCGTCAAAATAGGAATAAGCGGCAACGCCGAAGCCGAGGTATTCCTCGTTTCGCCAATAGTGCAGGTTATGCCGACAGGCATAGCCCTCCTTGGCAAAGTTGCTGATTTCGTATCTGCCGTAGCCTGCTGCCGCCATTTTTTGCAGCAATAGCTGACGCATTCCCTCCTCCTCGTCCTCGTCGGGCAAGGGGAGGCTTTCCTTTTTTTGATAAAAGGGGGTTCCCTCCTCTAAAATGAGGCTGTACACCGAAAGATGCGAAGGAGAAAGCGCAAGGGCGGTATCCAGCGTTTTGGCAAAGCTTTCTACCGTCTGGCTCGGGATAGCGTACATTAAATCCAAGTTGATATTGGAGAAGCCTGCCGCTACGGCGTCGGCATAAAAGGCCTTTGCCTCTTCTGCCGTATGGACACGCTCCAAAAGCGAAAGCTCCCCATCAGAAAGGCTTTGCACGCCGATGCTCAAACGGTTGACGCCCAGCGCCCGAAGGCGCTGAAGCTTCCCTTTATCGGCAGAGGCGGGGTTTGCCTCCACGGTGATTTCCGCATCCGCCGTCACGGGATAGAGGCGGTATAGGGTGCTTATCAGCTTCTCAAAAAGGGGTAGGGGCAAGAGGGTCGGCGTTCCTCCGCCGAAAAAGACGGTGTCCACCGCCCTTCCCTCTGCCTTGGGGGCGTTGTGCGCAAGCTCCGCGCATAGCGCCTCCGTATAGCGCGCCATTTGCGCCTCGGACACGGCGGGAAAGGAGCAAAAATCACAGTAGCCGCACTTTTTCAGACAAAAGGGCAGGTGAATATACAGTCCAAGCGGTTTATTCATCATCCAGCTTCAACACCGCCATAAACGCCTCGGGCGATACCTCGACGCTTCCTAAGCGGCGCATTTTCTTCTTTCCTTCCTTCTGCTTTTCCAAGAGCTTCTTCTTTCGGGTAATATCGCCGCCGTAGCACTTGGCAAGCACGTCCTTACGCATCGCCTTGACCGTTTCCCTGGCGATAATCTTAGTGCCGATAGCCGCCTGAATGGGAATTTCAAACATCTGGCGCGGAATATTCTCCTTCAAGCGCTCGGTGATTTTACGGGCACGGGCATAGGCGCTTTCCTCAAAGACAATAAAGGACAAGGCGTCCACCTGGTCGCCGTTCAAGAGGAAGTCTAACTTCACAAGCTTGCTGGGGCGATACTCGTCAAACTCGTAGTCCAAGGAGGCATAGCCCTTGCTTCTGCTCTTCAAGGCATCAAAGAAATCGTAGATAATCTCGTTCAAGGGCAAAATATAGTGAAGCTCGGTTCTCTCGGTGTCGATATATTTCATATCGATAAAGACGCCGCGGCGCTCCTTGCACAAATCCATAATGCCGCCGATATAAGCGGCAGGGGTGATGATGCTCGCCTTCACAACGGGCTCATACGCCGTTTCGATTTCATCGGGGGAGGGATAGTTTGTGGGGTTGTCCACCATCACAATATCCCCGTTGCGCTTTTGAATCTTATAGATAACGCTGGGGGCGGTGGTGATAAGGTCAAGCCCAAATTCACGCTCAAGCCTCTCCTCGATAACCTCCATATGCAAAAGCCCCAAGAAGCCGCAACGGAAGCCAAAGCCCAGCGCCACCGAGGTTTCGGGCTCGAAGGACAGGGCGGCATCGTTAAGCTGGAGCTTTTCTAACGCCTCCCGCAGGTCGGTATACTTGGCACCGTCGGGGGGATAGATGCCTGCGTACACCATTGGCTGTGCCTTGCGGAAGCCCGGCAGGGACTCGGTAGCTCCGTTCTCCGCCGTTGTGACGGTATCGCCTACCTGGGTATCGCCTACCGACTTGATGCTGGCGGTAAAGTAGCCAACGTCACCAGCGGCAAGCTCCTCGCACTTCTGGAGTCCGAAGGGCTCCATCGTGCCGACCTCGGTTACCTCAAAGACGGCGCCCGTGCTCATCAGACGCACCTGGGTGCCCGCGCGAAGCACACCGTCCACCACGCGGATGTTTACCACAACGCCTAAATAGCTATCGTAGTAGGAGTCGAAGATAAGGCACTTCAAGGGGGCGTTCACGTCCCCCTTCGGAGCAGGCACATCCTTGACGATTGCCCGAAGCACATCCTCGATATTCTGCCCTGTTTTCGCCGAAACCGCAGGACAACCCTCGGCAGGAACCCCGACGATGTCCTCAATTTCACGGCGACAGCGCTCAACGTCGGCGCTGGGCAGGTCAATTTTGTTGATAACGGGAATAATCTCCAAATCGTTGTCTACGGCAAGATAGGCGTTGGCAAGGGTCTGCGCCTCTACGCCCTGGGTGGCATCTACCACCAGAAGGGCGCCCTCGCAGGCGCTGAGGGAGCGGGACACCTCGTAGCCAAAGTCCACGTGACCGGGGGTATCAATCAGATTGAGATAGTATTCCCCGTCCTCCGTTTTGTAGGTCAGGCGCACCGCGCGCGCCTTGATGGTGATGCCGCGCTCACGCTCCAAGTCCATATTGTCTAAAAGTCTTGCCTCCATATCCCTTGCCGCCACCGTTTGGGTAGCCTCTAGAATTCGGTCTGCCAGGGTGGATTTGCCGTGGTCAATATGGGCGATAATGGAAAAATTCCTGGTTCTTCTTTGCTTTTCGGTCACTGTTTTATCCTTCTTGTGCTTGTATCAGCCAAGCATATTTTGTACGTCATCGTTGTATTTCTGCACCTGGGCTGCCAGCGTTTCAGCATCGTCCCCGTGGCAGAGGAAATAGAATTTAATTTTCGGCTCGGTGCCCGAGGGGCGTACCACAACCTTGTCGCCGTTTTCCAAGACGAAATACATAGCGTCCGAGGTGGCAAGGCCCGTAGGGGTCACGCTGCCGTCCTTCAACGAGCGCGTGGTTTGCGCCAGGTGGTCGGTAACGGTCAGAACCTTGACGCCGCCAAAGACCGTGGGCGCATCGTTTCTCATTTTCTCCATAATTTTGCGGCGGCGCTCGATGCCGTCAAGACCCGTCATATACAGGTCAACCACGCCCTCACGGTAATAACCGTACTTGGTAAAGAGGGCGGCAAGGGCATCGGACAGGGTCATTCCCTTCTTGCGGTAATACGCCGTCATTTCTACGATGAGAAGCACGGCACCAATGGCGTCCTTGTCACGGGCATACGTACCAAAGAGGTACCCGTAGCTTTCCTCGAAGCCGCAGAGGAAGGTGCCTTCTCTCTTTTCGGTTTCGTAATTCTTGATAACCTCGCCGATGAACTTGAAGCCCGTGAAAACGTCATACATCGCGATGCCGTTGTCCTCGGCAATCTTCATAGCCAGGTCGGTGGACACGAAGGATTTCACCGCATAGTCGCTCTTGCCCAGGGTGCCATTGGCACGGCGGGCGGTGATGATATAATCCAGAAGAAGCGCCCCCATCTGGTTGCCCGTGATGGTGGCAAAGGAGCCATCGGCGGTGCGGCTCATCACGCCGATGCGGTCCGCATCGGGGTCGGTGGCGATGACCAGGTCGCTTCCCTCCTTCTCCGCAATCTCGATGCCGAGAGTGAATACCTGGGCATACTCGGGATTGGGCTTGGGAACGGTGGGGAAATTGCCGTCGGGCACCATCTGCGCGGGTACGGTAAAGAGATGGCGAAGGCCCACGCGGCGCAGAATTTCGGGCGCCAGGCGGTAGCCCGTTCCGTGCAAGGGGGTATAGACGATTTTCAGCTCGTCTGCCACGTCGGTGATAACCGAGGGATTGATGGAGGTTTTCAGAACGGTGTCGAGATAAATCTCGTCAAAGTCCTTGTCAAGCCAGGTGAGGAGCCCTGCCGCTACCGCATCGGCAAGGGGCATTCTCTTAGCGCCGCCCAGCATATCGATTTGGGCAATGGCTGCCGCCACTACCTTGGTTTGCTCGGGAGAAATCTGGGCGCCGTCCTCCCAATACGCCTTATAGCCGTTATATTCCTTGGGGTTGTGGGAAGCGGTGATGTTGATGCCCGCCATACAGTTCAGCTGTCGCACCGCAAAGGAAAGCTCGGGGGTGGGGCGAATGTCATCAAAGATATAGACACGGATGCCGTTCCCTGCCAGCACCTCTGCCGCCGTTTCGGCAAACTCACGGGCGTGAATACGGCTATCGTAGGCAATGGCAACGCCGCGCTCCTTACCGTTTTCCTGCAAAATCAAGGCGGCAATGCCCTGGGTTGCCTGGGCAACGGTATACACGTTCATACAGGCGGGGCCCGCGTTCATCGTGGCACGGAGTCCTGCCGTGCCAAAGCTCATAGAGGAGCCAAAGCGCAGCTCAATCTCCTCGGCGTTCTCGGCAATGCCCAGCATTTCCTCGCGCAGCTCGTCGGAAAGCTGGGGATATGCCAGCCATCTTTCAAATTCTTTTTTCGCACTGTTCACAGTATGTATCCCCTTTCTTCTTTCGTATTCTTTTTTATGTTTATACCTCGGTTGCCTCTTGCGCCATACAAGCCGCCAATGCCTTGGCAAGCTGGTCGGGACAGGAGGTGGGCTTCATACCGCAGCGAATGCCCGAAAGGCGCGCAATGGCGTCCTCGGCACGCATACCGACAGCAAGGGTCGCAACCCCTTGGGTATTGCCTGCACAGCCCGAAACGAATACAACCTTTTCAATCACGTTGTCCTCGGTCAGGGTGAGTCGAATTAAACGGGCGCAGGTGCCTCGGGTGATATATTCAAGATATTTCTTTTTCATTGTTTTTTCTCCAATCTGAGAGGTCTTATCATAAGGTTACGCAAGGACGGGAAACACGTCAAGCTTTGCCGCCGCCTCGCAATAGAGGGAGAGGAAAAGCCAAAGCGCTCCGTACTCTCCCCTTTCCAGGGAAAAACGGGCACGCAAGCGCCCGTGGGCGTCGGGGGCGCAGGAAAAACGGGAAAGAGCGCAGCCCATATAGGGAAAAACGGACAAAAGCTGTCCCGAAAACGCCAAAAGCTCCTCGCCACCTGCCAGGGTCAATTCCGCCCTATAGGCGTCCGCCCTTACGAAGGGCTGGGCAGCCTTGGAATAGAGGGCAAAGAGAATGCGCTCCTCGGTTGCGCTATCCACAACGGACAGAAGGGCTGATACATGCAAATCGTACCGCTCGGCTAATCGCTCGACCTGGAGCATACGGACACCGTCTGCCGTTTCGTAGGGCATAATGCAGAAATCGGCTCGGTCGCCGTCTACCGCCGAGAAGCCCTCCTCCGCATTGCTGATATAGAAAACACGGGCGTCGGGACGGTTTTGGGCAAAGAGGGAAAACGCCCGTTCCGCCTGGGCGGTTCTGACGTAGCAAACCGTATTGCCTGCCGCCGTTTTTCTTTCTAAAACACGCCGATGCGCCTCGTCCTTGACAAGAGAGGCGGCAAGGGCACGGCAAAAGACGGCGTAGTCCGTCAGGGTCAGCTGGGAAAAGAGGGGCGCCAAATCGCCGCTTTGGACCGGCTTCTCCTCCTCTAAAGCCGCCCTTTGGGCGGAAACGGTGGAGCGAAGCTCGGCAAGCAGGGCGGAGGGAGAAAAGCTTTTTTTCTTGGCAGAAAGCTTTTGCAGGCACAGCGCCGCCCATTCCTCCAACAGGAGAAAGCGATGCTCTGCCTCCTTCAGCTCGCCCGTTGCCGCGCGGCGAAGGTTTTTCGCCAAAATGTCAGTGGGGGTCATCAGACAAGCTCCGTCAAGAGGCGATAGCCGTCCTGCAAAAACTCTCTCATTTCCTCTGCCGACAGGGGGCGCTGGGAAAGAAGCGCCAAGGAATATACCTGCTTGGCAACGGCGTCTGCCTTATCGCCGTAGCCCTTTTCGGCAAGGCGCCGGATAATGGGGCTTGCGGTGTTCAGAATCAGCGCTGCCTCCGTGGGCATCGGGGGCATATCGGGGGCGTACATCCGCATCATTTCCTCCATACGGCGCGCTTCCTCCGACACGGTGAGAATGGCGGGGACGGTGGCGTCTGCCAGGCGCTCGGTGCGGACGGTCAGCTTTTGCTTTTCGGTGGAGAAGGCTTCAAAGAGGGCAATCAGCTCCTCGTTCTTCTCTTCCTCTGCCTCGCCCTCGCGCAGGGCGTCCGTTCCTGCGTCTACACGCACGAATTTGATGCCGCCCTCATTCTGCTCCAAGACCTGCATAAAACGGTCATCCAGCATTTTGGACATCACGATGACGGGGATATTCTTTGCCTCGTACATAGCGATATACTGGGACTGCTGCTCGGGAGAGGAGGTATAATAGACGGTTTTGCTCTCCCCTGCCGCCTCAAGCGCATCGGCAAGGGTGATTTTTTCGCCGCCCGTTTTGACAAAGAGGAATGCCTCCTTGACTCTGTCATAGAATTTTCTGTCGCAGATGGCGCCGTATTCCACGAAGGTGCGGATATCCTCCCAAAGCCCCTCGTATTTCTCCCGCTCGTTGCGGAACATAGCGGTCAGCTTATCTGCCACCTTTTTCACAATATACTGGGAAACCTTGGAAACGTAGGCGCTATTCTGCAAATAGCTACGGGACACGTTCAAGGGAAGCTCGGGGCAGTCCAGCACGCCTCTGAGCATTAAAAGATATTCGGGAATAACCTCTTTGATGTTATCTGCCACGAAAACCTGGTTGTAGTAAAGCTGAATCTTCCCTTCCAGGTTTTCGTAATTCTCCTGGATTTTGGGGAAATAGAGAATGCCCTTGAAGTTTAAGGGATAGTCGGCATTCAGATGCATATGGAAGAGGGGCTCCTTGTAGTCGGCAAATGCCTTCTGATAGAATTCCTTATACTCCTCCTCGGTGCAATCCGAGGCATTCTTCTGCCAAAGGGGATGGGTATCGTTGATGGGGGTGGGGACCTTGGGCTCCTCGCCCTCCTTGGGCTCTTCCTGCTCGGCTTCCTCGTCCGTTAAGTAGATTTCCACGGGCATAAAGGCGCAATAGCGGCGCAAGACCTCGGAGAGCTTGCTCTCGGTTAAGAACTCCTCGCCGTCCTCGTTGATGTGCATCACAACGGCGGTGCCGCGCTCCTTTTCCTCTGCCGCCTCGATGGTATAGCTACCGTCCTCGGCGCAAAGGAAGCGGACGGCAGGGGCGCCAAGGTAGGACTTGGTCAGCACCTCCACGGTATCGGCGACCATAAAGGCAGAATAGAAGCCCAAGCCAAAGTGACCGATGATGCCGCCGCTGTCCTTCTCGTTCTCGCCCTCGTACTCACGGATAAAGTCCATAGCACCCGAAAGCGCCATACTGCAAAGATACTTTTCGACCTCCTCCTCGGACATACCGATGCCGTTGTCCTTGACGGTCAGGGTCTTTTCGGTCTTATTGAAGGAGACGTCAATGCGATAGGGAGCCTCACTGCCCTCGTACTTGCCCAGGGACTCCAGGCGCTTCAGCTTGGTGATAGCGTCCGAGGCGTTGGAAACGATTTCACGCAGAAAGATTTCCTTCTCGGAATAGAGCCACTTTTTGATGATGGGGAAAATATGCTCGGTTTCGACGGAGATACCGCCTTTTTTTACGTTATTGTCTGCCATTTTCTTTTACCTGTTCTTTTCTGTTACTTTTATATGCTTTTCTGTCAAGAAATAAAATTTTGTCACTGTATATTATACCGCATTTTCCTCTTTTCTGCAAGGGCTTTACCCAAACTTTTCCGTTTTTTTCACAAGATTTTCTTTTTTCTATAAGAGCTATGTTTCCAGCGGAACGAGCGAGGGGCAACCCAATAGTCAAGTGAATAGAAAAGAGCGCACGGTCAAAAAACCATGCGCTCTTTTTGGTGCCGGAAGCGGGAGCTTAAAATGACTTTGCGAAAGCTACGTACAACGATGAGTTTTTTCTACGCAAAGTCTGTTCGTTCCTTTGGAACGAACGGGGTTCAAGTCTATTGCTCTGTACGAAAAAAAAGAAGCACGCCAAACGATCGGCTCTTTTTTACTTTCAGAAGATTGAAAAATTCATAAAAAAGTGGTATAATAAATGTATTAAATACCGAAGGAGGTATCCCGTGGGAATTCGAGCGTTTTTTCATAAAATCAAAATGGGCTTTGTACGAGCCGG
>JAFTSW010000029.1 GCA_017467085.1 Clostridia bacterium | reverse complement strand
CTATTCGCCGTAGGGTGCGAAGCAGTTTTGGACAAAAAATAGCGAGTGGAGGCGCCGAGAAAGCGCGCAGTAATATACGATATTGCAAGCGATTTATCGAAAGCATACGCCGTTATTTTTTCTCCAAAACCTTATGGGTTCGATTCCCTTACGGCTACAATCCCTTGCGGGATTCTTGCAATGCCGAGAGCTTATAGCTCTCGGCATTAAAAAAGGACAGAGAACGCAAAAGCATTCTCTGTCCTTTTCGTCATAATAGAAAAATTATTCCATAATGAGCTTCTTATGGGTGTGCTTGACAACCCACTGCTTCATCTTGATGTTGAGCCAGAAGCCATAAATACCCAGGGTAATGATGGTGAGAAGGAACCACTTGATGTAGTTGCCGAACAGCTGCAAGCCCGTACCGTCAAAGGTGAGCTGATGGCCGTCGATGATGGTGTGCTTAGCATACCAAGCCTCCTTTAAGCAAATAGCCCAAGGGGTTGCGATGCCAAGGGTGAAGCCGATGATAAGTCCCTGCAAAATGCCGATACCAATCATGCCGAGTAATCCGCCGGTGAACTTAGATTCCATGTGTAATCCTCCTGATGTCATATAAAAAAGATTTTTGCCGAGGCACCCGAAAAATCGGGGGCTTGACAAGAACAGTATACCGCATACGGAGGAAAAAGTCAAGTGGTTTTAAGCAGCGCGTCGGCGGCGGCAATGCTACGGGAGAGAATTTCGTCCTCCCCCGAGGTTTCCAAGGAGAAGGCGCCCGTATAGCCCACCTGCCGCAAGGCGGCAACGCAGGCGTCAAGGGCAACGGCGCCCTCGCCTAAAACGGCGGTTTGCAGATACCGTCCGCCCAGGGTGGGATAGAAGGTGCCCTTTTCAAAGGGAGCGTTGGCAACGGCGTAGTCCTTCAGATGCACGTGCTTGACGTCCTTGGCGTGCTTGAGAAAAATCGCCTCGGGGGCGGCGTCCACAAAGAGGGGATTGCCCACGTCACCGCAAACGCCCACAGAGGGATAAAGGCGATGCAGCTCCTCGAAGAAACGGGAGAAGCCCGCGCCGTTGAAGTACATACCCTGGGGCTCGTAGAGGCACGTAACACCCAGCCCCTGGCAGTAGCGGACGATACGCGCCACCGACTCTAAAACGGGCTCCGCTACCTCCTCGTAGGTGGGGGCGGCGGTAGGAAACTTCAGGGGCAAAAAGAGGGTGTGGTGCAAAAAGGGAGAGCCAAGCGTGGCGGCAATTTCCCCGTAGCGACAAAGCGCCTCCTCTGCCCGTTGCATGTCCTCCTTTTCCTTGGCATAGAGGTTAATGCCTACCGAAAAGCAGGATACGGGCAGACCGTAGGCGGCAAGCACCTCCTTTGCCTCCTTGACGTCAAAGTCAGGTGAAAGGGTGTAGCACAAAAATTCTACCGCGTTGAAGCCCAGAGCCAGGGTATGCTCGGCGGCGTAGGTCAGCCCCTTTTGGGGAATATCTCTGAAAAATTGCTCGTAGTTGGTAAGGTTGGTTTTCATAGGGAGTCCTTTCTGTTTAGCCGTAAGGAAATCGAACCCATAAGGTTTTGGAGAAAAAATAGCGGCGTATGCTTTCGATAAATCGCTTGCAATATCGTATATTACTGCGCGCTTTCTCGGCGCCTCCACTCGCTATTTTTTGTCCAAAACTGCTTCGCACCCTACGGCGAATAGATTTTTGATGGATTTTGTTGTGATTTGT
>JAFTSW010000028.1 GCA_017467085.1 Clostridia bacterium | reverse complement strand
TGAGACCCCTATAAAATTACACTACTCTAAAACCAAATGTGTAATCCTTCACACCATCCTGCAAGTTTGAGACCCCTATAAAATTACACTACTCTCAAACCTATGTCTTTCGCTGAGGCAGGATTCTCCCGTTTGAGACCCCTATAAAATTACACTACTCTCAAACAAGGAAACAGACGTTTATATGAATGATGAGGTTTGAGACCCCTATAAAATTACACTACTCTCAAACGTATCCGCTATCAAGTGGTGGTAAGCCCGAGTTTGAGACCCCTATAAAATTACACTACTCTCAAACTATTTGGACGATGCTATTAAGGTTTCTACTGTTTGAGACCCCTATAAAATTACACTACTCTCAAACAAGGGGTGGGTGTGGTGGTGGGGGTGTGGAGTTTGAGACCCCTATAAAATTACACTACTCTCAAACTGGTTGATGGGGGTGGTTATCGGTACACCCGTTTGAGACCCCTATAAAATTACACTACTCTCAAACAGGCGAGCTGGCCTTCGACGCGTTTGTCGGTTTGAGACCCCTATAAAATTACACTACTCTCAAACCCCAAATTTGAACGCACTTCAAATCATACAGCTTACGAGGCCGCGGGGCTTGCAAGTTTTATAGGGAATCTTCGTGTAAAAAGCCTAAAGCTTTCATTCGGGCAAGCAGGTCCTGCTGCCGCCCATAGCTATTGTAGCACAAAAAGGAAAATAAAGCAACTAAAATTCGCAAAGGTCTTGGTCCACCGTGATTCTTTTTTCGCAGGGCAACAGGGGAGCGGCATACGGTTCTACCATCAGCACCTGCAGCTCATGGGAAAGAAGGGTTCTTTGAAAGGCATCTATCACGGCATCCTCAAAAAAAGCGCGCATATTGACGGTGACAAAGAGCTTGTTTCTATCCAGCTCCCGCACCAGCTCCATATAATCCACGATTTTTTCCGCTTCTCCCCAAGCTCCCTCATAGTCGCTTTTCAGCTCTACGCCCGCCGCCTTCAAAAGCGTTGAGACGGAAAGCTTGGAAAAAACCACCTCGCAGGGCAGAGAAAAGGACCAATCCTCCAATGCGCCCTGCAACATTGCCAACAGCTCCCCGGTTTTCACGTAATGCTCGGGAGAGACCGCCGCCCGCTCCATTTCTGCCAGCACCTTGCTCAAAAGCGTTTTTTTATTGATATCAAAGCGAACAAAATCGCCAATGATTTCCATGTTCTTGGGCGCATCCAGCAGCTTCTCGCCCTCTGACAACACGATATCCGTTTTGCATCCCTCTACGGCATCGTAGCATTCGCACACCAGGGAACGGAAAAGGGCTTTATTTTCTATCACCAGGGAGGGAATTTTCTTGCCGTCTAAGCAAATGGGCTCTTGCAATGCGGGATGCACCCATTTCATAGTATCACCAGTCTTTCATCGCTATCGATAAGCTCGCTATGGTATTCGCCTATCAGATATTCCATTTTGGAGAATTGCTTTTCCGTGACAGATAGCATTTGCACCACACCTGCGGGCGGCTTGTTTCTACGCACGGTTTCCATTGCCGCCCGTTCTGCCGTCGGTGTAATCAGCATACGGCAATAGACGGACTCCTGGAGCATCATAAAGCCGTTCTTGATAAGGCACCGCCGAAACTGCCGATAATGCCTTTTATCCTCGTTGGTTTCGGTAGGTAAATCGAAAAAAACCAATAGACGCATAAAGCGGTAGCTCATTTCTGTTTTTCTTTCCAGGTATAAAACCTGATTCGGGCGGTATCGTTGTCGTTCAGCGCGTCAAAAACGCTATGGGTGTACAGCTTAATGGCGTTCAGCACCGTCTGGCTTGTGTTGTTAATGAGAACGGTCTGATTCAATATATCCCAAAGGGCATATTTTTCCTTGCTTTCAAAGCTGTCCGGCTGCATTTTCTGCACCCGTCTATCCACCAACACCCGAAAGGGCTCCATTAAATCGCAGCTGAGATTATAATGGTTGAACATGTTGCTATGAAAAACACCCAACTGCGTCAAATAGCCGCAAGACGTAATTTCTCTATTAAAGGCAGAGAGAAGGACGCCGTAGCCGTAGTTTAAGGCGGCGTTGATGGCGCAATCCGCACTGCGGGTAAATGCCATTCCGAAAACGGCATTGAAATACACCTTGGCGGCGTGTCCCTCGCGGTTGGTGGTATCGTACAGCTCGATTTGCCCAAGATACGAAAGCAGCAGCGCCGCCTCCTCTGTTTTTTGCAGCTCACGCAGAAGCTCCGCCTGCTTCCGTATCTTTTCGGACACAATATCCGTCCAGACGGCGCCCTTGGTTCCATCCTGCCAGGCAAGCTGGGCTTTGATTTTACGGGAGGAATCGTGGGCGCCGTAATAGGGAGAAAGCTCTGCCATGGGAGAGCGCTTGCCGTCGCAAAAGACCACCCGCACCTTCTTTTCCACCAGTGCCTCCAAAAGGCACCCCGTCAAGGACACGGCAGGATTTTCGATGACCAAAAGCGCCATTTCATCGAGGAAGATACGCTTGGTATCCTCCCCTCTGATGACCATATAACCCATTTTCAAATCCAGCTTACAGCGGGAGGAAACCACAACCGTGCGCCAGCTCATAATAAATCCAACAGATTGACGGAACGGGTTTCATACAAGCCCGAGGCAGACTGGTCTATGATATGTACACTGTTATAGTACTTTTTCCAATTTTTGGCAAAAGTGCTGAAGCTATTTGTTGTCGCCGCATGCTTACTGCCACCAGCGATTTCAAGATTGCACCCACCGGAAGTGCGCCCAAATACCGCAACTATCTGCATCAAGCAGCTTGCTTGTTCCCAAATATCAGCCAACGCAAACTGTTCTCTTCCCTCTTTTAAGGTGTCTACGGGGTTAGCAGGACGCTTGGCATAAATGGGTGTATTCAGCTTTTGGGTCAAAGCATCATACAGCGCAAGATTTTGCTCTTTGGTGACGCCATCATGCTTTTCGCTGTATACCATATTCGGGTTCTCTTTTTTCTTCTCCACAAAAGAAGAAAGATGCTTAATATATTTTTCCCATTCATAGCCAAGAACAAGGGGAGCATACATAGAAAGAATCAGTGTCCGTCCGCCGCCCGCTTTACCTGCAATACACATTCTCATTCCGTCAAGCTCTAACATTGTGTTGACCTTGATTTTCCGCATACCAAGAGGCAGCTCTACCGCATTTACCTCTTTGCCAATGATTTTTTCAATAGCTTCCTTTATATACGAAAGGGCGTAGAGCTCATCCGCCAAAAAACGTTTCACGGCAAAAAGCTCGATAGGAACCACCATAATCTCCGTTTTTTTGCCAAGAGTATACTTAGCAAGCATAAAGAAGGAGGCGGTAGAATCGGTATGGCCGCCGTATTTTTCAACCGATAAGCCTTTTTTTCTCGGCACTGTTCCCTCTGGGAAAGCTTTAGGCATCTGATTAAAGAAGCCGCCCTTGCGGCAGAAGGCATAGCGGGTCAGATGAATAGCGTTTTTCCTTTGGACGATGTGCTTCACCCTTACCAAATCCTCTTCTCCGTTCCAAACCGTTCTTCCATCAGACAAAACAACGGGGTGCTTAAAGAGGGTTTCCACCTTCAGGTTATACTGCTCACGGTTTGCTAAGTACCAGCTACGGGTAAATCTTTCGTGATAGACGTTACCGACAACAATATTCAGATATGCGTCCTTGGCGTGATGCAGGTCATTGACTTCACGGCATTTGAGCATGTCAAATTCCTGGCGGAATTCCGACACCATACCTGCCTTGGAGTATACGATTTCCACATCGGGATACTCCTGCTGCAAAAGCGTAGCAAGCGCCTTGGTGGACTGTCTGGTTTCCACAAGCTGACGATTGATAAAGCCCCACTCCTCATTCTCATCGAAGGGGGTGTGACGGGTCAAGCGCTTATATTTTTCCGGGGTGATAAGACCGTTATCCAGCAAAAGTCTCCACCAGCTCTGCATTTTATGGCGAATGTCCGCCTTTACGGGATAGGTATTCCCCTTCAAGCCGTTTTCGGTAGAAAGCACCAAAACCTTATTGTTCAGAATACTATCGTCCTTCACCTTGCTTTGGGGATAGATATGGTCAATATCATACAGCTTACTGCCCAGCTGCTCAATATGAATCGGCTCATACGAATACATAGAGCGACCAAGCTGCAGGAAATATAAGAACAGCTTTTCACCCTGCAAGCGATTGTCACGGTCCTCACCCATAGCATCCAGCTGTGCCTCCAGCTCACGCACGTCCTCCAGCGAACACTTAGCATACAGCTCCTTGAGCTGCTGGTAACGGGAGCTCGTTCTTTTGCCCTTGTCCTTGGGAGAGCCGCCGCGCGCCATTTCGATAAAGATTTTTTTGGGCGGCGCGTCATTGACCTTGACAATATCTGCCAGCACGTCCAGGGTGCGCAGGATTGAGCGCCGCACCCCGTTGGAAAGATACATTTCATCCATACGCTCCGCAAGCGTTTTGGGACTTTCGGCATAGTATGCCGCCACCTCTACCGCTATATCCTGCTTATAGGTAAAGCGGTCGGAAAGAATTTCCATATGGTTGAGGTTTTCTTGCCACATTCTTTCTATAATGGAAGATGCCTCGCCTGTTTCGGTGCTTGCCTCCGTTCCGTAAATCTCGCATAAAAACTCTCGGGACAGGCGGGCGAAATCCTTAAATTTCAGCCCGGAAACGTACCGCTTATCCGCTTCCGAAAGGGCGGGATAGGTCTTTTCGACCCACTCCGCAAAGCGGCGCTTGTCCTCGGTATAGGTGCGGTGCTGAATGATAGCCTCCACGTCCTCCTCGGTCAGCTGCCCGGAGCGCAAGAGCCTTTCAAAGGCAATATACGAGGAAAGGGAGCTTTTCACGCTATCGTCAATACCGCTTAACGTTTCCAAATCCTCTGCCTTATAAATGCCCTCTCGGAGCAAATAGTCACGAATCGCCTTTTTGGTAACCTTTTTTCTTCTTTTGAACAGGTCACAGTAAATTTTCTGCTTTACCTCGACGGGAATTCTCTCGCCGTTGACGCTGAGGGTATTGATTTCGTTCAGCACCTGGAAGCGCTGGTGCAGCAGGGACTGCTTGGGCATAACGGTGGCAGAGGGAAGATAAGAGCAGGTATTGGTCATTCTGTCGATAAACGCCTTTTCGCTCTTCTCAAAGTCAACCATATCCTTGAAATTCCAGGGATATATTTTGCCCTCCGCCTTTCGCTCTATCCAGGCAAAGCGGCTTTTTTTATTGAGCGGACCAACGAAATACGGCACTCTGAATGTAAAAATGGAAAGCAGCTTATCCATTGCCACGTAGCCATCCCCGTCTGCTTCCTTTAAGAAGGGCAGATATTCAGCAGCGTTTTGCAAAAGGTCGCGCATTTCCAGCCAATACACCTGATACGGGATAACACGGTTGTCGGAGTTTTTCTGGGTGGGGCAAAGGATATTATTTTCCGCCTTCTCCATCATTTCGGCAAAATCACCGGCATCCTGCTCGGTGGGAACAACGTCAGCAAATACCTTTTTCACTGCCTTGCAAAGCTCGCCTTGGGTATCCTTGTTCTTTTTGCCCTCTTGGTAAGCAGAATAGCCCTTTCCCGTCATACGGAAAAGCTCTCTGTATTTGTCGGGGGCATAGGCGCGCGTCATTCGTTTTAAGAGCTTCAAATCGTGCTGATGCTGCTCGTAGACCTTCACCTTTGCCTTAGATATGTACTGTCCCTCGGACAGGATATCACTTAGCACTGCCCAATCGAACAGAGCCTTCAAACATTGGATAAGCTCGCTGTCATCACCAAGTGCCGAAAGAATCGGACCAAGCTCCTCCTCGTCCTTATCCAGGCTAAAGGAGTCAAGCTCTTCATATTCGGCGTTATTAAACAGCTCCGCAGGTCTGACCTTTTTGCCGCAGAGCAAGTTCAAGATAGCGTCAACGCTCACGTAGGGACCATCCTCCGTGAAAGGCGTTTTAGGAGCTTTAGGGGCACCAAAAAGCTGCATACAAAGAGCCTTGTACTTTGCCTTAATGCCAAGAGGCTTTTTCAAAATGGCACCAAAGGCCTCCGCCTCGCAGTCCCAAGGCTTGTCCCCGTCACGGAAATACTCCATTAGCCCGCGATAATTTTCCTCGATGCTCAGCACCTCGCTGATGTTATCCTTATCGATATCACGCAAAAAATGGCCGCGATGCGCCACAAGCCAGGCACACGCCAGATAAACCAATCTAACGTCGTGCGGCGCGGGATTCTCCAGCAGCTCCGCAATCAAATGGTGAATTGTCGGGTACTGCTTATGGTACTCCTTATCCGTATAGTCGGCGTCGCAAAAGAGCGCATATGCCTCGTGGGCGTCTTCGCGCCAAAGCGCGCTTTCTGCTATTCTGCGATAAAAATTAGGGTCTTTTTTGGCAATTTCCTGGGCAAATATCTCCTGCACCAGCTGAACACGCTGCTGGCGTCTATCCAAACGGCGGCGCGCCGTCCGAAAGCCTCTGCGCTTGTCATTTAAGGCTGCCTCCTCAAACAGATGCACGCCCCACATAGGCTCCCCCTTATGCTTCAAGAGGGCGTATCTCTCATCCGTAACAGCCCAACCTAAGGACTCCGTTCCTACGTCCAGGCCTAAAAAATACTTTTTTTCATTTTTCATATTGACATTCCGCCTTTTTTGTGTTATAATTACGGTAGTTTTGTAGACCCCTACAAAATTACACTACGAGTTCAAATAAAAGAATTCTCAAATCGCCGATTTTTTATCGGTTACACAGTGTGTGTGCAAGAAACTCCGTTAAGGAGTTTTTTTGTTTGCTTTTTTATCCTTCGCCGTGCTTTTCTTTCAATAAATATGTAAAGGCAAAAAGAACTTGGGCTCTAAACGTCCAAGTTCTTTTTTACTCATAAAAAGCAAGACGCCTTTGAGTCTATGGGTGCAGCCCTCGGCTACATAGGTCAGGATAAAAAGCCGTGCTTTTTGAGGAGCTTATGCTTTTCCTCGGGGGAAAGGGAGGCGCATTCCTCCAAGAGGGATGCTTTGATTTCTTCGGGCAGGTAGATGCCTGCCTCTTGGGCTTGGTGGGCGGCGGCGAGGATTGCCGTCCGGGAAAAGCCCTTTTGCAGGAGGGAGGGGAGGATTTTTGCCATACCGAGGCGCTTTTTGGCGTAGATGGCAAACTGGCGGGCGAGCATGGCTGCCTCGTCCAAGTACCCTTCCTCTACTAAGCGCGCCACCGCCGCCTCCGCTTCGCTTGGAACGAAGCCACGGGCGAGGAGCTTGCGGTAAAGACCGCGACAGCTATTATCTCCCATCGAGAGGATTTGCACGGCGCGGTCATACGCCGCCGCCCGCTCCTCCTTTTGGGCAAGAAGAAGGTACTGCACCTCCTCCAGGGCTTCCCCCTCTAACGGGGCGCCTGCCTCCTCGTAAAGAGAGCGGCTGACCCGACAGGTCAGCCTGCGCGCACCCGTTGGGGTGGCAATGGCAAGAGAAAGCCGCACGCCCGTGCGGCTTTCCTTTATAGCAACAACCTTTGCCTTCATACAGCACTGTCAGCGGTGGGGATTAGTCCTCCTCACCGATGCCCTCCAGGTCAAATTCCTCGTCTACCTCGTACTGCTCGGTGGCACCGCCGCTTTGGGCCGCGGCACGCACCTTTTCCTCGATAGCGGCGGCGATATCCACGTTTTCCTCTAAGAAGGCGATAGCCTTTTCTCTGCCCTGTCCGATGCGCTGTCCGTCATAGGAGAACCAGGAGCCGCTCTTTTCCACGATGCCTAACACCGTTCCCATATCAATCAGCTCGCTGACCTTGGAGATGCCCTTACCGTAGAGAATATCAAACTCGGCAGTCTTAAAGGGAGGCGCCACCTTGTTCTTGACAACCTTACAGCGCACGTGGTTACCGTAAATCTCGTTTCCGCTCTTCAAGGTTTCACCCTTGCGGATTTCAATACGCACGGAGGCATAGAACTTCAAGGCACGGCCACCGGGGGTCACCTCGGGGTTACCGTAGGCAATACCTACCTTCTCACGGAGCTGGTTAATGAAGATAACCACGCAGTTGGACTTGGAAATAGCGGCAGAGAGCTTTCTCATTGCCTGGGACATCAGGCGCGCCTGCAAGCCCACGTGAGAGGCGCCCATATCTCCGTCAATTTCCTGCTGAGGGGTCAGAGCGGCAACCGAGTCGATGACGATGACGTCAATGGCGCCCGAATGCACCAACGCCTCGGCGATTTCCAGCGCCTGCTCACCCGAATCGGGCTGGGACACCAGAAGGTTGTTGATGTCAACGCCCAGCTGCTTGGCGTATACGGGGTCTAAGGCGTGCTCCGCGTCAATAAACGCCGCCTCGCCCTGCAGCTTTTGTACCTCTGCCACCACGTGGAGCGCCACGGTGGTTTTACCCGAGGACTCGGGCCCGTAAATCTCGATAATTCTGCCTCTCGGAACACCGCCGATGCCAAGCGCCAAGTCCAGGGAGATAGAGCCCGTGGAAACGGCAGACACGTTCATTTTGGTGTTCTCGCCCAGCTTCATAATGGTTCCCTTGCCGTATTCTCTTTCGATACGGGAAATAGCGGTTTCCAGGGCGGTCTTTTTGTCCATAGACACGCCGTCTTTTTCTTTTGCTTTCGATGCTTTAGCCAATGTTTTATCCACCTTTCTAACTCTTTGTCGGTATCATTGTACCATATGTACTGTCCTATAAAACGGACTTTGCTTTCTTTTTTGAAAAATTATGCCAGAATTTGGATGGCACCTTCCTTGCGGATAGACAGCTTCATACAAGCGCCCTCCCCGAAGGTTGCGTCCATCAGTGCGGCATAGGATTCTACCAGCTCCTTCTTCACGAAAGCCTGCATCGTGCCCGCAAAGCCGCCGCCGTGGACACGCCATGCGCAATTCTTGCCCGCCAGAAGTCCGTCGGACACGGCAAGGGCGAGAGTGATGCCCTGCTCCGCTACGTTTTGGGTGGTGAATACGTTTTGCAGGTAGCAAAGGGAGGAGCGACCCGACTCGGAAACCGAGGCGAAGAAGCTATCGATATCGCCTGCCAAAAGCGCCGCCTTTGCCTTTTCCACACGCTCGTTTTCACGGACGAAGTGCAAGGCGCGCATAATGGCACGGTCACCCGTTGCCTTACGCAAAACGGGAATGTTCTCTACAATCTCCGCCTCGGTGAGTCCACGGAGAGCTTCCTTGCCGAAATAGGCGGCAACCGCCTTCATCTCGGCGGGAACGGCGGCGTAGTCGGGGGTCAGGTCGGCGTGATTACCGCCCGTATTGGTGATGCAAAGGGCGTAGCCCGCATCCGACAGAGAGAAGGAGATGGGCTGCATCACGGGAGTGGTCTTATCGGCAAAATCGATGTACACGAAGCCGCCCACGGCGCACGCCATCTGGTCCATCAGTCCGCAGGGCTTGCCGAAGTAGACGTTCTCGGCATACTGGGCAATCTGGGCAATTTTGGCGTTGTCGATGCTTCCGCCGTTGTACAGGTGGTTCAGAATGTTACCAATCATCACCTCGAAGCCGGCGGAGGAGGAAAGGCCGGAGCCCTTCAATACGTCATTGGTGGTATAGGCAACGAAGCCGCCAATCCGGTAGCCGTTCTTCAGGAAGCCGCCTGCCATACCCCCAATTAAAGAGGCAGAGGAAAAGTCGGGGAAGGCTTCGGGCTTTTCCGCGTCACGAAGCGCCACCACGTCCTCCTCGTATCCCTGGCTCTTGACACGGATTTCTCCCTCGGCAGGAGAAACGATGGCAATCAGGTCACGGTTGATAGCCGCCGCCATTACCTTGCCGTTGTTATGGTCGGTATGGTTGCCCAAAACCTCCGTTCTGCCGGGAACGGAGAAGAGGTACACCTCTCTGTCCGCGCCGTAGAGAGAGGCAAACGCCTCCAGCGCCTCCACGTAGCGCTTTTTCTGCGCCTCCAGGTCCTCATACATATCGGCGTATTTGGCAAGGGCGCCGCCCCTGATTTTTTCAATCCAAGCCTGTACGTTCATGTTTTATATCCTTTCGTAGGTTTTACTGTTGTTTACTTTTCTAAAAATGCCGCCACGGTGGGGGCAGCCTGCCCTAACAGCGCCTCGGTGGAAATGAGGGTGCCGTCCTCGCCGTCCCGATAAAGGGGCAGGTGGGGCTTTGCCAAAAACCAGGTTAACTGCCGCTTGGCATACCGCCGCGACGCCTGCTTGATTTTCTCGGTGGCGCCTTCGTAGCTGTCCTTCCCGTCAAAAACCGCAAACAGCTCCTTATAGCCAATAGCCTGCAAGGCGGTACCCGAGAGCGGCTTACCGTAAAGCGCCCGCACCTCTTCTATCAGTCCTTCCTTCATCATAGCGTCCACTCGCCCGTCAATACGGCGGTAGAGAGCTTCTCTGTCGTGAAAGCAAAGACAGAAGGTGGATAGCTCTATTTGGGGCGGAAGGCTTTCGCTTTCCTTATCCAATTGGGTTTTGGTTTTGCCCGTTACGTGGTAGACCTCCAACGCCCGTATGACACGCTTGACGTTGTTTTGATGAATGGTCTCTGCCGCTTGGGCGTCAACCTTTGTTAACATTTCGTGCAGGACCCCGTTGCCCTTTTCCTCGGCAATACGCAAAAGCTCTGCTCTATACGCCTCATCGGACACGGCGTCCGTTTCGTGGCGCCCCGTTCTGACCGCCTCTAAATACAGTCCCGTACCGCCGCAAAAAATGGGCAGCTTGCCACGGGAAACGATATCTCTTGCTACGGCAAGGGCGTCCTTGGCGTAATCGGCGGCGGAATAGAGAGCGGAGGGGTCGCAAATATCAATCATATGGTGGGGGACTGCCGCCTGCTCCTCGGCGGTTGCCTTGGCGGTGCCAATGTCCATTCCCCGATAAATCTGCATAGAGTCGCAGGAAATAATTTCGCCGTTATACGCCTTGGCAAGGGCAATGGCGAAGGCGGTTTTTCCCACAGCGGTGGGGCCTGTAACCGCAAGAGCCCTGATGTTCGTCTGTTCCACGGTTACTCCTTCTGTTGGTTTTCTATGTACTGTAATACCTCGTCCTCGGTGGGAATGGAAAAGCCGTCCCCCTCCTTGGTGAGAGCCAGGGCAGCGGCGGCGGTGGCAAAGCGCGCGCTTGCCGCCATATTGCCCGTTTTGACGTAATGCGCCGCCAGAGAAGCGGTAAAGGCATCCCCCACGGCGTCATAATGCCGATGGCGGACGGTATAGGGGGGAATCATCTCAAAGCGCCGCCCGTGATACACGAAAGCGCCCCGCTCCCCCAATTTCAAAACGGTATAGTCCGATTGCAGATGCTTGGAAAGCTCCACGCAAGCAGAAATGCAGGCGTCCGTCCCCATGGGACAAATGCCCGTCAAAAGCTCCGTTTCCTCCTCGTTGGGAGAAAACACCGTCACAGGCGCCAAGCGCCGAACGGGAAAGCGCTTGGAAACGCCTACGGCGTCCAAAAAGGTGGGAATCCCGTGCCGATAGGCGTAATCCACCGCATACAGCAGCAGCTCCTCGGGCAGCTCCATCGTCAGATAGAGGGCATCGGGACAGAGATTGAAGGCGCGCTCTAAGTCCTCTACCGTTAAGGCAAGAGAGGCTCCCTCGTACAGCACAAGCTGCTCCCTTCCGCTCTTGTCCCGCAGGAACACACGAAGGGCGGTGGGCTTGCCGCGAAGAATGCGTAAGGAGGAAAGAGAGATGCCTCTTTCCTTGTAAAAATCGTACAGGGTTTCGCCGTGGGCATCGCGCCCAAGGCAGGAAAGCAAAACCGACTCCAAGCCGTTGCCCGCAAAGGCAACCGCCGCATTGCCGCCGTGTCCCGAGGGAGCATAGGCGACGCCGTCCACCCCCTTGAGGGTGAGGCTGTCATCCGAAAGGGATTCTACGGGCAGCGTCAGCTTCATTTCGGCGTAGCCTACGGTTAAAATGCGTTTTGCCATTTTATCTCCCTTTCTTTTCTGCCTCGCAGGGCATTTTTGTAAAGTCTGCTTTGCATTTATATCCTATCAGGCAAACACGATTGCCTGTCCCGCTTCGCCCCATTTTTCGGCGGCGTAGCGATACGCCCCGTCCTTTCCGTCGGTGAAGAAAAGGGGCGGCTTCTCTAAAAAGAGGGTGTCTACTGCCGACAGGGCAGTGCCAACCAAAAGGCCGGTAGCATCGTTTTCGTCCTTGGCATACCGCAAGGCAGCCGCCTTCCGCTCTGCCTGTCTGCTTGCAAGAGCATCGGTGCCACGGCGCAGAATGCGCACCGCCTCCTCGGCGGCGGCGCCACGGGCGGCAAGCGCCGCCTCGCGCTCCTTCATCGCCATCGCATCGGCGGCTCTTTCTGCCGCCTCGCGCTCGGAAAGCTCGCTATACAGATTGACCGTCAGCTGCTTTTCCTTTTCGCGCAGCTCCTCCATCTGTCTTTGGTAATAGGCGGCGCCCTGTAAAAGGTCGGATTCCTTCAGCTTCCGCAGGCGCACACGGTCGGGGGGCGACAGGCGCGCACGGACGGCGACCTCGCCAATACCTGCCAGCCTGTACCGCATATTGCGCACCTTGTTGTCGATAAATTCCTTCTCTGCCTGCAGAGCGCTGACCTTTTTTAAGTATTCGTCCACCCGTGTGGAAAGAGTAGAAAAGATTTCCCCATAATTCTCGCCCATAGCCTGATAGCCGTATTTGGCGGCGAGAACGGCAAAGCCCTCTCTTGCCGCCGCCAGCTCCTCGGCGGCGCGGTAAAAGTCACATTCCACCCCAAACAGACGGTCACGGCGGCGCGCGATACGCGCCAATACGTCCCGCGCCTCACGGATACGAAGGGCAAGCCCGTCGGCATCGTTGGCAAGGCAGAATTGGCAAATGGCGCGCTTTTGCTTGAAGGTTTTGTACGCCTCATACCAAAGGGCACCTGCCGCTCCCGTCAGAAGCAGCAGCCCTATCAGCGCCAAAAAGGCAGCAGAGGTGCTTTGCACCGCAAACAGCACGAGGGTCAGCACCAGGCTTGCCAGCACCGCCGCCAGAAGCAGGGAGCCAAAGACCATCAAAACGTTCTTGCGCTTGGAAAGCAAACGCACGTTGTCCCCTGCCTTCTCCATACCTGCTTTCTCCAAAAGGGAGAGCACGTTTCTCTCCTCCTGGGTAACGGCAGGGGGAAGGGCGTACACCTCCGCCACCGTGGCGCCCCGTTTCTTGTGGGCGGCAACCGCCTTGTCCAGACGGTTCTTGGCAGAAATCAAATCAAAGAGATACCCAGCGTCGGGACAGAAGCCCCCGTAGGTATTGTCGCTGATGCAGAGGCGCAGCTCCTCCGCCTTTTTCTCGGCGCGGCGTTCCTCCTCGTGCAGCTCGTCAAAGGCGGCAATGGTTTCCGCCTCGTGAAAATCGGAAATCAGACGGCGGAATTTCTCGTGCTCCGCCTCGGCGTCCTCTATCTTCTTTTTCAGTCGGAGCGCCTGGTTTTCTTCCTGCAGGCGCAAGGCGCTTTCCGCCAGGGCAGACTGACACGCCGCCTCGGTTTTTCTGCGCTTCTCCTCCAATTTGGCAAGGGCGCCCTCGCCCTCACGGACCCCGAATATTTCTTCCTTTACGGTGACAAGCGCCGCCTCGGCGCTCTCGGCATCCAGGTCCTCACGGCCGTATAGCAACGCCCGTCTGCCTGCCTCGGTGACCCGTTCCCCGTAAAAGGCGTTTTTCTCCTTGGGGGCTATGCGCGCACGCGCGCAAAAGACGGAAAGCGGCACTCCAAAGAGCAGCTCTCCCGGCTTTGCAAGGCGCTGTACGTCCCCCGTTTCCAAATCAGAAAGGATTGCCTCTCCCTCCCCTTGACGGGCAAGAGAAAAGCGCCCTCCCTTCTCGGTGCGGAAATAAAGGGTTGCCGCCTTATCAGGGTCGGCGCCCTGGTTATAAAAGAGATACAGCGTCGCCTGCCAGATTGCCTCGGCGTTTTCCCGCGACAGCTGCACCGCGCCTCCCTCCGACTGCCATTCCGCAAGGGCGGCGAAGGCGGTCATATGCAATTTTTCAAATATCATCCGTCCTTCTCCTTTCCCTTAGGCAAGAGAGAATAGTGCCGAAAGCGCTGAAAATGCAGGCTCGCGAGCGAGTTCGTACTATTCTCTCTTGCCTACTTGGCGATACGGTCAGTCCGTCCCCTCCAAAAAGGCGGCGGCTCTTTCTATAGAATCCTTGGCATTATACCAGGGCTCGTTCTCGTAGCGGTAATCAAACTTCTTGCAGAACCAGCTCACGTCCTCCCGCAGGCTCTCCAAATATCCACGGGACACCCCTGCGGCGTCCTCCCAAAAGGCGGTGTACTGCTTGCCTGAGAGAACCTTCTTGGCGGCACTTGCCATTGCCTCTAAGTGAGGCAGGCAGAAAAAGGGCTGCGCCGTCAGCTTCTTGCGGAATTCCCCGTCGGCGCCGTACATAGCCGCCAGGTTCTCGCACATACGGGTAAAATGCCCCTCTACTCTGCCGCAAACGTAGCAGGACTTACCAAGCGCCTCCATATAGGCAACGGCAGAGGCGCCCTTCTTGAAGGGCAAGAGCCCGTCGGAAATGCCTTTTTTCACCTCGTCCAAGTGGCTTTCCAGCATCAAGGCAAGCCCCAAGCGGTTTTTCATCGTCAGCATTTTGCCGTAATGCTTGCGGCAAAAGCCCTCTTTATTGGTTTTGATACGGGTATCGGGCTCCATCATAGAGGCGCCGAGAATCAAATCCAGCTCATTCGCCTCCAAGCGCCGCTTGAGAAGGCAGAGGGGGCAGGCGGCGGTCTCGGCATTCCGGTTTTCCTCAAAAACCTCGTTGATGGGAATGGTGTATATGGTTTCCATAGATTTCTCTTGCCGCCTTTTCGTTTTTAGACTTGATTTTTTCGTCACGATGTATTATAATGGTTTAGAAGTATATGCACTCGCAAATATCTACACCTTTTATTATAACCGATACGCTTGCTTTTTGCAAGTTTTTTTCTAAAGAAAAAATACTTTGAACGGCATTTTTGCGAAATTTCGCCGCCGTCAAGGAGAAAGGGGCAGATGCCTCCCTATGAAGGTTTTGATTTTTTCCGTTTCCACGGGTCAAGGACATAACGTAGCCGCGCGGGCGGTTGCGGAGCATCTGACGGCAATCGGTGCCGAATGCGTCTTGGACGATGCGGTTTTCCGTGTCGGCAGCTGGCTTGGCAAGGCAACGAACGCCCTTTACTCCCTCGCCATCAATTCCTGCCGCTTCTTCTACGGGAAATTTTACGCCGTGGCAGAGCATAGGCGCGCCAATTCCTATACGGGCTCCTTTGCCCGCTCGGTCAACCGCACCCTGGTGCGGAACATCCGCTTGAAGATTGAGGCAGAGGACCCCGACGTTATTCTTTGCACCCATCCCTTTGCCGCCTCTGCCTTGGATGCGGTGAAGCAAAGGCACCCCTTCCGCGCCAAGCTGGCGGGTATCGTGACGGACTTTACCGTTCACCCCTTCTGGGAGGACGCCTTGCGCTTGGATTTGCTTTTCGTGCCTGCTGAGGGGCTTTGCGCCGCGGCGGTTGCCAAGGGCTTCCCTGCGGAAAAGGTACTGCCCTTGGGCATTCCCATCAAGGAGCAGCACGCCCTTTCTCTCTCCAAGGAGGAAGCGCGCGAGGCGCTTGGCTTTGATAAGGAGCTGAAAACGGTGCTGGTTATGTCGGGCTCTATGGGTCGGGGCAATCTTGCCAAAACCCTGCGCGCGATTGACGGGGCGCCCTTCCCTTTGCACATCGTCACCGTTTGCGGCACCAATAAGAGAGCGCAGCGCAAGATTGAGAAGCAGCGCTTCCAAAACAAGGTAACGGTATTCGGCTATACCGACAAGGTGCCCCTACTGATGACGGCGGCAGACTGTATGATTTCCAAGCCCGGCGGTCTTTCCACCTCCGAGGTTTTGACCAAGCAGCTTCCCCTTTTGATTTTTGACCCCATTCCCGGGCACGAGGAGCGCAACGCCGCCTTTTTAGAGGAGGCGGGCGCCGCCCTTTGGGTCAAGGAGCGGCAGGCGCTTTTGCCCGCCCTGCTTTCGGTTCTGACCGACCCTGTCCGTCGGGAAGCCATTATGGAGGCGGAGCGTCGCCTACAAAAGCCGCAAGCCGCAGAAAGCATTGCGGAAGCAGTGCTGGCGCTTGCCCATTCATCCGATGAAGATTAAAATTTATATACACGAAAGGATATCAGTATGAAGCTTAGTGTTTTAACCAACCTGTTTGGCAGTATGTCCTTGGAGGAGGCGCTGACCAAGTTTGAGGCGCTGGGAATCGAGGCAGTTGAAATCGGCTGCGGCGGCTATCCCGGAAACGACCACTGCAAGCCCGAGGTGCTGCTTGCCGACGAGAAGGCGCTGGAGGAATTCAAGGCCACCGTTGCCAAGCACCATATGGAAATCTGCGCGCTTGCCGTTCACGGAAATCCCGTTCATCCCGACAAGGAAATTGCCGACGGCTTTGAAAAGGATTTCAGAGCGACGGTGCTGTTGGCTGAAAAGTTAGGCATTGACACCGTTATCACCTTCTCGGGCTGTCCCGGCGGAAGCCCTGCCGACAAGACCCCCAACTGGGTAACCTGCCCCTGGCCCAACGATTTCGGCGCCATTCTGGACTACCAGTGGAACGAGGTGCTGATTCCCTATTGGAAGGGCGCTACCGCCTTTGCCAAGGAGCACGGCGTCACCAAGATTGCCCTTGAAATGCACCCCGGCTTCTGCGTATACAACCCCGAAACCCTGCTCCGTCTGCGTGCCGCCGTGGGCGACGTTATCGGCGCAAACTTCGACCCCTCTCACCTGATTTGGCAGGGCATCGACCCCGTTGCCGCCATTCGTGTTTTAGAGGGCGCTATCTATCACTTCCACGCCAAGGATACCCGTGTTGACAAGTACAACACCGAGAAGTTCGGCGTCCTTGACACCAAGCTGTTCAGCGATGAAATTCACCGCTCCTGGATTTTCCGCTCCGTGGGCTACGGCAACAACCAGCTCTACTGGCGCGATATGATTTCCAACCTGCGTCTTGTAGGCTATGACAAGGTGCTTTCCATCGAGCACGAGGACTCCCTGATGAACCAGGAGGAGGGCTTGGCACACGCCGTTGCCTTCTTGAAGGAATCCATGATTCGCGAGCCCCGTCCCTCCGACCTTCGTTGGATTTGATTTTCATAAACAAAAAACCTGCCAATCGGCAGGTTTTTTGTTTTGTTTTTTGTAAAAAGCAAGCGCTTTCCGTTATTACTTCTTGGTGATATAGCCCTCTCTGTACAGTAGCTCGGCAATGAGAACGGCGCCGCCTGCGGCACCGCGCAGGGTGTTATGAGAAAGACCGACAAACTTATAATCGTACACGGTGTCCTCACGCAAGCGGCCCACCGAGATACCCATACCGCCGTACAAATCTCTGTCTAACTTTGCCTGGGGACGGTTATCCTCCTCAAAATAGGTGATGAACTGGGCAGGAGCGGAGGGCAGGTCAAGCTCCTGGGCTCTGCCGCGATAGCTCTTCCAAGCGGCAAGAATCTCCTCCTTGGAGGGCTTTTCCTCAAAGCTGACGAAAACGGCAGCCGTATGACCGTCGGTCACGGGAACGCGGATGCACTGGGTGGTGATAAGGGGCGCGTCTGCCTTGACAATCTTATCGCCCTCGATGCGGCCCCAGATACGCAGGGGCTCCTGCTCGCTCTTTTCCTCCTCGCCACCGATGAAGGGAATGACGTTGTCCATCATTTCGGGCCACTCGCGGAAGGTCTTGCCTGCGCCGCTGATAGCCTGGTAGGTGGTTGCCACCACAACCTTGGGGCGGTACTTGAGAAGGGGGGTCAGAACGGGCACGTAGCTCTGAATGGAGCAGTTGGGCTTAACGGCGATAAAGCCGCGCTTGGTGCCCAGGCGCCGTCTTTGGGCGTGAATAATTTCAATATGAGAGGGGTTGACCTCGGGAATAACCATAGGAACGTCCTCCGTCCAGCGATGGGCAGAGTTATTGGACACCACGGGAACCTCCGCCTTGGCGTAACGCTCCTCCAGCGCACGGATTTCGTCCTTCTTCATATCCACAGCGCAGAAAACGAAGTCAACGAGAGAGGCGACCTTTTCTACCTCCTCTGCGGAAATAACCACCATCTTCTTCACAGACTCGGGCATCTCAGCCGCCAGCTTCCAACGGGAGCCGACTGCCTCCTCGTAGCTCTTGCCTGCGGAACGGGGCGAAGCGACCAGCGCCGCAATTTCAAAATAGGGATGGTTTTGCAGAAGGGTGACAAATCTCTGTCCCACCATACCCGTTGCACCGATGATACCAACCTTCAGTTTTTCCATTTTATTACTCCTCAATACAGTAAATTCATATACGTGTAATATCATAGCACGGCAAGCGCCAAAAGTCAAGAAGCGATTTGCGTTTTGCCAAAAACTTCTTGCGTTTTTTTCCCTTTGGCAGACCTATCTCTTGACTTTTTCAGCCAAAAATGCTATAATATTTCTGTTCGGCTACGAGAGTCGAAGAAAAAAACGGTTTGGAGGCAGTATGAAAAAAAGACACGTCAAGCGTCGTCACTCTGTCATTTTTGCTTTGGCAAGAGCCTTGGTCGCGCCCTTTCTCGCTTTGCGTTACGGCTATAAAAAAACCGTTTACCACTCCAAAAACAAGCAGTTTTTGATTTTATCCAATCACCAGACCCTGTTGGACCCACCCTTATTGGCGATGAACTTCAAAACTGCCATTTACTTTATTGCCAGCGATACCCTCTGGAACGGCTCCTTTATTTCCAAGCTTTTAATGTTCTGCTTTGCCCCCATCAAAAAGCGCAAGGCAACCGCTGACGTATCCTGCATCCGCACCTGTATGCGCGTTGCCAAGGAGGGCGGCACCATTGCCATCTTCCCCGAGGGAAATCGCTCCTGGACGGATACGCCCTTATACATTGACCCTGCCATTTGCCAGCTGGTGCGTATGCTCCGTCTGCCTTTACTTTTACACCGCTTTGAGGGCGGCTTCGGGGTTGACCCCCGTTGGTCGGGCGCTTTGCGCCGCGGCGATTTTCGCGGCTACGTGGCAAAGGAAATCTCCCCCGAGGAGGTTGCCGCTATGTCGGACGAGGAGCTATACCGTGTCATTCGGGAAGCCCTTGCCGTGAAGGATGCCGACCTTGGCAAGCGCTACACCTCTCCCCGTCGGGCAGAATACGCCGAGCGTCTGTTCTTCGTTTGCCCCTGCTGCGGCGCCCACTCTACCCTCTACTCCAAGGGAAATCTTTTGCGTTGCTCCGCCTGCGGGCTGACGGTGTATTTCCGCGAGGACCTTCTGCTTTCCTCTCCCGACCCCCGTTTTTCCTGCAAGACCTTAGAGGAATGGGCGGCGTTTCAGCGCGAAACGGTCAAGAGCTTTGCGGACAAAAAGGAGGCGGTCGCCCTTTCGGACGGCGGCGTTACCCTGTATGACAAAACCGAAGAAAAAAGAAAGAAGCTCGAAACGGGAAAGCTGTGCCTTACTGCCGAGAGCCTCTCTCTTGGGGCGCTTTCCATTCCCGTTGGCGCCATTACCTCCGCTACGGTTATCGGCGGCAGACAGTTAGTGGTCAATACCAAGGATGCCTCTTATTCCTTTATTGGAGAAGAGCGCTTTAACGCTATTAAATATATGCTGTTTTTCCATGTTTTAGACACAGGGATGAAAGGAGATAAATACTATGACCTTTAATTTCACGTCCTTTGGCGATGACGTCGTCTGGGTCTTTGCCATTCAGTTTTTTATTCTGGCGGCGGCACTTCTTATCGGCAATATCCTGCGGCGCAAGGTTCCCTTTTTCCGCAAGAGCCTGATGCCCTCCGCCCTAATCGGCGGCACGCTGATTCTGCTTTTGAAGCTCATTCCCGGCTTTAAGGATTTAATCAACCAAAGCGGTATGGAAATCGTCACCTACCACTGCCTTGCCATCGGCTTTATCGCCTTGGCGCTGAAACGCGGCAAGGAGCAAAACAAGGCGCCCGTCAAAACCATTCTGGAAACGGGCGTTTTGCAGGGGGCTGTGTATTCTATGCAGGCGGTAGTGGGACTTATCGTCACCATCATTCTCTGCGTCACCCTGGGCTTCTTCCCGGGTGGCGGCGTGCTTCTGGCGCTGGGCTTCGGACAGGGAACGGGACAGGCGCTGAACTTTGGCTCCAGCTTTGAAAATCAGTACGGCTTCGCGGGAGGCGCCACCTTCGGCTTGACTATTGCAACGGTAGGCTTCTTCGTGGCTTGTATCGTGGGCGTTGTATATATGAACATCCTGCGCCGTCGCGGCAAGCTGAAGATTATCACCGACAAGAGCGAGGACGAAAAGCTTTCCGATTACATATCGGAAAACGAAATCCCCCGCGCTGAATCGGTAGACCGTCTGACCATCAACCTAGGGCTTGTCTTTCTGGTATACGGTCTTGTATATCTGGTGATGCGCTTGGTTAACGTTTCCTTAGTCTGGGGCTTTAACTTTCTGCTTGGCTCCATCTTCGCTATGCTGTGCAAGCTGGTGCTGAACCAGTTCCGCAAACGGGGCTTGATGCACAGAGAAATCGTCAACGATTACCTGCTTGACCGCATCAGCGGTCTTGCCTTCGACACGATGATTATCGCGGGCGTTGCCGCCATTAACCTGGATGACTTATCCAATATGTGGTGGCAGCTCTGCATCATTTGCGCCCTTGGAACCGTGACAACCTTTGTTTACATCCGTCTTGCCGCCAACGAGCTGTACAAGGGCTATGAGCACGAGGCGTTTTTCTCCCTGTTCGGTATGCTGACGGGCACAGCCTCCAACGGCGTTATTCTCCTGCGAGAGATTGACCCTTCCTTTGAAACCCCTGCTGCCTCTAACCTCGTGCTTTCGGGTGTCCCCGCCATCGCCTTTGGCGGTGCCCTGCTTTTGGTGCTTGACTACTGCCCCAGGGGACTTACCGAGTCCATCGTATCTCTTTCGATTTTGACGGTCGGCTTTATCGTCTTTACCCTCATTCTGTTCCGCCGCTCACTCTTTAAGAAAAAGAAAAAGGAAGCGGCGCCTGCGGAAAACGAAAAGGAATAACGTAATACACGCAATTATGCTAAGCGAGCCTGCGTTTTGAAAACGCAGGCTCGCTTTTTTGTGCCGAGGGTTTCTCGGCGTGTCTTGGCGTTATTTGCAAAGAATTTTCACATTGACGGGTAAAATGCCCGTTTGCTGGTACACAATTTCGCTGATTTGCGCCGCCTGCCCGGGAAGCAGCTCGCCCTCGTTCTTTACGATAACGCTGACGTTCTCGCCGCTGATAACCGCCACGCATTGCTCAAAGCCCTTTGCCTTTACCAGCGCCTCAATGTCCGACTCCTGGGCAATTTCCAAGGCGATACGGGAGATGTCGGACAGTGCCTGGTCCTTGGTTGCCTCCAAGGCGTCCTCGCTGTCTACTACCGTTTGCAGAACCTCAAGCGCCTCATCTCTTGCCTGTCGACGGGATAAGAGCGTGGAGGAGAAATAAGCATCGCTGACCACAGCCCCCGATGCGTCCCCACCGTCGTCCGTCATATTGCCGTCCCCATAGCCGATATCAGCGCCGGGCTGATAAAAGAGAAAATAGTTCAAGCAGATGGCGCCGCCCAGTAAAAGCACCGCGCACACAACAAGTATGTTCTTTTTGCCGATTTTGGAGAGTAGACCGTTCTCTCCTCTGATTTTGAATTTTGCCATATGATTTGCCTCCTTCGTTTTCTGACACTTCATCCTATGCCCCGTATACACCGTTTAGAACGGCTCTATGAAATTTTTCCGCCCGACACGCAAACCCGTGAGGAGGGGATACCGAGAGCGGCGGAAAGCAGGGCGGTCAGCTCTGCCTGCACCGCAACGCTGTCGCCGCCCCGACAGACCACCGCCACTCCCTCTACCTTTGGCATCTCGTAGCCTAAAAGCAGCGCCTCACCGCCTACCGAGGCAGGGCTTTCCCCCGTTTGGGTTTTGTTTTGGGCGTAGAAGGCGCACTCCCCTCTTTCTAAGGTCAGAAGCACCGACACACCTGACACCCCCTCCACCCGTTCGCAAAGGGCGGTTATCTCCTCCGTCAGGCTTGCTCTGTACGCCTCGGCTGCCGCCAAGGCGTCCTTTCCCTCTGCCTTGGGTGTCCCCGAGGCACCGCCGCTTCCCAAAAGAAGAAGCAGGAGCCCTGCCGCCGCCAAGGCCAGGAGCCAGCCCCGTCCCTTTAAGAAGCCTAAAATTCTTTCCTTCATATCCTTCCCCCTATTCCAACACAACCTGGCATTTTACCCCGTAGGTAGCCTCGGCGTAGCGCACGAGCCCCGTGACGTCCTTGGTGACGTTAACGCCGTCAAGCCGCACCGCAAGAGAGGAAAGCAACACCTCGCTGTTCTCCCGTTCCAGCGTCACCGACACCGTTGCCCGTTCCTTGCTCAAATCAAACCGCTGGCATAAATCCAAAAGAATCCCCTCCTCGACGGCGGCTCTGTACGCCTCGTTAAAGGCATCGGCAGAGGGGGGCTCCGCCTCGGTGGAAAAATCGGGCGTGAGAAACTCCAAAAGCCCCTCCGCTCTTCCCGCCGTCAGCAGCACCGATACGAACAAAATCGCGAAGGCAAACAAAACCGCCCTTCGGATTTTAGGCGAGGCGGGCGCTAAGGCAGCGGCAAGCCCCAGCAGCACCGCCGTTTGTAAAACGGTCTTGATTGCCTCCATATATCCTTCCTTTCTTGTTCTCCCCCTTATTGCAGGGGCAGGCGCGTCCCTGCCAGAATTCCCGTTAAAAGCAAAAAGAGGAGCCCCACCACACAGACGGTGGCAAGCATCAAATCGTATAGCCCCCGTAATCTGCCAAGCACCCCCGACAGTCCCCCTGCCTCCATCATATTGGCAAGCCCCGCGCAAAGGGAAAGGCACAGCCGCAAAAGGAACAGCTCCGCCAACACAGCCAAGAACAAAACCAAAAGCGAAACCACC
>JAFTSW010000027.1 GCA_017467085.1 Clostridia bacterium | reverse complement strand
TCGCCAATGCGAATGTCCTTGCCCTCAATGTAATCAAAGTTGTGCAAGGAGGCACGGGAAACGGTGCTGCCTGCCAGAAATACGGGCGTTAAGACGGCTGTCGGCGTCAGCACGCCCGTTCTGCCTACGGCAATTTCAATGTCGAGCAAGGTGGTTTCCTGCCGCTCGGGAGGATATTTGTAGGCAACCGCCCACTTGGGGGTGTTGGTCAGCTCGCCTAAGCGCTCTCTGACACCAAAGTCATCTGCCTTGACAACAGCGCCGTCAATATCAAAGGGAAGCTCTCCCCGAATGGAGGAAAGGTAGTCAATATGCGCCTTGACATCGGCAGGGGAGGAGAGGCGCTTGAAATGGGGCAGAATGTGAAAGCCCAACTCCTCCAAGCGCAAAAGGGACTCCGTGTGGGTCTTGGGGGCGCGCCCGTCCATATAGAGGGAGCCCTCCTGTAAATTAAAGATGAAAATATCTAAGCGCCTGGACGCCGTTATCTTGGAGTCTAATTGGCGCAAGGAGCCTGCCGCGGCGTTTCTCGGATTGGCAAAGCGGGGCTGCCCGTCCCGTTCACGCTCCTCGTTCAGCGCAAAAAAGACCTTTCGGGGCATAAAGACCTCGCCGCGCACACAAAGGTAGGGAAGGGGCTCCTTCAGCTTTAAGGGAATGGAGCGCACTGTTTTCAGGTTCTCGGTTACGTCCTCTCCCTCCACGCCGTCCCCTCTGGTGGCACCGCGGACGAAAATGCCGTTCTCGTAGGTCAGGGCAACCGAAAGCCCGTCAATCTTAGGCTCCACGGAAAAGAAGGCATCGGGCTCCCGCTCGGCAGTTCTGGCAAAGAACTCGTCTAACTCCTCAAAGGAAAAAACGTCGCTGAGGCTGCCCAAGGGAACACGGTGGGTGAATTTCTGAAACTTGTCCAGCACCGCGCCGCCCACACGCTTGGTAGGCGAGCTTGCTGAATCCAGCTCGGGAAAGGCGGCCTCCAAGTCCTGCAGCTCCCGATACATAGCATCGTATTCAAAATCGGAAATCTCGGGCTCGTCCATCACGTAGTAGCGATGGGAGTGGTATTCAATCTGCCGCCGCAGAGCCTCAATCTTTGTTTTTGCTTCCGCAAGAGTCATAGTATGACAACCTTTCCAAGGAAAGGGAAAAGCGCTTCTCCCTCTGCCCCTATAATCTATACCTCTATTATAAGGAAAAAGAGGGAGAAAGTCAAGAACTTTATGCCTTTTTTGCCTCGAAGAGCGCGGCGCCCTACAATTTGTAAAGCAGGGAAAGCGCCCCGTCAATTTTGGCGCGAAGGGGCTCCTCGGGCAGGGTTAAGGGCAGGCGAAGTCGGGGGGCGCAAAGCTCCATTTTCGCCATAGCGTATTTAATGGGGGCAGGGTTGGTTTCAGCAAACAAAAGGCGAATCAAAGGCAAAAAGCGGAAAAAGAGTCCCCGTGCGTCCGAAAGCCGCCCCTCTCGCATAAAGCGGCAAATGAGGACAACCTCCTTGGGAAAGAGGTTAGAGAGAACGGAAATAACCCCGTCACCCCCCAGCGCCAGAAAGGGAAGGAGCTGGCTATCGTTTCCCGTATAAAGCGCCGCCTCTGGGAATGCCTCGCAAAGGCTTGCCGCCTTTTCTATATCGTTTTCTGCCTCCTTCACCCCCACGATGTTTTCCTTTTCAAAAAGGCGCCCGTAGTCCCCAAGGGACAAGGATACCCCTGTGCGTGAGGGGACGTTGTATAGCAGTATGGGCAGGGAGGTCGCCTCCGCCAATCGCTCGTAATGGCGGCAAAGCCCCTCTCGCGTTCCCTTATTATAATAGGGCGTTACGGATAAAAGGGCATCTGCCCCCTCCTTTTCTGCCGTTTTTGCCATACGGCAGAGCTTTTCCGTATCGTTGGAGCCCACCCCCATAATAAGGGGGACTGCCCCCTGGCTTTCCTCCTTGGCGGCGCGCAAAAGAAGAATTTTTTCCTTTTCGGTCAGAGTGGGCGCCTCTGCTGTTGTCCCTGCCACCACCAGCGCCCCGATGCCTGCGCGGCATTGAAGAGACACCAGGCGCCGAAAGGCAGGTAAATCCAGCTTGCCTTCGTAGGTAAAAGGGGTGATTAACGCCGTTGCGGCGCCGTAAAACGGCTTTTTATCAAGCTTCATAAAAATTTCCTCTCGAAAAACTTTGGAGCTAAGGCGAAAAGAAAATCTTTTTTAGCCATTGATTTCTTATCCTTTCTGTGGTAAAATGATAAGAAAAAAGCTCTTTTTCATTCTATGTAGAAAAAGAGGCTTGTGATACGGAAGGCAGACCCAATGGAAATCATCAATGAACGAGTGGCAACCAATCTGCAAACGGCGGATTTTTATTATGACTTGCCCGAGGAGCTGATAGCCCAGACCCCTATGCAAAAGCGCTCGGAGTCGCGGCTTCTGGTGGTAGATAGGGAAAAGGACACCCTTGCCCACCGTTGCTTTGAAAATATTATAGAGTATCTTCGCCCCGAGGACATATTGGTGGTCAATTCCTCTAAGGTTATCCCCGCGCGGCTTCTCGGCGTGTCGGCAAAAACGGGCTCGCCTGTGGAGCTTCTCTTGCTCCGTATGAGAGAGGACGGCACCTGGGAGTGCCTGGTGCGTCCGGGAAAAAGAGCCAAGGTTGGCGCCCGTATCACCTTCGGCGAGGAGATGGAAGCGGAGGTCTTGGACGTTGTCGAGGAGGGCAACCGCATTGTGCGCCTTTCCCACGATACGGCGCGCTTCGCCTCTGTTTACGAGGCGCTGGACGTAGTGGGAAATATGCCTCTGCCTCCCTATATCACCCAAAAATTAGAGGATAAAAGCCGCTATCAGACGGTGTATGCCAAGGAGATAGGCTCCGCCGCCGCGCCCACGGCAGGCTTGCATTTCACCGAGGAGCTGCTTGCCGCCATCAAGGCAAAGGGCGTCGGCTATGCCGAGGTGACGCTTCACGTGGGGCTTGGCACCTTCCGCCCCGTGAAGGAAACGAAAATCGAAAACCATATTATGCATAAGGAGCATTTCCATATTGATGCGGCAACCGCCGCCCTCATCAACGAGCGCAAGGCAAAGGGAGGCAGAATTATTGCCGTCGGCACTACCTCCTGCCGTGTCTTAGAAAGCGTTGCCGATGAAAAGGGCGTTATTCACGCCTGCGAGGCAGAAACGGGTATCTTTATTTACCCCGGCTACCGCTTCAAGGCGGTAGACGCCCTCATCACCAATTTTCATCTCCCCGAAAGCACCCTCTTAATGCTGGTATCCGCCTTGGCAGGGAAGGACCGCATAATGAATGCCTACGAGGAGGCGGTGCGTGAGCGGTATCGCTTTTTCTCCTTCGGCGATTGCATGCTCATTCAATGAGCATGCAATGAATTGCAACCGTGCGGTTGCATGAATGGAGCGTAAACGCTCATGAATTGGCTGCGCCATGAATTGCGCTACGGCGCATAAGGGGTTGCAAATCAATTCATGGAGCGCGAAGCGCGAGAAATCATGAAACGGAGTTTCTCTACTAGCCAACATTTAGCGATTGTAAAATAAAAAGCGCCCGAGGGCGCTTGGTGTGTTAAGACTGCTTTTGGTAGACCAAAAGCTCAAATGCCGCCGTAACGGCAAGGGTATCTGCCGCGCGGACCTTTTCCTTGTCCCTTGGCGAGGTCTTGTAGTAGTAGGGGGTCATCTGGAAAAGAAGCTGGATTTCCTCTTGGGAGGCAAGGTCTATTACCCGTTCTACGTGCCGATGGGATAAAAGGGTAAAGCCCTCTATGTCAAAGGGGGACAGGGCATTGCGGTAGGGCGTGTCATATATCAGCTGCTTTAATTCCCATAGATGCTCCTCGGCAGGAACCGCCATCAGCAGATATCCGCCCGCCTTCAGCGTGCGAAGCAGCTCCTCCCTGCAAAAGGGGGAGAAGAAGAGAAGGGCGGCGTCCACCGTCCCGTCCGCAATGGGAACGGCGTAAGCGCTTGCCACGAATAAGGAGGCGTCAAGCCTTCGCTTGGCGGCGAAAAGCAGAGCCTGCTTGGAAATATCAAAGCCGTACAGCCTGGGGGATGCGTCCGGTAAGGCGCTCCTTGCCGCTTCCAGATAATACCCCTCGCCCGTGCCGCAGTCAAGGATAGCGGGAGAGGCAGGTAGGGGAAGGGAGGCGAGGGCTTCCTTCAAGGCGTTTGCCAGGTGGCTGTAATAGCCGCTGTTCAAAAAGCCCTGACGGGCGGCAAGCATAGCGTCATTGTCACCGTGCTGTCCTGCCTTTTTCAAAAGCAGATTGACGTATCCGCTTTTGGCAATATCGAAGGTATGGCGCATAGGGCAAAGGAGGCTCTTTCCCTCCCGCGCAAGGGGCGCTTTGCATATTGGACAAATAAATGCGGTCTGCATCGGGAGACCTCCTTTCACGGTATAGCATTATGGTATCATAAAAGGCGAAAAAAGTCAACAATACAGACCTCTCAATACGAAAAAAGAAGGATAAAACGAAATGAACGGAGAAAAACAGGGTAGAATATTAGGTGTAGATTACGGCGACGTCAGAACAGGGCTTGCCGTATCGGATTTGCTCGGCTTTATGGCGTCGGGCATTGGCACCATCAAGCCGGGCGGTATGCGGAATACGGCAGAGGCAGTTGCCAAGGAGGCAGAGGCGCAGGGTGCCGTCCTTATCGTCATCGGGCTTCCCAAAAATATGGACGGAAGCGAGGGCTTCCGTGCGGAGGCGGTTCGTGCCTTTGCGGCGCTTTTGGCAGAATATACCGCCATTCCCTATACCTTTGCCGATGAGCGCCTTTCTACCGCCGAGGCGCATAAGATATTGAATATCACCAATACGGGTGGCAAAAAGCGCAAGGGCGTCATTGACACCCTCTCTGCGCAGATTATTCTGCAAAGCTATCTGGACGCCCATCGCTGATACACTTTTCAAGACAAAATCTTCTTTTCTTCATCGAGTTTTCACATAAAAATGGTACATTGAAGTATAAAAAGAAAAAAATCCCATTGCGTGAAGGTGCTTTCACGCCGCTTTTTGGCGCCCCGACAATGCCGAGCGCTGAGAAATTGCAAGAAAGGTAGTTTAGGATGCAGGACGAAAACGGATTTTATCATATGAAGCCGAACCATATTGACGATATACACGCCAAAGGAGAGGGCACGGAGAGCGAAGGGGCAGCGCCCTTTGGCTTCTCCGGCGGCGAGGGCGGCGCCTCTTACGTAGAGTACGGACCCGAAAGAGCCTACTATGCGCCAAACCCGCCTAAGAAAAAGGGAAGCGTTGGCATTATTGCCCTTATCGTTGCCGCTTGCGTGTTGTTTTCCGCTATTGCGTGTGTAGGCGGCGTTCTCATTGGCAGAGGCATCTACGGAGGCGGCAGTACCCCCCAGGGCGGCGGCTCTGTCGGCGGAACGGGCGGCGCCTCGGAATCTGTTGTGATTAATACCTTGCCCAAGGATACCGTTATTGCCAATGGCAGCTATGCCTCCGTTGGCGCCGCCTGCGCCTCGGGGGTTGTGGAAATTCGGACTGCCCCCGTGGAAAGCGGAATAGGCAACACCATCGCGGGTGCGGCAGGCAGCGGCGTCGTTATCGGGCTTGGAAAAACCACCCAATTTCCTTATATCGTGACCAACAATCACGTGGTGGAGGGGTATTCCTCTATCACCGTCCTTTCCCACAGCGGCGAGTCCTATGAAGCAAAGCTGATAGGAACGGATTGGATGTCGGATATTGCCGTTCTGGTGGTAGAGGATAGCACCACAACGCTTTCGCCCGTTGCCTGCGGCGATAGCACCAAAATCGTCTTAGGCGAGGAGGTTGTTGCCATCGGCAACCCCTTGGGCGCCTTGGGCGGCTCCTTGACCGAGGGGGTTATCAGCTCGGTGTCCAGAACCATCTCCATCGAGAATATTCCAATGACCCTCTTGCAGACCTCTGCCGCTATCAATCCGGGCAATTCGGGCGGCGGGCTCTTTGATATGGACGGTCGCCTTATCGGCATCGTCAACGCCAAAATTACGGGCTCTGCCGTGGACGGTATCGGCTTCGCCATTCCCATCAATACCGCCCTTGAAAGGGTAAATGAGCTTTTGGCGAAGGGATACGTGGCAGGTGTCCCCGACTTGGGCTTCACCTTTGTGGACAGCGATTCCACCGCCATTTATTCCTATCGCTATAACGATGAAATTGCCGATGCGGGCAAGCAAATCAAAACCAACGATATTCTCCAAAGCATTAACGGCGTCCTGATAGAGGAATATTCAGATTACAGAGGCGTTCTTGCCTCCCTTTTGCAGAAGGACGGCAGTATGCCTGCCACCGTGACAGCAGTTATTCTGCGCCCCGTCAGCAGTGGTATTTTCACCAAATATACCAAAATCACCGTAGAGCTACGGGTACACGAATATATCCCCGAGGGAAATGCCGCCGACGAGGATGTCAATATTGAGGGCGGTGGAGAAGAAGGACAGTAAAAAGCGTACAAACGCGGAAAGGCAGTGCTATGAGTAAGCTTTTAATTGTAGACGATGAGGCGAAAATCCGTGACCTCATTCGCAAATATGCCGAATTCAGCGGCTTTGAAACGGACGAGGCGGCTGACGGTATGCAGGCAATCGCCTGCGCCAAGGCAGAGGCGTATGACGCCATTATCTTAGATATTATGATGCCCGAGCTTGACGGCTTTTCGGTTTGTCGGGAGATTCGCAAGTTTTCGGACGTGCCCATTTTGCTTTTGTCCGCACGGGGTGCGGAATACGATAAAATCAACGGCTTTGAGTGTGGGGCGGATGACTACATCGTCAAGCCCTTTTCTCCCCGTGAGCTGATGCTCCGCGTGGATGCCATTCTGAAGCGTATGCATAGCGAAAAGCAGAAAAGCGAGAAGGTCAGCGAAACCTACGTATACCGTGGGCTTTCGGTGGACTTTACCGCCCGTATCGTCACCATTGACGGCAAGAAAATCGACCTTTCTCCCAAGGAATACGACCTGCTTTTCTATTTCATTCGCAACAGGAACATAGCTCTTTCCCGTGAAAAGCTGATTTGTGACGTCTGGGGATATGACTTTTATGGCGGCGACAGAACCTTAGACACCCACGTAAAGCTTTTGCGGAAAAGCATAGGAGAATACAGCGCATGTGTCACCACCCTGCGCGGAGTAGGATATCGCTTCGATGCGCCCTGATAATAAAAAGGTTTCCATACGCGCCTTTTTGTTCGTCGCCTTTGCGGGATTCTCGGTTGTGATTCTCTTGCTTTTGTGGCTGTTCCAGATATTCTTTCTGCCCTCCTTCTACGATGGCATTATGCAGTTGCGTGCCGCAAGAGCGGCAGATGAGCTTTTGGCAGCCTCCACCGAGGAGAACTTTGCCGAGAGGATAGAAGGAGTAGCGGAAAGAGGGCAGTTCTGCGTTAAAGTGTATGCCGTTTCGGGAGAAGCCCCCGTGCAGATTCATAGCGTCCATATGGGAGGCGCCTGCTGCTTATACCGCCTGGATGCGGAAAGCATTTACCAGGTATACGAAAAGGCAGAGAAGGGTGGCGGCGACTATCACGAGCGCCTGAAGGACGGGGAGGCAACGCGCCTATTGACCGTCCATACCTCTCAGAACCAGAACGGCGAGAAGATGATGGTTCTGCTTGATAATGCCGTCGAGCCCGTCAGAGCCACCACGGAAATTCTCCGCATCGAGCTTGGCGCCATATCCGTCTTTATGTTTCTGTTCTCGGTGGTGCTGTCCTTCTTAATTTCCGATTATATTTCCCAGCCTATCGAGAAGGTGAATAAACAGGCAAAAATGCTGGCAGAGGCCAAGTATGAGGCAGAGGACAGCGTGGTCAATTACCGTGAAATCGTTGAGCTTTCCGATACCCTTGCCCACGCGGCAGATGAGCTTGCCAAGGTGGAAAAGATGCAAAAGGAGCTTGTCGCCAATATCTCCCACGACCTGCGCACCCCCTTGACGATGATTATAGGCTACGGTGAGGTAATGCGGGATATCAAAGAGGAGAATACCCCCGAAAATATGCAGGTGCTGATTGATGAGGCACTGCGGCTCTCCTCTCTCGTGGATGACCTTTTAGAGCTTTCCAAAATCCAGGCTGGCACCCGCGTGGCGCAAAAGGAGGTCTTCAATTTCACCGAGGAAATAGAGGGCACCGTCAAGCGCTATCAGAATTTGCGTGAGCACGAGGGCTTTGTCTTTAGCCTGGATGCGGACGGGGACGTTTACGTCAACGCCGACAGGGGTATGATAGGACAGGTTGTCTGCAACCTGTTGAATAACGCCGTCCATTATTCGGGCGACAGTCGGGAGATTGCCGTCAGATGTAAGGTGGCGGACGGGTTTGTAACCTTTGAGGTACGGGACTTCGGCATCGGCATTGCCGAGGAGGAGCTGCCTCATATCTGGGAGCGCTATTACCGCGCCAGCCAGAATCATAGACGGACGGTCCGCGGAAGCGGTCTGGGACTTTCCATCGTCAGAGAGATTTTGGAGCTGCACGGGGCGCGCTACGGCGTCGGAAGCCGCCTGGGAGAGGGGACCCTCTTCTGGTTCAGCCTTCCCACCGTCCCCACAGAGGAAAACCAATAAAATAAAGGGCTTGCCCCGCTTTGCGTCCTTGTGACTGTAAAGCGAGGGAAGTCCTCTTTTTTTGCCGTAAGCCCTTGCAGAAAAAGGAAATATATGTTATACTATAATAGACAAAGTATGTGCAATACGATATAGGAAAGGTTAGTTCTTTTTATGAGAATGAGAAAAAAGAAGCACTTGGATGAGCGCTTGAAGGCGTGTGAGGCACTGCTGTGCGAAAAGCCCGAAGCGCCGATTGAATCCTCTCTCCGTCATTTTGAGAGGGAAGCCCCCCTGTGCTTGGAAATCGGATGCGGAAAGGGCGGCTTTGCCTGCGGTATGGCGGCTAAGCATCCCGAGGCTTGCTTTTACGCCATGGAGCGTATCCCCAACGTAATGACAGCGGCAGTAGAGCGCGCCAAGGCAGACGCCGACAGCCGTCCCACTGACAACCTGCGCTTTATAGTTGCCAATGCGGAGGCGCTCAACGAATGGTTTGCCCCCCATTCTATCGACACGCTGTACTTGAATTTCAGCGACCCCTGGCCGAAGGAAAGGCACGCCAAGCGCCGCCTGACCCATCGCCGCTTCCTTTCTCTCTATTTCGGGATTTTGAAGGAAAACGGGCAAATCTGCTTCAAAACGGATAACGCAGGGCTCTTTGCCTTCACCTTGGAGGAGCTGGCGGCGTTAGGCATTACCCCCACCTTCCTCACCGACGACCTGCACGCCTCCGAGCGTGCCGCCGAAAACGTGATGACCGAGTACGAGAAGAATTTCTCCGAGAAGGGATTTTCCATTCATATGGTCTGCTTCTCGGCACCAAAGTCCGAGAAGGCGTAAGCGCCTACAAAAGAAAGGCGCCCCTGCCAAAATGCAGCCCGTCTTGTAACGCCGTTTCGGGTAAGGGAAGCATAGCGGCGCCGAGTAATAGCAAAACCGTGGAAAACAGGGCAAGCAGTAACCAAAATAAGAAAAAGTTTGGATATTGCATCAAGCGGCTCCTTTCTTTGGCTTGTGCTATTAGTGTGAAATAAAAAGCGGATTTTATACTGTTTTTCTCCTGTATGATTCTTTTTTGTCGGGTATACTAACTACAAAACACCTTGAAAGGAAACGGTATTATGAAAAATCTTTGGAGCAAAAATCCGAGATTGTCCTTGCAATATGACGTGTCTGCCTCCTTCTTTGCAAAGAACGGAGATGAAGCGCCCACCCTCTCCAAGGCGGAGAAGGGCGACCTTTCCATCGACCTGCGAAAGGGTGCGGTTATTGCCGCTATCGGGCTTTTAATATGCCTTTTGTGTAAGCTTCGCCGCCTTGTCCGCAAAAAGAGAAAGAAGAAGTAATGGCAGGCGCAAAGAACGTAAGAGCAGGGCACCGCGGCAGGGTGCGTGACCGCTTTTTGCGCGATGGCTTGGACGGCTTCTTGCCCCACGAGGTATTAGAGCTTCTTCTGTTCTACGCCGTGGCGCAAAAGGATACCAAGACTATGGCGCACAACCTGATAAATAAAATGGGCTCCCTGCACGGCGTGTTGAGCGCCGAGAGGGAAGAGCTGATGTCCGTAGAAGGGATAGGCGACCACACCGCCGCCTTCCTCGGCAAAATCCTGCCTATGGCGCGCTACGTGATGGAGGAGGAGCCCTTTCCCACCGCTTATCACAGCCCTGCGCTGATGGGCGAGTATTTCGTGTCCTACTACAAGGAGCGGCAAACGCCCTCCTTGGACGTGGCGCTCTTAAACAATCGCTTTGAAATTATTCGCACGGTGCATTTGTGTGACGGCACCCTCAGCTCGCCCAAATTCCGTATCCGCGATGCGGTGGAAGCGGCGTATGCCTGCAATGCCGCCTCCTTGATATTGGGCTGCCGTACGGAAAAGGCAATCGCCTTTCCTGACAGTGAGGACTTTTTCCTCTTCCGAGACGTTTTGCGCGCCTTCAAGGATGAGGGATTACATCTGGCAGAGCTTGTCCTGGTTTCGGGCAAGCAGTATAATACCCTTATGAAATATCTGGAAAACGGACTGCAGAAGAAGGCTGTCCGTGTTTCTCTGGTGGCATCTGCCCAAGGGGAGAAGAGAAGACGGGAGGAGCGCTTTTCGGCGCCTATGTCCCAGGAAATATTGGAGGAGCTGCTTCTTTCGGCAGGGGGCAAACGCGCCTTAAGCGCCAAGCCACGCATCACCGAGCGCTTTACCACCCTTGGCTCGCTTTTGTCAATGCCCCACGGGACCTTGATGGAGACGACAGGGCTTTCCTCCGCCGAGGCTGTATTTTTCAAGCTGTTATCTCCCGTTTATGCCTATACCAGATTAGAGGAGGCAAAGCGCTCCCATCCCGTTTTTGGGAACGAGGAGACCCTTGGTGCCTTCTTTTGCGGTATTCACGCAGGGCGCACCGAGGAAACCGTCAGCCTTCTCTTGTTAGATGAAAAGAGAAAGCTTTTGGATGTTCGCCTTTTCACGGGCGGAACGGTCAATACCGTTATGGTGGTACCGCGTATTCTTGCCGAGGCGGCGCTCCAGGGACGGGCGCACGCCGTTGCCATGGCGCATAACCATCCCTCGGGGAATGTCACGCCCTCGGACGCCGATGTGCAAACAACCGATTTGATTAAAAATGCCTTTGCCCAGATAGGAATTGCCTTCTTAGGGCATTTCGTTGTAAACGAGAGAGAATATAAACTATTATGAAATCACGCGGATTTTGTTTTTTTCTCCGTAAAAATATGGTAGAATATAAGGAGAAAAGCCATAAAATCCGTCTTTTCGAGAAGTGCTGTGAAAGGAGAGTCAAGCCGTGGATGAACCCAAGAGAATTTTGATAGCAGACGATGAGCCCGAAATCCGTAAGCTTGTTTCGCTTCTCCTGCGCAAGAAGGGCTATACCGTTACCGCCGTGAAAAACGGCAAGGAGGCAGTGTCTGCCGTTGCGGAAAACGGCGGCTTCGATTTGATTGTACTGGATATTCTGATGCCCGACCTTTCGGGTATTGAGGCGGCAAAGCAAATCCGCCTGCAATCTCCCGTGCCCATTCTCTTTCTGACTGCCAAGTCCTTAGAGGAGGATAAGGTTCTGGCATATACCGCAGGCGGGGATGACTATTTAGTCAAGCCCTTTTCCACCACTGAGCTTTTGTTAAAGGTGGAGGCGCTCATCAGCCGTTACCACGTATACCGCGGTAAGGAGGTAACCAAGGGTGTTCAGTTTGCCTCGGGTATTTCCATTGATTTTGAGGAGCATTTGGTTTACCGTCACGGAGAGGTTGTGGACCTGCGTGAAAAGGAAATTGCCATTTTGCTTTACCTTGCCGAGCGCCGTGGGCAGGCGATTGACGCCAAGACCCTTTACGAGGGCGTTTGGGACGAGATGGCGTTGCCCTCCTCGGGAAACACCATCACCGTGCATATTCTGAATTTGCGACGCAAATTGGAGGAAAATCCCTCCTCGCCTCGCCTAATCCGAACCGTTTGGGGAAAGGGGTACCAGGTTGACTGAAGCAAATTCCGAGCCCAAAAAGAAGATTCATTCAATGGGCTTTCGCTTTATGGCGTTTCTGGCGCTTTACGCCTTGATTGCCATTGTGCTTTTCTTGGCTTCTCACCGTATTTTTCTCACTTATATTGAGAACTCCTATCTCTCGGAGGAGGAGAGCATTGCCCGTGAGGAGCAATATTTTGAAAATCTGCAAAAGTATGTGGAAACGGGTAAAATATATGCAACAGATACCCAGAAGATAGCTGTTTGGGTGCGTCTGAATCCTTATATCTATTTGAGCCTGTACCGTGGAAACGTGCTGTATTTTGAAGGTGGATTTTTGCCTGAGCAGTCCGAGGGCGAGGAAGTAAAACTCCCCTCCGCACCTCACGCTATCAAGATGTCTGACGGCGTTATTTATGCCACTCTGATTGATTCCACTGAGCATATCTATTACGATTTTTCTTATGTTTTCAGTTCCGCTATTGCCTTGGCATTTTTCTTCATTGCTATGTTTATCTATTTTAGGCGTATCACGAGGAAAATTTCCAAGCTGGCAGGGGACGTAAGTAAGATAGGCGCGGGAGAGCTTGAGGTTCTGACGCCGCCTAAGGGCAAGGACGAGATTACCTCTCTTGCCGACGATGTTAACCGAATGTGTATTTCTATTCGTGAAAACGCCGTTAAAGAACGGGAAGCGTGGGAGGCAAACGCGGGCTTAATTACTGCTATGTCTCATGACTTGCGTACGCCCTTGACCGTTCTGATGGGCTATTTGGATATTATTGCTATGCAGGAGGAGCTTTCCCAGGATACTAAGAACTATCTGCAAACCTGCAAGGCAACAGCAGAGCGCTTAAAAGGGCTCTCTGATGATATGTTCCTTTACTTTTACGTATTTGGCACCTCGGAGCTAAAAAGCGCGCCCGACTATTTTCCTGCCGCCGTGCTTCTCGACCAGCTGCTTTCGGAGCATATGGTACTTCTTTCCGAAAAGAAATATACCGTTTTGTGCGATGAAATACCCGAGGGTGTTCTGATTTATGCCGATGCGGCGCTCTTGTCCCGTGTGATTGACAATCTTTTCTCCAATCTTTTGAAGTATGCGGATGTGGAGAAGCCCATTGTCATTTCCGTTACAATGGATGCGGATACCTTCCGCCTTTCCTTCCACAATGAAATTTCCCCCGTAAAAAGCAAGGCAGAGAGCAGCGGCATCGGAACCAAAACCTGCGCCCGTATGCTTAAGGCTATGGAAGCGGACTACGTGATTACAGAAACAGAGGAGGCGTATGACTCTGAAATAACCTTCAAGAGTCGCTTGGACCATGACAGTATTAGAATGGATTAATTACATTTTAGGTGCGCTTTTTGCCCTTATGTACATATACCAAGGCTTTTATATGATAGTTTCCATCCTTGGCAAGCATAAGCCGCAAAAGGAAGCGGTCTTGCATCGCATTGGTGTGTTGATTTGTGCCAGAAACGAGGAAAAGGTTATTGGAAACCTGATTGACAGCGTCAAAATGCAGGACTATCCCGCAGAGTATTTGCAGGTCATCGTGTGCGCCGACAACTGCACCGATAAGACGGCAGAGGTCTGCCGTGAGCACGGGGCAGTAGTCTACGAGCGCCACAACCTGGAAAAAATCGGCAAGGGCTTTGCCTTGGATGAGCTGTTCAGACATATCGAGGAGGATTACGGAAAGGACGCCTTCCAGGCGTATTTGATTCTGGATGCCGACAATATTTTGGAAAACAATTTCGTCACCGAGCTGAACAAGACCTTCTCTAACGGATACAGCATCGTAACGGGCTACCGTGACTCCAAGAACTTTGGCGACAACTGGATTTCCGCAGGCTACTCCTTGCAGTTTATGAGAGAAGCCAAGTTCCTGAACAACCCCAGAATGCTTCTGGGTACCGCTTGCGCCGTGTCGGGAACGGGCTTTATGTTTGATGCCCGCTTGCTTAAGGACGGCGGTTGGAAGTGGTTCTTATTGACGGAGGACACCGAGTTTACCGTGCATCACGCCCTGAAGGGCGAGAAAATGGGCTATTCGCCCAACGCCATTCTGTACGATGAGCAGCCTACCTCCTTCCGCACCTCCATCACCCAGCGTATGCGTTGGGCAAAGGGACAGGTGCAGGTATACGGCAGATATGGCTGGCGCCTGTTCACCCATATGTTCAAGCGGGGAGGCTTTGCCTGCTATGACCTTTCGGTCAATATCTTCTATACCTTCCTGCTTTCCGTGGTGAGTATGCTGTATAACGCTGTTACTCTTATCGTGGAGCTGGCGCTGGGGCAGTCTGTCCTGGGTGTATTAACGGGATTGGGCGTCGTGCTGGCAACCGTGTATTTCGGTATGTATATGATGGGACTTCTCACCACCATCACCGAATGGAAGAGAATTCAAACCCCCGTCTATAAGAAGATATGGTACACCTTCACCTTCCCCATCTTTATGATGTCCTATCTGCCTATTGCTATCTGCGCGCTCTTCGTGCGTGTGCGCTGGAAGCCCATTGACCACACCAAGGCACATTCCTTGGAGGATATTTACAGACAGGCAAAAAAGTAAGCGATACAAGCAGCAAAACGGGCTGTCCTCTCGGACAGCCCGTTTTATATAAAGCAAGCGGCTGACTCACGGAAGCGAGTCAGCCGCTTTACGATTATTTCACTTTTTCTTCCAAGTAATTTACAATGTCGCCAACGGTAAGAAGGGTATTCAAATCCTCATCCTCAATCACGATGTTGAATTTGTCCTCGCAAACCAGAATCAAATCGGCAAGCTCCAGGGAGTTAATGCCAAGGTCGTTGGTCAGCTCAGCCTCTAAGGTGATGCTGCTTTCTTCAACGTTCAATTCGTCAACCAGTAAATTTTTAACCTTTTCGAACATGAAAAATCCTCCTAATGATTTTCTTTATAACAATAAAATAAGTGTAACAAATATAAAATTACTTTACCTTGTAGCGCTTGATTTTACGGCTGGAGGTTTTTTCAAATTCCTCAAACCGCACCTCGGTTTCGGTCATATGCTTGAAGGAGGGAAGCTTCTTGTTTACCTCGCGCACCGCATCCTTCATGATGGCTTCGATTTCCTCCTCCGACTTGTCGGCAAAGAGAGGAGATTCCATATTGGGAACCACGATAGCCGTAATAACGATTTCGCCTGCCTCATTCTGTCTACCTACCACAACGGACTCCAAAATGGCAGTGTTACGGGACAAATGCTCCTCTAACTCCTCGGGGAATACGTTCTTGCCGTTGGAGAGAATGATAACGTTCTTTTTGCGTCCCGTGATAAAGACGTAGCCCTTTTTGTCCATATAGCCGATGTCGCCCGTGCGGAACCATCCGTCCTCGGTGAAAACCTCTTTGGTGGCTTCCTCGTTTTTGTAGTAGCCCATCATGACGTTTTCGCCCTTCACGAGAATCTCACCCGTTGCCTGGTCGGGCGTGTAGTCGATTTTCACCTCGCAGTTATGAACGGGGGTGCCAACAGAATCAAACTTTACCTTTCCGGGACGGTTAACGGCAACCAGGGGAGCGCATTCCGTAATACCGTAGCCGTTGAGAACCGTAATACCGAAATGGTAGAAGTCCTTGATAATCTCGGTGCTGATGGGAGCGCCGCCGCAGATAATGCTGGTCAGATTGCCGCCAAAGGCCTGGGTAATTCTGCCGAACAGCTTCTTGCGAACGTCAATACCCATATTCAGCAGACCCTCGTTGACCTTCATAGCGGTGCGAACCTTTTTCTCCATGTTCTGCTTGCGAATTTCAGCCCAGATTCTCTTGTGCATCGTTTCCAAAAAGAGGGGAACCAGCATCAGCGTGTTAGGCTTAAAGGCGGCAAAATTCTTCAAAGCGTGACGGATAGCGTCATTTATAAAGATATGGGCGCCAATGTTGATGGCTGCCAAATGACCGCAGGTCATTTCATAGGTGTGATGAGGGGGCAGGACGGAAACCAGAGTGGTCAGGTCATCGCACGCCATGGAAAGACAGGAGGAGTTAGCCGCAGCGGTCAGGTTGCGCTGAGAGAGCATAACGCCCTTGCTGGTTCCCGTGGTACCCGAGGTGCAAATGATGGCACACATCTTTTCCATATCAATTTCGTGGGAAAGAAATTCCGTATTGCCTGCGGCAAGCTCCTCCTTGCCCATAGCCACCAAATCGTCATAGCGCATAAAGCGCTTGTCGGGGAAGGGAACGCCCTCCTCGGGCTGGATGGCTACAAAGCGCTTGATACGCTTGGTGGAGGCGGCAATATCCGCAATGGTCTTATTCATCGAAGCGGTGTAGAACAGCACCTCCGCTTCGGTAAAATCAAAAAAGCCGTTAAGGTCAGCAAGAGCAATATCCTTGTCAAGGGGGACGATAACGCCACCGCCGTTTACAACGGCAAAATAGGTGGTGATGTAGGCGGGATGAACCTCACCCATCACGGCAATATGCTTGTCGGAAAGGCCCAGATGGTACAGTGCCTGACCGAGGTTGTTCATATTGCTCCAAAGCTCGTTGTAGGTATACTGCTTTTGCTCTTGATTTTCAATATAGGTATATAAAAGCTTGTCACCGAAGGCGTCCGCACTGGTTTTTACCAAATCGCGAAGATCCTTCGCAATCTTCGGGGGCTTCGCCTTCAAATTGTTCACCATTCTCATAATTTGGTTCTCTTTCTTTTGGTGTTCTAAGTTGATTTCGGTATTCCGGCGAGTCTTACAGAATAAAACGGGAATGCTTTTTTACCTAGAATACCAACTTATTATACACGAAAACACAGAATTTGTCAATAGAAAAAATTTTTGGCACTTCTTTTGGGTTTTTGTTGACTTTGCCGATAAGAAATGGTATAATATAATGAAAAGTTTTTAGCTTGCTTTTTGAGGCAAGAAAAAGGAGATACTATGGAATATTTGCAGTACGTTTGGCTGGCGGTTTTGATTGTCGCCGCCGTTGTGGAGGCTTTAACCACTCAGTTAGTGGCAATTTGGTTTGCCCCCGGCGCCTTAGTCGCGATGATTTTGGCATTCTGCTCGGTAAGCCCTTGGATTCAGCTTCCCGTCTTTATCGTCTTGACGGTGGCCTTCCTCTTTTTGGGACAGAAGGTTTTCAAGAAAATGTTCAAATTCGACAAGGAAAAATTCAATGTGGATGCTGTCATCGGTGAGCGTTGCCTTGTGACCGAGCGCGTGGACAATCTGGCGGGCGCCGGTGCCGTTAAGGTAAAGGGGCTGCAATGGGCTGCTCGCTCCTTGAACGAGGGCGAAATTTTTGAGGTCGGTGATACGGTAGAGGTTATCGCCGTTGAGGGTGTTAAGCTGATTTGTAAGCTGTACCGCGGAAAATAAGGTTATACACTACGAAATACATATAAAAAAAGGAGAAAAAATATGCCCGGTCTTATTATCGCATTAATTGTTATCGGTATTCTTGCTATTATCATTTTAATTTCCTGTATTCAGATAGTTCCGCAGGCGCACGCCTATGTGGTGGAATATCTCGGAAGCTACCGTACTACCTGGAAAAACGGTATTCATTTGAAAATTCCTTTCTTCGAAAAAGTCAGCAAGAAGGTGACTTTGATGGAGCAGGTGGTGGATTTTCCGCCTCAGCCCGTTATTACCAAGGACAATGTCCGTATGCAAATTGATACGGTGGTTTTCTATCAGATTACTGATTGCAAGCTGTATGCCTACGGTGTAACCAATCCTATTTTTGCTATTGAAAACCTGACATCCACCACCCTGCGTAACCTGGTGGGTGAAATGGACTTGGATGAAACCCTGACCTCCCGTGATATGGTTAACACCAAAATGCGTGCCATATTAGACGAGGCAACAGATGCTTGGGGCATCAAGGTCAACCGTGTGGAGCTGAAGAATATTATTCCGCCCAAGGAAATCCAGGACTCCATGGAAAAGCAGATGAAGGCGGAGCGTGAGCGCCGTGAGTCTATTTTGCGTGCGGAGGGCGAAAAGAACAGCGCCATTCTGGTGGCAGAGGGAAGAAAACAGTCTATGATTTTGGAGGCAGAGGCTGCCAAGCAGGCGGCTATCCTCAATGCGGAGGCTATTCGTGAGGCTAAAATCAGAGAGGCGGAGGGCGAAGCTGAGGCCATTCTGAAGGTCCAGGAGGCAACTGCCGCAGGTCTGCGTATGCTGAACGAGGTAAACCCCGTGCAGTCGGTTATCGCCATCAAGTCCTTGGAGGCACTGGCTAAGGTTGCCGACGGACAGTCCACCAAGATTATTATCCCCTCCGACATTCAGTCGATGGCAGGGCTTGTCACCTCGGCTATGGAAATCGCGAAAACAGAAAATTGAGTATTCCCCATATTTTTATAAGGAGAAGGACAATGAAAAAAAAGCTTTTTGCGTTGATTTTGGCGTTTACTCTCTTGGCTCTGACCGCTTGTAACGGCGGTGGCGGCGGCAACACGCCGCAAAAAAAGGACCCCGTTGTGACCCCTGTATCCGAAGCGTTTGACGTGACGGATATGATGTATAGCATCTACTATTCCGATGATAGCGATATGGGCTTGCCTTACCGCTTCTACCTGCCCGCCGATTATAACGAGGATACGGCATACCCTGTTTTCCTGTTCCTTCACGGAGCAGGGGAGAGAGGCACGGACAATGAGGCACAGCTCAGAAATGTGATGCAGATTCTTTTCAACGATCTGGATAGCCCCATTTACCAGTCCATCGTTATCGTACCTCAATGCCCCGGCTATCACGGTGACCCTGACGATTATAAGTGGGTGGATACCGACTGGGAGCAGGGCGATTACCGCGTTGGTGACGTGCCCGAAAGCGAGCCTATGAAGCTGGTAGTTGGGCTTTTGGAGGAGGTCAAGGCGGATTATAGCACCAATGAAGACCGTTACTATGTTATGGGCCTTTCTATGGGCGGCTACGGCACCTGGGATATCATCATTCGTAACACCGAAATGTTTGCGGGCGCTGTGCCCATTTGCGGCGCGGGAGATTCCTCGGCGGCTTCTCGCTTGGTAAATCTGCCCATCTACGCCTTCCACGGTGATAAGGATAGCGTCGTTCCCGTTGAGGGCACCCGTGCTATGGTAGCCGCCATCAAGGCGGCAGGAGGCACCCTCATTCAGTACGATGAGGTTCCCAACTGTGACCATAACTGCTGGAACTACGCCGCCGAAAAGGAAGGCTTAATCGATTGGCTCTTTGCCCAGAGAAGAGCAGACTAAGCCCGAAAGCAATTCCACGGAGAAAGGAAGCCTTCGCAAAAGCGAAGGACGTAATTAGAAAAAGATGAAGAAAAGAATTTTAGCGGCTCTTTTGGCTGCGGTGCTTCTTGCCTTGGCGCTGACTGCCTGCAACGGCGGTGGCGGTAATGTGCCCCAGAAAAAGGACCCCGTTGTGACCCCCGTATCCCAGCCCATTGACGTTTTTGAGGATTTGGAGTACGGTATTTACTATTCCGATGACTACGATATGCCCTTGATGTATCGCTACTACATACCTGCCGACTACGAGGAAAATAAGGACGATACGGCGTATCCCGTGTTCCTGTTCCTGCACGGGGCAGGCGGTCGCGGCAACGATAACGAAACCCACTTGAAAAACAATTTCCAGATTCCCTTTGACGATGTGAATAGCCCCCTGTATCATTCCATCGTCATCGTTCCCCAGTGTCCCGGAGATAAGAGCAATCCCGATGATACCAAGTGGGTTGACACCTCCTGGAAGGAGGGCGATTACCGCTTGAGCGAGGTGGAGGAATCCATTCCCTTGAAGCTGGTGGTTGGACTGTTGGAGGAAATCAAGAGCGAGTATAGCACCAACGAGGACCGTTACTATGTGATGGGCGAGTCTATGGGCGGCTATGGCACCTGGGACTTGATTTTGCGCCATACCGAAATTTTTGCGGGGGCTGTTGCCCTTTGCGGCGCAGGTGACTCCACGGAGGCCTCTCGCCTTGTCAACCTGCCTATTTACTGCGTGCACGGTGAGCTGGATACCACCGTTCCCTATGCCAAGGGCACGCCCTTGATGGTAAACGCCATTAAGGCGGCAGGCGGAACGAAAATCACCTTTGAGTCCGTTCCCGATTTGTACCATAACGCCTGGGCGTATACCGCTGGAAAGCTTGAGGTCTTTAACTGGCTCTTTGCCCAGAGAAGAGGCAGCTGACGGATGCTTCCCGAGGCATTTTGCAAAAGAATGCAAGGGCTTTTAGGGGAGGAATACGAGGACTTTATACGGGCAATGGAGAAGGAGGACGCCGTGCGCGCCTTGCGTGTCAATACCGATAAAATCGGCGTTGACAGGCTCTTATCCGTTGCCCCCGTTTCTTTATCGCCTCTTTCTTATACCCGTGACGCATTCCTGTTTGAAGCCGAAAAAATCGGCAACCACCCCCTGCACCACGCAGGCGTCTTTTACGTGCAGGACCCAGGGGCGATGGCAGCGCTTCACGCCTTGCCCATCAAAAAGGGCTGGCGCGTGGCGGATTTGTGTGCCGCACCCGGTGGAAAAAGCCTGCAAGCCGCCGCTTATATCGGGGCAGAGGGCTTTTTGCTTTCCAATGAGTATACCCCCTCCCGTTGCCGTGCCTTAATGGAAAATTTTGAGCGTATGGGCGTTAAAAACGCCTGCGTGACCTCCTTGGATACCGCCGTTCTTGCCGAAGAGTACGAGGCGTACTTTGACCTTGTGCTGGTGGATGCGCCCTGCTCGGGTGAGGGTATGTTCCGTAAATACGCCTATGCCCGGGAGGAATGGAGCGAAAACGAGGTTCTTGCCTGTGCCAAGCGCCAACGGGATATTTTGCGTAACGCCGCCAAAATGGTCAAGGACGGCGGCTACCTTCTGTATTCCACCTGCACCTTTTCCTTAGAGGAAAATGAAATGACGGTAGATGCCTTTTTGGAAGAGCATAGTGATTTTTCCGTTTGCCCCGTAGAGGCGTGCGTTGCCGCCGTTACGGCAGAGGGAATTGCCTTTGAGGGCGCCCAGTATCCTTCCGCGCTGTCCCTTGCCCGTCGCTTCTATCCGCATAAATCCCAAGGGGAAGGGCAGTTTATGTGCCTTCTGCATCGGGAAAATGAAAGCGCCCTTCCTCGGATAGGCTTTCGGGAAAGGTCCTATCCCCCCTCCAAGGAGGAGGAAAGGACTGCCAAGGCGTTCCTTTCCGAGCTGATGCCCCTGCCTTCGGGCTATCGGATAGAGAAGCGAGGCGAAACGGCGCTCCTTGTCCGAGAGGATTTTCCCCTTCCCGAGCGGGGACTCTGTATGGCTGGGGTGGCATTTGGCACCTTCAAGAAGGGAAGAATAGAGCCTCTTCACCGTCTTTTTTCTGCCTTTGGTGCTGACTTTTACCGTCAGCTTCATCTGTCCTTGGAGGACGAGCGCCTCTATAAATACCTGCGCGGCGAAACGGTGGAAGCTGACCTTCCAAACGGCTATGCCGCCGTTTTGGTGGAGGGGTGCGCTTTAGGCGGCGTGAAGGTGGTAAACGGTACCGCCAAAAATCACTATCCCAAGGGTTTGCGTCTGCCGTAATTTTCCGCTTTTAATTTTCCTTGTCGTTGCGGATACTGTATATGTATCTTATCGCAACAAGACTATGCCGAAGGGAAAATGAATATGAAGGAAACGGAAAAAAAGGAAGAGCGCCCGTCTTTGAATAACAGCCAATACTGCAATATACGCATTTCAAGGGAAACCTTTTCCGCCCTTACCGACTGCAAGGACGCAGCACCCTTTTTCCCACCCGAAGCAAAGGAAAAGGAAAAAAATGTTTAATACGCGGCTTTGACCGCCTACATAAGGAGAAAGCAATGAAAACCATTCAAGTACAACCCTTAACCAAGGAAGCGTTCGCCCCCTTTGGCAGCTATTACGATATGGAGAATCCCGACGGATATGCTCTTTGCGGTGAGCTGCATCGCTTCTTTCCCGACAGAGTGACCACCTATGCAGGGCATCAGATGGCTTGCTCCCCCATTCTGGTAAAAAAGCCTGCCGAAATGCTCATTACCCAGGCAGAATACCATACCACCACCGCGGAGATGATTCTCCCCTTGAATGACTATATGATTCTGCACGTAGCGCCTCCCTCCGCGGGGAAGCCTCTGCCCGAATATACTAAGGCGTTTTTGGTGCCCAAACACACCTTGGTGAAGATGAATGCCTGTGTCTGGCATCTGGCGCCCCTGCCGGCAAACGCCCCCGAGCTTGCCGCTATGATTATCCTTCCCGAATGCACCTATATGAACGATTGCACCGTGGTGGATTTCAAGGAAGAGGAAAAGTTCGTCATTGTAAAATAACATAAAAAAATCCCTCCGCGCACGGAGGGATTTTTCTATTGAAAGGTTTCAAGAGGAATAAAGCCGAGGGCAATATAAAAGGTGCCGCCCGCCTTGAAGCGCGCCTTTGCCTTTTCTGCCAGAGAGGAGGTTGCGGGAATATCCAAGTAATTCTCCATCGTTGCGTCCCAGCGCAGGGTGTAGCGCAAAATGGAAATGGCAGGGTCGGTTTTTACTACCTTGAAGAAGGATTGGAAGGCAAGAATATTGCTTTCGGGCTTCAAAACCGCTTGTAGCGTAGGGTCAAGCAGCCAGGAGTGGCAGGTGACGCCGCGGTACTTGTAATCGGGAAAATAGGTGGCAAAGAACGCCTTTGCCGCAGAAAAGGAGGCGGCGCACGCCGCAGGGGACATTCCCTTGCCCTCGGGAATATGTACCTCAACCACGGGGTCGCCCTCGGCAATGCCTGCCTCGGGAATCGTGTGATACGCCTTTCCCATACAGAACTGCAAGCGCCCAAGTCGGAAAAGGGTGGCGTTCAAATGGTATTTAAGCCAGCCAAGCTCTCCCAGGTATAGCTCGCCCTTAACCTTGCTCCAGATGTTCGTCCATATAACCACGTCGCTCAGGGTGTCCATCAGAATATCCTCGGAAATTCCAAGCCGCCCGTATTCCGCTTTCGTGCGCTCGCAAAGGTATAGCACGTTCAATAGGTTTTGCAAGCCGTTCTCCGTGTTATAGGCAGGGGAGTCCACGGTCAAGTCCTCCTCCACGGATAAAGTGGAAAGAGCCATATAAAAAGCCTCATCATATTGGGCAGGGAAGGCAAGCGCCTTGTACCACTTTTCAATAACGGTGGATGTTGACATCTCTTTTCTCCTTTGTGTGAGATTAAAGCCATTCTAACACAAATAAAGGAAAAAAGCAATAAGGCAAAAGAAAAATGCGATAAAACTTGACAGCCTCGCTAAAATGCGGTATAATACAGTAAAAAAATTGAAAGAGATTTTATATGAAAAAGGGAAATGCTTGGGCGCTGTTGCCCGTTGGTGTATTCTTAGTGCTGTATCTGGTGCTTGGAATCGTGTTTGAATACGTGTTGGGTATTTTTCAAGGCTTCTACCATGTGCCCATTATCGTGATGTTCTTGGTTGCCATTCTGGTGGCTATCCTGCAAACCAAGGGAATTGGCTTGGAGGAAAAAATTGCCTTGATGGGAAAGGGCGTTGGGGATAAGAATATTATCACAATGCTGCTTATTTTCCTGTTAGCGGGCATCTTCGTCGGCACCGTTGGCAGAAACAGCGCCGAAAGCGTTGCCTATTTCGTGCTTTCCATTCTGCCGCCCCAAATGGCGGTTTTGGTGCTGTTTTTGGTCAGCTGCTTCGTTTCTACCGCTATGGGAACCTCGGTTGGCACCATCACCCTTATTACCCCCATCGCCGTTACCATCTCCGCCGCCTCTGGCTTCCCCCTGGCGCTTTGTGTCGGCACGGTTATGGGCGGCGCTATGTTTGGCGATAACCTGTCCTTTGTGTCCGATACCACCATTGCCGCCTGCAACGGGCAGGGATGCGCGATGAAGGATAAGTTCAAAACCAACTTTTTCGTGGTTCTGCCGGCCGCTATTGCCACTATCGTCTTGATTCTGATTTTCTCCTTCCGTGCCAATATTGGCGAGGTGCCCCTAAAACCCTACAATCTCATTGAAATTATCCCCTATGTTCTGGTTTTAATTGGCGGTATTATCGGCATCAACGTCTTTATTACCCTCTTGGTCGGTATCGTGTCGGGCTCTGTCATTATGCTGGCAACGGGCGCCTATACGTTCCCCACGCTCCTTGGCAGTATGGGGACGGGCGTTGCGGGAATGTTAGAAACCTCTATGGTTGCCATTCTCGTTTCCGCTCTTTGCGAGCTGATTCGCTATAACGGCGGCTTTGATGCGCTGCTGTCCTTTATCCGCCGTGTGTTCAAGGGCAAGCGTGGCGGTCAGCTGGGTATGGGTCTTTTGGTGGGCGCGATGGATATTGCCACCGCCAATAACACCGTGGCTATCGTAATGGCAAATCCCATTGCCGCGGAAATGGCAAAGGATTACGGCGTATCTCCCAAGAAAACCGCCTCTATTCTCGATACCTTCTCCTGCATCTTCCAAGGCATTCTGCCTTACGGCGCGCAGATGCTGGTTGCCCTGTCCGTGGCAAAGGGAGTCAGCGCCTTTGACGTCATTCCCTATATGTTCTATCCTATGCTGCTTCTCGTCAGCTCTCTCGTCTTTATGTTCCTCATTCCCGAAAAGAAGAAACAAGTAGAAGAAAAGACGGAAAGCGCAGAATAAGAAAAGCCCGATTGCATCGCCTTGTGTCCTTAAAGGAGCAAAGCAAGCAATCGGGCTTTTTTGCCGATTGAAAATGGTTTATTCTCTTGTAATAGTCTTGATGGGCTCGAAATTGCTGTCAAAGACCACAATAGAGGTCACATCAAGCCCCGAACTTGCCAGCAGCTCGCCGTTTTCCTCATAGAAAACGGTCAATACGGAGTATTGCAGATGGATGTCGGGCATCGGTGAGCCTAAGCAGGAAACCACAGGCGTCGCAATCACGGTGCAGTAATGCATCTCGTCATTGGCAATGATGCAGCAGGTCTTGCCGTCAAGCTCATTCGGGCTATCCAGCTTGATAAGCGCTCCCGTCACGGTTGCGCCCCCTTCAACGCTCTCTATCAGAGAGCCGTCAAGGCGGAAGCTCTTGCCCCCGTGAACGGACACTGTCAGCCAGTCTACCGTTCCTGCCTCGGTCATTTGCACCTGCTCCACGAAGTAGGGCTTCGCCGCGCGCAAGCGGCGGTGCTTGATAAGAAGCTCCTTGCCTAAAAGGGACATCACGTCATCGCAAGGGAATTTGGGCTGACGGGTAAGCGGCTCGTTCAGCTCGGGGTCGGAAAGGTCGCTTTCTTCCTCCTCGGCATCCTCGGAAATAGCCGTCGAATAGGGGTGAACAAAGCGCAAGAAGCCCTCCTCGTTGGTAGGCTCCCGGCGGAACAATAGCCCCTCCACACCAAGCTCGTCGGGGTCCAGGTTGTCGCCAATGTACAAAACGGAAACACGGGCAAGGACACCGTCCTCCCGCAATGCCTCATAAATGCTTGCGGAGCGCAGGTATACGGTGGAAATCGAAGGAACGTAGGCAAACAGGTCGCCGCGGTTGCCAACCTGTATGTTCTCGCTCATAATTTTCAGCACAGAAAGGGAAGAGCAGCCCAAAAAGGCGAATGCCTCAATTTCCCGACAGTCTGCCCCAATATATACCTGCCTTAAGCTCTTGCAGTTGGCAAAAGCGGAGCGGCCAATGCGCTGTACCTTTTTCAGATAAACCTTCTCCAAGCCCGAGTCAACAAAGGCACAGTCTGCTATCTCCTCAATGTCGTCCAGGGGCAGATAGGACAAGGCGGTGCATTCCTCAAAGGCAGATTCACCAATAGAGAGAATCGGGGAGGAAAGGTTCAGGGTGGTAAGCGCGGAGGAGCCACGCAGGAAGCAAAAGGGAATATGAATTTCATCAACGTCCAACGTCAGCTCCTTTAACGCCGTGCAGTAAGCAAAGCTGTATGCGGCGTCCGAAAGGTCCCAGGCGCCCGTTATACGCATGCTCTTCAAGGAGGAGCAGCGCTCAAATACGGCATCCTTCAGCTTTACCCGCTGGTCGTTGCCCGAGGAGAACAGGCGCGGCGCCGCCAAGTCGCTGAAGGATTCCAAGGCGGTGCATTCCGCAAAGGCGTGTCCCTCTAAGGCAGACCGAAAGGGATGAAGAATTTGCACGCTTTTCAAGCTTTGACAGCCGTTGAAGGCGAAGCCTCGTATATAGGGGCTTTCCTCTCGGTAGACAATATCCGTCACGGCAGTATCGTGGAAGGCAAAGGCGTCTATCGAGCCGCTTATCTCCTTGACGTTGAGAGAGCGGCAGCCTGCAAAGGCGTATTTGCCAATGCTCTTGGCATGGGAAAGGTCTATTTCCTGCAAGGAGGCACAGTTGCGGAAGGCGCTGGCGCCGATAGATACACCCTTCGTTCCCGAAATATCAAAATCCTCTAAGGCGGCGCAGTTGCGGAAGGCGCTCTCGCCAATATCCCGTAGCGTGGACGGCAAAGTGACGCTTTGCAGCTTGACCGAGTTGGTGAAAACGCAGTCCCCAATGGCGGCAATCTGTGCGTTCAGGGAAGAGCCGTCGCTGTATTCGCCGTAAATCTTGGACAAATCCAGCTGAATGACGGTATTATCACGGCAGGCGCTGATAGTGGGGAGATTTTCGCTTTGCCCGAAGGAAAAGACTTTCTCAATATCAAACAAATCCTCGCGGGGAATGGATAAAATCTGGTGCGCCTTTTTCTCGATGGGCTCCGCGGCGTCCAGATACAGAATTTCATCGCCAAAGGCACGGCGGAAGCTTTGCAGCAGCGCCTCGTCCTTGGGTAGCCCGCGGCGGCAAAGCTCTTGAAGCATACCGTAGCCGCTTTGCACAGGGCAACCGTCTAACGCCGTGTTGATGGAAATAAAATTCTTGTTGTGGGTTAAAACGTATTCCACCTCCTGGTTACAGGCAGGGGAGGCAATGGAGTTTTCGGTTAAGTAAAAGACAACGCCCGCGCATTGGAATTTTGAAATATAGAGCTGGGCAATCTCCTGCCAGTTCTCGCCAATGTGCATCTCGTTGTCATACCAGACGTTTACCCCAAGTGCCTCCAAGCGCAGAATGTCTGCTAAAACCATTTTATAATCCTTGTGGGAATAGGAAACGAAATAATAGCTTTCCTTGTAGGACTTGGGCATTACGTCAAGAGGCACCTCCGCAAAGGAGGAGGTGGCCTCAATGATTTTGATTTTTTCTTCTACCGTCATAGCGTCAGCAGTATACGTCAAAGCCCGCAGCTTGCAAGGCGTTGGTGATTTCGGTTACAATGGTGTAAACGATGTAGTTCTCGGTTCTTCTGTGGGCGGGAAGCTCCTCTGCCTCGTATCGTCCACAGCTGTGAACCGAGGCGCCGTAAATATGACGGGAAAAGGCGTCGCAGGCAAAATAGTAAGCATCGTCCGAGCCGTCGCTGACGGCGTTCTGCGTATGCTCCTTGCAGGTGGTAAGCTCGCGGTGGCTTGCGATAATGTCCTTGATTTTCTGGTATAAATCACGGGGCAGATTCTTGGACTCCACCTCGGTCTTCTCATCGTCCAGCGTTTCGTAGCGCTTGTAGGTGTAGGGCCAGGCGGCAGGATTGTCAAAGTTGGCGGAAATAACGATAGAGCTTCCTTCGTACTCTCCGTATCTGCTGAACCAGGTAGAATCGTTGCTGTAAATAATTTCGGATTTCATAATTGCTTCCTTTCGACTTTTATAAGGGCGTCACAGCGCCTGTACGAGATAAGTATATCACACGTTTTCTGTTTTTTCAAGTAGAGAAAGTAAATGAAAAGCGGCAAGTGAAATCTCACTTGCCGCTGTGTGTATCAGCTGTTTTCAGTAACGGTGTAAACGGTGTAGAGGTCGGCGCCGCAGGTGATACAGGCTTGGTTGCTCGACGACTGCATTGTGCCGCAATGCATACAAATGCATTTAGTAGGATTGGATAGATGGGCAGGATACGGCAGAGCCGAATGGTATAAAAGTGTATCGCCTATCGCTATTATTTTTTCGTATTGGGAAGGGCAGTACAGTACCTGCATCCCGTGGCTTTCGTCGGTGATGGCTATGACTAGCTGATAAACCTCTGCTGTGTGCATATTAAACCGACCAAACGCCGCCGTTCCTTTTTGCGGCACAACCTTGCGGTCTTCCTCCATTTTTTCAACCTTGCCGCAAAATATCTGCGGTTTTTTCTTGATGTAAACAAAAAGAGGAAGCAGGATAGCCAAAGCGGCAATAAAAAGGGAAATACCCCAGCCCCAAGCGTCAAGCTTGCAGGCAAAAGGGAGAATAACGGCAAGCGCCAAAACGAAAGCCCCGTAAATGCCGAGCTTCAGATATCCCTGCTTGCGTGTTTTCTTTACCGCTTGCGTAATACGGGCGTCCGCCCCGAGTTTTTCTAAAAGCTTCGTGTGCATATAGCGACTATATTCCTCCTTCGGTATGTGTAAGAAGTGTTAGGTCTTATCCATTCTCTTGGCGCAGTCAGGGCAACGTCCAAGGGAATCCAAGGGAAGGGGCTTGAGGATGCTGGTCAGCGAGGCGTGAATGGCGTAATGCTCGTGATTGGTGACGGTTTTTGCCTCGTTGTAGAGAAACCCCTCCTCGTCAATAGAAGGGTTGTAACCCTCAGCACCGCAAAGGACGCAGGTATTGATAAATTTTTTAGCGGAAGGATTCCAGTTTTCTACGTAAAAGGATTTTCCGCGCTTTAATTTTTTGCTGTGTGCCATAAGTCCTCGCAAGCTTGTTTTTTCTTCATTTTAGCATAATACAGGGCGTCTGTCAAGGGGAGAGGGCAGAGCCCTCTTATTCCTTGCGTATCACCTTTTTCTGCCAGGACCTTTTCTGGCATTTGGGACAGCGCATATACCTTGTTGTATGCAGGTGCATAGCGGCAAAAACGTTTACATATTTAGGCACGTATCTGTGGCCGCATTTTTTGCATTCATAGTATCCTGCCTTTTGCTCAATTTTTAACGCAAACGGCGTTGCAATCAAAAGAGGAACCAGGCTAGCCGCTACAATCACGCTCCCCAACCATTCCGCCATCGGGACGGTTAAAGCAATGATAACGGCAGCAATTGCCGGCAGAAGGCAGCAGATGCCCATAACGAGCTCTAAACGAAGAAGTCTTTTATCTGCCTCCTCCTTTTCTTGTATCATTTCAATCAAATTGGTTTCTAACTCCTTGCTGTAATTATCCATTGTAATTACCTCCCCACATAATAAATCATTCACGGTGATGTGTAGAATCTCACAAAGCTCCAGCATAATAGAGGAATCGGGCAGCGCTCTGCCTGTTTCCCATTTGGACACGGCGCGGTCTGTGATATTCAGCTCTTCTGCCAGCTGCATCTGGGTCAAGCCAACCCCTTTTCTGCGCTCAGCAATAAATTTCCCAATTTTTATTTGGTCCATATTAACCTCCTTTCGCTATTATCATAGCCCGTTGCGGATAAAAAATCAACATACCGTTGGTTGAGTGGGGTAATTTTTCGCATCTTTATCACGGCAAAGCCGTGGATAGCATCAATGCGAAGCATTGTATATCATCAATGAAGCATCGCCTGCGGCAATATGATGTTTTTCGCTTCGCTCAAAATGATGTTGCGCCACTGCGTTCCGCAATGATGCGATGTTTGCCGAAAAATGTGGCAAAGCCACACATCATTAGGTGAAGCCGTCATCATTTGCCGCAGGCAAACATCATTCAAAAAACGCACCTTTGTCGGTAGACAAAAGTGCGTTTTTTGTTGCCTTAAACGTACTAAAAGGTGTCTGAACATAGGTAAAAGCGAAAAAAAGGTGTCCAAAGGTCATTCTTCAATCAAAGCTTTTCCTTCTTTTCCATTTTCATCAATAATATGAATAAAACAATTTTCAAATTGATTTGAATAAGATTCACCGGTTTTAAGCTTTTCGGGGAAGTAGTTATATTTTATTACTACTGATAATTGATTCGGCAATGATTTTACCGTTAATGGTGTAAAGTCGTATGGCGAATCAGTATTATTGTGAGCGTGAGTGCCATCTTGCGTTGAATCATATACAATTATTGAGTTGCCACAAGGACAAACAGCTTTCAGAATTAACTGTCCATTTTTCTTGATAATAAAAGGAGCGAAAATGCCTCTTGTTTGTTTGCCTGTATGTGAAAATTCAAAATTCGAACATCCGCAAGTACATTGC
>JAFTSW010000026.1 GCA_017467085.1 Clostridia bacterium | reverse complement strand
GGTTTGCGTTGCGAGCCACCGCTCTCAGTTCAAGAGCTGCCTCACCTCTTTTGAGGTGAGGCACCGAAAAAGCCGCTTCGGCGGCTTTTTCTGCTCTCAGTTCTTTGTGCGTTCTCTGAACGCCCAAAGAACGCCGTTTCAAGCCTGCTCTCAGCGCAAGAGCTACGGCATCTCGCAAGAGATGCCGCACCAGAAAAGCACCGCGCAAGCGGTGCTTTTCTTACTCTCAGTCCAAGAGCTGCCACACCTCTTTTGAGGTGAGGCACCGAAAAAGCCGCTTCGGCGGCTTTTTCGGCACATTGGGCTAAGCCCAAACCCTTATACAACAGAAAGAGAGCAAGAGTACAAGGAAAAAACCCTTAGATTCTTGCTCTGTTTGTTTTCTGTGAATGAATTGATGCTAACGCATCATGAATTGGCTTCGCCATGCATTGCTCGCGGAATTGCTTTGCAATTCGACGCTCACATGAATTGAATTGCAACCAATGTGCCGATAGGCACAATTCATGCCGAAGAGCTGTAAGCTCTCGGCAATTCATGAAAGCTTGTCTTTCAATTCACGCAATCGCGAGGTTGCAATTCATTGCGTGTTCTCCGTTAAGGATAACACGCATTTCTACCTATCGGGGAAGGCTTATATAATGTATAGCCGAGCATATATTTCCAACAAGACTTTTCCATTATGCTTCATTGGCCCTTGACATTTCTTTATATATAAGATATAATAAAATTACGAAAAACGGGGAAATGTTCCCGAAAAGCGAAACGGCGGTGCGCTTATGGAAATTAAAAGAGATTTTTACCTACAAAAACTTATTGACAGAGAAAATAACGGTTTAATAAAAATTGTTACAGGAATCAGACGTTGCGGCAAATCGTATTTGTTAAACACTCTCTTTTGTAATTATCTTCATGATAAAGGGATTGATAATGACCATATTATAAAGGTCGCGCTTGATTCAGAGGAAAGCCTACCTTTACTTGAATCTATGGCTCTTACCAATTACGTAAAAGAACGTATCAAAGATAATAATACGCACTATATCATTCTTGACGAAATCCAAAAGGCACCTAACTTTGTCGCTATACTCAATGGTTTTTTAAGACTTCCTAACGTAGATATTTACGTTACAGGAAGCAATTCTAAATTTCTATCATCAGATATTGTGACCGAATTTCGTGGGCGTGGCGACGAAATAAGAATGTATCCGCTATCTTTTTCCGAGTTTTGTTCTGTTTATGACGGTAGAGTTGAAAAGGCGTGGAAAGATTACTATACCTTTGGCGGTTTACCGCTTGTTTTGCTCCAAAAGAGTGATGAAGCCAAAATGAACTACCTTTCCGGACAGCTAAATAACGTTTATATTAATGACGTTGTTGAGCGCAACGGTATTCATAATCAAATCGAGCTTGGAATCCTCCTTGAAGTGGTTTCTTCCTCTATCGGCTCGCTGGTTAATCCGTTAAAGCTTTCGAATACTTTTAAGAGTGTATCCGATTCTTCTATTACGGATAGAACGATTGCTAAATATCTGCAGTATTTACAAGATGCGTTTGTTCTTGAAAAATCAAAACGTTTTGATGTCAAGGGCAAAAAATATATGGCAACGCCTGCCAAGCATTATTTTACCGATTTGGGCATTAGAAACGCCGTCGTTAATTTCCGTCAAACCGAAGAAACGCATATTATGGAAAATATTATTTATATCGAGCTTCGTATGCGTGGGTTTAACGTTGACGTTGGTCTTGTGGAAGTAAAAGAAAAGCTTGAAGACGGCAAATATATTAAAAAGAAATTAGAAATCGACTTTATCGCAAACAAAGGCAATAATAAATATTACGTTCAGTCGGCATTTAACGCTTTTCTTCCCGAAAAGAGAGAACAAGAGGTACGCTCGCTTATAAAAGCAAACGATTCCTTTAAGAAAATTATTGTTGTCCGTGATGATATAAAGCCTTACCGTGACGATAACGGAATATTAACTATTGGCTTGTTTGATTTCTTGTTAGACCCCAATAGTCTTGATTTGTAAATAATGATTAAAGCTGAAAACAGCTAAGACGGGGCAGTGCCCCACGCCTTAGCTTGCATCAAATTTTCATCCAAGGCACAGCCTTGGGTGAAAATACCTCGAATCAAGTCGGCAACGCCGACATATTGATAAAGCCCCTTGAAGTGAAAACTTCAAGGGGCTTTTGCGGCAGTGATATTTTCGCTATGCGAAAGTGATATTCCGCCTTGGGCGGAGTGGTATTGCCGCTATGCGGCAAATCGATATGAGAAAAATCCCTTGCGGGATTTATCTCGATGCGTGATGTCATCACGCTGTTTTATTCTTTATCAAAAATCCCCGTATCCAAAAACATCTGACGGGTTTGCTGGGCAAGGTCGGCGGCGTCCGTGGCGAGGACCTCCTCCTTGGGAAGGACGGTAAGGACAGAGAGGCGCACGGTGGTTCGTTTCGGATTCAAAAACCGCATATCTCTTGTGCCCTCCGTCAGCATCACCACCATGGGTGCCTCGGCACGCTGTGCCATGACGTAGGCGCCGCGCTTGAAGGGGAGAAGGGCGGTGGTTTTGCTACGGGTGCCCTCGGGGTAAATGCCGAAGTCAAAGCCCTCGTCCTTTACCATATCGGCTGCCTTTTCAATGATACGGACTGACTGCTTGGGCTTGCCGCGCTCGATTCCCAAAAATCCGCTGGCGGCGATAAAGGGGCCTGCCACGGGGATTTTCATATTTTCCACCTTGGAAACAAAGGAAAGCTTCCGCTTGGGGAAGGCGGCGAAGGTGACGATGGGGTCAAGGTTGGAGCGGTGGTTGGAAATCAGGACGAAGGGCTCCTTGGGGAGCTTGTCCTCGCCCTCTATCACCACCCGTGTATGGAACAAAACCAGGAACCAGCGCAGGGAATGGTAGAGAATAAAGCGGCAGAAGGGAATGCTCTTGCCCGGCTTCTTGGTTGGCAGGAAGAAGGAAATAAAAAGCAAAATGATAAGGTATGCCGCCGCCAGCGCCGCATAGGCTACGGGCGTCGCAAAATAAAACCAGGGGGAAATGCCAAGACCGAACACCAAGCCGCTCATTCCTAAAAGCGACAGGGCGCATAGACAAAGGTGAATCAACATACTGCTTCCTTTTCCTTCCTTTTATTTATATACTGTATATATGCGCGGGGGCGGAGCCCTCACGCCTTTTCCGCTACGGCGGCGTCCTTCGCCTTCACGTCATCGGAGGGTCCCTGCGCCTTTACCGTATAGGAGGTGACGCCTAAGAAGGTTTCTCCGTCTACCTGCAGGGCGCAGGGCTTATCAAAGGCAACCGTGATTTCCTTTCCGCTGACGGTTTTTACGTACTTGTGATAAATATGCTCCCCCTTGAAGATGGAGGGGAAAACCATAAGGGTTCTGATTTTGCCCGTTTTGTACATCGTCATCAGGGTGACCTTGCCGTCAGGGTCCAGTCTGTCCTGATGAGGAGCGGCAATCATACCGCCGCCGTAGTAGCGGCCCTTCATCGTGGGGGCAAGCCACGCCTTGGGGAAAACGAATTCCTCCCCGTCCACCGTCACCATAGCATTTCTGGGCTTGAAGCGGAAGAGCAGACCCTTGATGGCGATGGCGGTATAGTTGATAGGCTGCCCGGGGGCAGAGGCGCGGATGCGGTCGCCCTCTTCACAGCAATAGCCGTCAATGCCGTAGCCAACACCGTTGATAAAATAGCGCTCCTCGTCCCCGATAATGACCTTGGGCAGGTGGGAAAGGTAGGGATTGAGCAAAATCGTTCCGTCCTTTTCCTTTTTATCGTCGGGAATATCTCTGGCAAAATCGTTGCCACTGCCGCAGGGATAGTAGTAGAGGGGATGGGCGGGGCAAAAGCCCTTCAGCTCATTGATAAGATGGTGAAGCGTTCCGTCACCGCCCGCCAGAATAATGCGGTCGGAGGGGGACTTGCCGTCCAAATAGACGATAAAGTCGCCAATGCGGCGGACGTCCACGTATTTGGTGCCCTCCTCGGGAAGACCCAGAGAATGGGCGCTTGCTTCGCCGTTTCCGTTAGAGGCAAGGGGATTGTAAAGAACGTAAGTCATCATAGAATGTCCCTTTCTTCTGGAGGGTGCCTTTTGCGCTTGGCTAGCCGTAAGGGAATCGAACGCACAAGCCCTGCGACGATAGATTTTCGCATCTTTCGTCGCGCTTTGCCTTGTAAAGTGGTACTTTACGGCGACAAATCACAACAAAATCCATCAAAAATTTATTCGCCGTAGGGTGCGAAGCAGTTTTGGACAAAAAATAGCGAGTGGAGGCGCCGAGAAAGCGCGCAGTAATATACGATATTGCAAGCGATTTATCGAAAGCATACGCCGTTATTTTTTCTCCAAAACCTTATGG
>JAFTSW010000025.1 GCA_017467085.1 Clostridia bacterium | reverse complement strand
CCTTGCCGTCAATTCATTTTTGTATATATTCTGTAAAGGGTCTATAAAATTCGTGCCCCCAACCCTCACCAAAAAAGGAGCGAACGCCGTGCGTTCGCTCCTTCGGTTTTTACTTATTTCGTCAAATTCCCATCGGTGTAATATGTATGTCTTTAGGGCGTAATGCTTCCGTCACTGCACCAAATCGCAAAGTCAGGCGCTTTGTGGCGAGAAGGCATCCAACCGCTTTCCTTTGTGATGTTGTTCCAGTCGTCAATTGTTCCCCCGTAATAGATTGCTTGAAGCTCAGGATAGGGATCTCTTATGGCTCCCGATTTTATCAGCGTAACAGACTCAGGAATCGTAATGGTGTACAGTCCGGCAAGCGAGCCGCTTTCAATAGTTGTAACGGCGCAGCCTGCAAAGGTAGAAGGAATGACAACGTAGGGGAAGCCCTGGCCAAAGTTGCCGCCATCACAGTCAACCAACGCATAGGTCGTGTCGGAGATTTTCGCAAAAGTAAAATAATGTTCAATGTCCCCGTCAGTGCAGGAAATTTTCAAGGTGCTCGGCAGCCCATCATTCCAAGTGGCGTCCTTTGCGATACTGTTCCATTTTTCCAGCGTGCCTCGGTAGGTAAACATCGTCACGCCTGTACACCTCTCGAAGGCATTTTTCCCAATGTCAGTGATACCACTTCCTAAAGAAACAGAAGTTAGGCTTGAGCAAGATAGAAAGGCAGAGTGACCAATATTGATAACGCTATCGGGAATGGTGATAGAGGTTAAACTGTTGTCGCAATACACGAAGGCACAATCCGCAATACAAATTGTTCCTTCTTTGACAGCAATGGTGCCGGAAATAGAGAAGTCATCTGCATCAATCAAATGCTTCCCGATATAAAGCAAGCCGTTTTCCCAGTTTGCGTTATTGTTATAATAACCGGTATGTAAAAAAGCATCAACACCAATACTGGTAACGCTATCGGGAATGGTAATAGAAGTCAAGTTTGAACAATTGCAAAAGGCGCGATCGGAAATACTTGTAACGGTATAACCTTCATAGGTGCACGGAATAATAACTGCGCTGGCGCCGTCATTACATGTGCTGACGCTACAAGTACTATCGCTTTTGACGAGGAAGGAAAGATAATGGCTGGTTTTGTCCGACACTTCCGTACAATCGCTGTTCAAACAGGAATGGAAAATATAACTGTCATCTGCCGTCCATTCGGTAGCAAAGACGTGGTTGGCCAAAGCACCGCTTTTGAAGGTGTCGGTACCTGCTTCGCCGCACGTGCAGGAATAATAGTATTCAGCCGCGCTCGTGCAGGAAGCGGCAGTCTTTATATACTTGTCCTCCGCGTTTTGCAGGTCAAAGGTGTGGGAAGGCTCACCGCTTTGGAAGGTGTCGGTGCTTGCCTCGCCACACGCACAGGAATAATAGTATTCAGCCGCACTTGTGCAGGACGCTACAGTCTTCAAATATTTTCCATCTGTGTTTTGTCGGTCATAGGTATGGGGAATAGGCTCACCGCTTTCGAAGGTGTCAATACCTGCCTCACCGCATTCGCAGGAATAAAAATATTCAGCTGCGCTCGTACAGGAGGCAGGAGCCTTTCGATACTTGACATCTGTTTTTTGCAAGTTGAAGGTGTGGGTATGTTCTTCTTGCCCGTTGTCAGCTGGGCCGCAAGCCGTAAAGCAAAGCGTAAGACATACAAAAAGCAGAGCTGCAAGGATAAATAATCCCTTTTTCATCTTTTTTATAACCGTGGCCTTTACTTAAAAAGCTTCCTTCTTGTAGATTTTTTAGTGAAACAGCTTAAAACATCTTCTCGTACTTAGGCTCTTCCTTTTCCTTCTTGGTGCCCTTGCTCTTGCGGCGGCGAAGCAGGGTATAAATGCCCATAACGGCGGCGTACAGCAGGGTGAAGAAAATGAAGAAGGCGATAATGCCGCTGGTTCTCTTAAAGGAAAGGGTGCCCACGCCCGTGAAGAGCAAAAAGAGAGCGAGAATGGAAGCGAGATAGTGCAAAAGCAGGCAGGCGCCGTAGGGAAGCGGCAGCTTCAACAGGTACAAGGCGCCAACCATGGCAAGGGAGAAAAGATATACGAAGAGAAAACGGGTGAAGGGCATCGCCGCCATCGAAAGACCCCCTTGGGTGATGGCAAAGGCAATGAAAAAAACAAAGGTCAGAATCACGCAAAGGGCAGTGGAGCGCAGCAAAAGCCGCGAGATAATCTCTTTCGCAGAAGAATTTTTCATTAGTATAACCGTAGCCTTCGCCCCTGCGAAGGCGTCCTTTCTTTTTTGGAATGGGGCGGCTTTGCGAAACGCAAGCCGCAAGCATTCACCGCTGATATATAAAACCAAGAAATATTGTAGCACAAGGAGAGAGAAAAAGCAACCCCTTTGCCAAAATTGCAAAAGCAATAAAAAAATACTTTTCTTTCAAAAATCTCGCAAATACTGTTGAAAAAAAGAAAAAGATATGCTACAATAGTACGTTGTAAGAACCCGTTGGGAAAAAATTGCCGTAAGCGGCGCGAGGAATTAGGTATGGGCAGAATAGGCTTTGACAACGAAAAATATATCAGAATGCAGTCCGAGCAAATCCGAGAAAGGATTGACAAGTTTGGCGGTAAGCTCTATTTAGAGTTTGGCGGCAAGCTCTTTGACGATTATCACGCATCGAGAGTCCTCCCCGGCTTTGCACCCGATAGCAAAATCAAAATGCTGGTGCAGCTGAAGGACGAGGCGGAAATCGTTATCGTCATCAATGCGGGGGACATCGAGAAAAACAAGGTCAGAGGCGACCTGGGTATCACCTATGACCAGGATGTTTTCCGTCTGATTGACGCCTTCCGTGGCTTTGGCTTCTACGTGGGAAGCGTGGTGCTGACCCAGTATAAGGACCAGCAGTCTGCCGAGGCGTTCCAGCACCGCCTGGAGTCTTTGGGCGTGAAGGTCTACCGTCACTATCCTATTCCCGGATACCCTGCGGACGTTGCCACCATCGTCAGCGACGAGGGCTACGGCAAGAACGAATTTATCGAAACCTCCCGCTCTCTCGTTATCGTCACCGCTCCCGGACCCGGAAGCGGCAAGATGGCAACCTGCCTTTCCCAGCTCTATCACGACCAGAAGCGCGGTATCAAATCGGGCTATGCCAAGTTTGAAACCTTCCCCATCTGGAACCTTCCCCTGCGTCACCCCGTCAACGTTGCCTATGAGGCGGCAACGGCAGACCTGAATGACGTCAATATGATTGACCCCTGGCATTTAGACGCCTATGGCGTTACCACCGTCAACTATAACCGTGACGTGGAAATTTTCCCCGTCCTTTCCGCTATGATGGCAAAAATCAGCGGAGAATGTCCCTATAAATCTCCTACGGATATGGGCGTCAATATGGCAGGCAACTGCATCATTGATGACGAGGCGTGCCGCCGCGCGTCCCACCTTGAAATTATCCGTCGCTATTATTCCGCCCTCTGCAACCAAAGAAAGGGACTTTCCGAGGGTGCGGACGTGGAGAAAATCAAGCTCCTTATCAATCTTTTGGGTATTGAAATCAGCGAGCGCCCCGTTATCGAGGCTGCCAACGCCAAGGCAGAGAAGGAGGGCTCTCCTGCCGCCGCCTTAGAGCTGCCCGACGGCTCCATCGTCACGGGCAAGACCTCCTCGCTGCTCGGCGCAACCTCGGCAATGCTGCTGAACGCCTTGAAGAAGCTGGCAGGCATTCCCGATGAAATCCATTTGATTTTCCCCGAAATTATCGAGCCCGTGCAGGAGCTGAAGGTCAAGCACCTTGGCAACCATAACCCCCGTCTGCATACCGACGAGATTTTGGTGGCTCTTTCTGTTTCCGCCGTTACCAATCCCAACGCCAAGCTTGCCTTGGAGCAGTTAGATAAGCTGCGCGGCTGTGAAGCCCATTCCTCTGTCATCTTAGCGCCCGTGGACGAGAACGTCTTAAAGAAGTTAGGCATCAACCTGACCTCGGAGCCTATGTACCAAACCAAAAAGCTCTTTCACCGCGATTAAAGTAAAAACGAAAATAAAAACCGAAAGGAAGGGAAGACCGTGAGCCGAGAATTTTATATCGGATACGTTATCGTCCTTGCCGTTGTCAGCCTTGTCGCGTTCATTCTCTACGGTGCGGACAAATACAAGGCAAAAAAAGGACGTTGGCGCATCAAGGAGTCCGTCCTTTTGCTGTTTGGCTTCCTTGGCGGCGCCGTTGGCGCCTTGGTGGGAATGAACCTCTTTCGCCATAAAACCAAGCATTGGTATTTTTGGGCGGTCAATATTCTTGGACTTGCCTGGCAGCTTGCCCTGCCCATCTTCGCCGCCCTATAAACCTTATAGAAAAGGGGCT
>JAFTSW010000024.1 GCA_017467085.1 Clostridia bacterium | reverse complement strand
TGATGATGCTCATCCTCGTCATCATCATCGTGGGGGTGATGGTGATGGCACTCGCACTCCTCATCGTCACACTCTTCTTCACCGGGGTGGTGATGGTGGTGTGCCGCCTCGCTTTCAAGCGCCTTCAGCTCATCGGAGAGGGCGTTTGCTTTTTCCATAGCGGCAAGAATTTGCTTGCCGTCCAAAACGTCCCAATCGGTGGTGACGATGGCGGCATCGGCATTATGCTCACGGACAAGCGCAACAGCCTTTTGCACGGCGTCCTCGGAAAGACGGGCGGTATGGCTGAGAATGACCGTTCCCGCATGGGTCACCTGGTCATTGAAAAACTCGCCGAAGTTCTTCATATACATCTTGCACTTCCCTGCGTCTACCACGGTAATGGTGGCGTTGAGAACAGCATTTTCCGCGTGAATACTCTCCACGGCTCTGACAACGTCAGAAAGCTTGCCGACACCCGAGGGCTCAATCAGAATGCGGTCGGGGGCGTATTCATCCAGCACCTTTTGCAGCGCCTTTCCGAAATCGCCCACCAAGGAGCAACAGATACAGCCCGAATTCATCTCGGTGATGTTGATGCCCGCGTCCTGCAAAAAGCCGCCGTCAATACCGATTTCTCCAAATTCGTTTTCAATCAGAACGAGCTTTTCGCCTGCATACGCCTCTTTTATCAGTTTTTTAATTAGAGTGGTTTTACCTGCTCCCAAAAAGCCGGAAAATATATCGATTTTTGTCATTGTTTCTTTCCTTTTCTACGATTTACTGCCATATTATATACCATTTTCCACGAAAAGTCAACAATTTTAGTCCAACTTATCGAGAACAAGCTGCTCATCCCGCACGTCAACACGCAAAACCGTATCGGGTGCCAAATCCTCCGCTATCATTTTCCTTGCAATCATTGTTTCGATTTCCGATTGCAGGAAGCGCTTTAGGGGTCTGGCGCCAAAGGTGGGGTCATAGGCACGGGCAATTATCAAGTCGCAAGCCGCCTCCGTTACCGTCAAGGAAATGCGCTTTTCGGAGAGCCTTGCCTCCAAGCGCCCCAAAAGCAGACCTACAATGGAGCGAACGTTTTCACGGGTCAAGGGCTTATAAAAGACGATTTCGTCCAGACGGTTTAAGAACTCGGGACGGAAGCTGCGGCGTAACAGCGCCGTAACGCCTTCTCTTGCGGCGGCGGAAATCTCGCCGTCCTCGATGCCCTCCAAAATCATATCCGAGCCAAGATTAGAGGTCAGAATGATGATGGCGTTCTTGAAATCAACCGTTCTTCCCTGGCTATCCGTAATTCTGCCGTCATCTAACACCTGCAAAAGCACGTTGAATACATCGGGGTGCGCCTTTTCGATTTCGTCAAGCAAAACCACAGCGTAGGGACGGCGGCGAATCGCCTCGGTCAACTGACCGCCCTCGTCATACCCGATATATCCGGGAGGGGCGCCAATTAAACGGGAAACGGAATACTTTTCCATATATTCCGACATATCAATACGAATCATAGCGCCCTCATCGTCAAACAGCGCCTCTGCCAACGCCTTGGCAAGCTCGGTTTTTCCGACACCCGTAGGCCCTAAAAACAGGAAGGAGCCAACGGGACGGTTGGGGTCCTGAATACCTGCTCTGGAGCGCAAAATCGCCTCGCAGACGCCGTTTACAGCCTCATCCTGTCCAATCACACGCCGATGGAGAATCTCGTCCAAATGGAGCAATTTTTCACGCTCTCCCTCCATCAATTTGGATACGGGTATTCCCGTCCAACGGGCAACGATACGGGCAACCTCCTCCTCGGTGACCTTGTCACGCAAGAGAACGCGCGCCTCCTGCTTCTCCTCCTCTGCCTTTTTCAGCCGCGCCTCCAGCTCGGGAAGCTTACCGTATTTCAAGGCAGCAGCCTTATCCAAATCGTATTTATCCTGTGCCTGCTCGATTTCCAGCTTGACCTTTTCAATTTCCTCGCGGATGCGCTGCCCTTCTCCGATGCTGTCCTTTTCCGCCTCCCATTTTGCTTTCATCGTGGAAAGTGTATCGCGCAGCTCGGAAAGCTCCTTTTGAATTTGCTCCAAATGCTCCTTGGCAAGCTTATCCGTTTCCTTTTTCAGCGCCGCCTCCTCAATTTCAAGCTGCATAATCTTTCTCGAGATTTCATCCAGCTCGGTGGGCATAGAGTTCATTTCCGTGCAAATCACGGCGCACGCCTCGTCAATTAAGTCAATCGCCTTATCGGGGAGGAAGCGGTCGGAAATATAGCGGTTAGAGAGGGTGGCGGCGGCGATAATTGCCGCATCCTGGATGGTGACACCGTGGAACACCTCGTAGCGCTGCTTTAAGCCGCGCAGGATAGAAATGGTGTCTTCCACCGTCGGCTCCTCTACCAATACGGGCTGGAAGCGGCGTTCTAATGCGGAGTCCTTTTCGATATACTGGCGGTACTCGTTCAAGGTGGTAGCGCCAATACAGTGCAGCTCACCCCTTGCCAGCATAGGCTTCAAGAGGTTTCCCGCATCCATAGAGCCCTCCCCCTTGCCTGCGCCGACAATGGTATGCAGCTCATCGATAAAGAGCAAAATTTTCCCTTCAGACGCCTTTATTTCGTTGAGGACGGCCTTCAAGCGCTCCTCAAACTCACCGCGGAACTTGGCGCCCGCAATCAAGGCGCCCATATCTAAGGAAAAGAGGGTGCGGTTCTTCAGATTTTCGGGCACGTCGCCACGGGCAATACGAAGGGCAAGCCCCTCGGCGATTGCCGTTTTACCAACGCCGGGCTCGCCAATCAAGCAGGGGTTATTTTTGGTTTTACGGGACAAAATGCGAATAACGTTACGAATTTCCTCATCGCGCCCAATAACGGGATCCAGCTTCTGATTACGGGCAAGCTCGGTCAAATCCTGCCCGTATTTCTTCAAGGCATCATAGGTTTCCTCGGGATTGTCGGAGTCTACACGTCTGTTGCCCCGTACCGTCCGCAAAGCGTTCAAAAAGGCGCTCTTGCTTATGCGATGGGTGGAGAAAATCTTTTTCAAGGCGTGCGAGGGGGCATTGATAAGTCCCAGCATCAAATGCTCTACGGACACGTAGCTATCCCCCATATCGGCGGCTTCCTGTTCCGCCTGGCGCACGGCTCTGTCCAAATCCACGGAAATAAAGAGCTTATCCTGGGTCACGCCCGATACCTTAGGCGCCTTTTGGATTTCCGCCTCCACGTCAATGGAGAGCCCCGTCACGTCTACCTCCATCTTCTTCAAAAGGGACGGAATAAGCCCCTCCTTTTGAGTCAGAAGCGCCAAAAGAACGTGCTCCTGCCGCCATTCCTGGTTGGAGTTTTCAACCGAGATATTTTGCGCCTCTTGCAGCGCCTCAATGGATTTTTGCGTCATCTTTTGCAAATTCATATACAAGCTCTCCTTTTCTTATCAAATAATATGACTTGCGCTACGAATGTATCGCATATATACGTTCTCCACTGCCCTTTGGGCAAGGGATGGAGAATAAATCAACCGAAAATATTCCTTAATGGCCGTATCAAAGGCACGGATATAGGCGGCAATCAGCTCGCCGACTCCCTCGGCGCTCAGCATACCGCCAAGCGTGCGGTCTGTGCGCAGCACGAAGGCACGGCTGTATTTTGCCGCTTCAATTTTGTCAGACACACCGCCCAGGGTTCCTTCCTCCAAACGGTGCCAAAGGAGGCAAAAATCCGCCATAACGGCAATCAACGCCGCATTTTGCGTACGCATACTCGCCTTGAAGATGCCAAGGCAGTCCTCCTTTAAGTGCAGCTCCACGCTATAGCGAACCGTTGGGTTATATTTATAGCTGATGGAGGAGGCAAGAACAGAAAAGGAATCGGAGGTCTTAATATGCTTGATGCTCTCCTCTCCTAACGCCGATAGCAAACTGCCGAAGATTTGCTCGCGGTGCATAGCGGGGGTGGTATAGGACACGTATTCCGCCAAAATTCTGTTTATCATAGCAGAGCGATTGGTTCCGTTCTGATACGCCAGACGGTCAACGGCATCCACCACCTCCTCGGAAAGCACCAAGGAGTAAACGTTCTTTTTCATATATACGTCCTTTCTATTATTTCCTATTTGTATTTTACCATTCTTTTTTAATTTTGTCAATAGGTTTATATAATTTGATTTACAAATTATTATACAAAGCAATAAAAATCCCCCCGTATAACGGGGGGTATTTCATTTTCGGGCATAGCCCTAAATATTACTGGCGGCGCACAAGTGCGCTTTAGATTGGCCTGCCAGCCATGCAACTGTTACTTACTACCCATAAATGGGTCCCGTGG
>JAFTSW010000023.1 GCA_017467085.1 Clostridia bacterium | reverse complement strand
ATGGAAACTATCAACAAAATAATAAACAAAGCCAAAAACAAGATGATTCGACGATTGAAAACTTTGTATGTTTCTATTTGCTTTTTCTTTGCCATAGCTCCACCGCCTTTCTGTGTTTATAATACCACACTTTTATAAATAAATCAAGGCGGAAGCCTTGTATATCATCCGCAACTTGTTGCGGTATATCATCAATGCGGAGCATTGTATATCATCAAGCCGCAGGAAGAGGAACGCTTGGCGTTCCTGTATGCACGCTGGCGCGTGATGAGATACACGGCGTTGCCGTGATGATATCCAGCCCCGCAGGGGCTGATGATATACCAAGCCTGCGGCTTGGATAAAAAAATTCGACAGGTCGAAACCTGTCGAATTTTTTGGCTGCGGAATAGGGATTCGAACCCCAACAAACAGAGTCAGAGTCTGTCGTGCTACCGTTACACAATTCCGCATCAGCGCGGATATTATTATAGCAACATCTTTTCAGTTTGTCAAGCGTTTTTACGATTTTTTTCAAAAAGTTTTTTTGCAAATTGCTTTTTTCGACAAAAAGGCGCCAAGGGGAAAGGAAAAAAGAGGGGGCAGAGGGCAAGAGCGGCGCCGTGCGGCACCGCTCTTGGGTCGACGGGGTTTATCCTTTTTCTATTTTATCGGGGTAAGGGTCGGTTTTGACGTCATTTTTGCCTAAGCGCAAAAAGAGGCGCAGAAGGGCACGGGGCGAAAAGGGGATGAGGGGATAAAGGTAGCTCATACCGCCGTTGACGGTTTTGTTGCTGACCAGCAGCACGGGTATGATACCCAAAAAGACGAGATATCCCCAAAGCCCGAAAAGGGCGGTGGCGGCGAGCCACAGCATCCGAAGCAGCTTTACGGCGTAGCCAAGCTCTCGGTTCTGCTGGGTGAAGCCCGCGATAGCCACGATTGCCATATAAAAAATCACGTCCTGAGAAAGCCAGCCGATATCCACGGCGAACTCGCCCAGTATCAAGCCGCCGATGATGCTGAGAGAATTGGTCAGCATATTGGGGGTGTTCATAGAGGCGAGCTTGAGCCCGTCAATGGCAAGCTCGGCAAGGTAAATCTGCAAAAGCAGGGGTAGACGCCCTCCCTCCCTGGGGATAAAGATACCCAGCCAAGGCGGCAGGACGGCGGCGTTTTGCACCAAGAGATACCAGGAGGGAAAAAGGAAAAGCGCCATCCAAAAAACGAAATGCCGCAATAAGCGCAGATAGCACCCCGTGACGGGGGGAAAATAATAATCGTCCGTTTCCTGCATAAAGTCAAAGATGGTGGTGGGCAGGACCATCACCTGGGGAGAGTTATCGCAAATCAACAGAACTCTTCCCTCCATCAGCTCGGCGGCGGCAGCATCGGGGCGCTCTAAATACCGTATTTTGGGAAAGGGGTTATACCAGCGGCGGCGAATGAGGCTTTCCGCCAGGCTCTCTGCCCCCATCGTCAAGGATTCGGGATGCACCGAGCGCAGCTTGCCTATCAGCCATTTGACGTAGCCGGCGTCTGCCTTTCCCTTGATATAGCTGACTACCACGTCCGTGCGGGAGCTGCCGCCCAGGTTTTCATAGTGCATCACTAAGCGCGGGTCACGCAAGCGGCGGCGTATAAGAGCGGTATTGAAAATCAAGGTTTCCACAAAGCCATCGTGCGCTCCCTGCATCACCCTATCGCTATCGGGCTCCTCGGTTTGCCTGGCAGGGTAGGTACGGCTGTCAATGACAACCGCCGAGGCACCGAAGCCCTCGCCCAGCATCACGCTGGCGCCCGACAAAACCGCCGTCAGCAACGGCTCTACCTGTGACAGCACGTCCACCTCCACGTAGGGCAGGTTGGCGGCGGCAAAGGTTTTGGCATCGGGCAGCCCCTTCAAGCCCATAAAGTGCTGCATCAGCCGCTGCATCACCCCATCCTTGGTGAAGCCGTCAATATAGAAAAAGGCCGCCCTATCCTTCCCTATCAGAATTTCACGGCAAATCACGTCAAAGCTCTCCTCGGGGGCAAGGCGCCGCTTCAAGAGTGTCAGATTATCTTCATATTTTTCCGTAAGCTCTTGCATAGTGTTCCCTTCCTAATAATATAAAAAAGCATCTTCCACTTTGTAGTATGGAGGATGCTTTTATTTTTTATGCCCTTGGCTTACTTTTTATTTTGAAAATACTGATAGAGGGCGCAGGGAATCATTCCGTTATACAGCTTTCGCACCTTGTCGGCACGCTTGCCGTAGTAGCGCTCGAACTCCTTATCCGAGGTGATAACGTAGACCTGCCAGGGGGCAAGCTCACGGAAGCAGGCGCCAAGCTCCCGATAGAGGGCGCGCGCCTCCTCGACGGTGCCAAGCCGTTCCCCGTAGGGCGGATTGGTGACGATGGTGCCGCGGCGGTCCAGCCGCGCGATATGACGGGCATCCGCCTCAAAGCAGCGGACGGTATCCGCAAGCCCTGCCCGCTTGGCGTTTGCCTCGGCAAGGCGCACCGAATCGGGGTTGATATCGCTGGCGTATGCCTCGAAGCCGTTGTTTACCTCTCCCTCGATTGCCTCCTCCCTCGCACGGAGCCAGGCGCCCCTTGGAATGGCGGCAAAGTCCATAGCGGCGAAGGGACGGCTCTTGCCCGGGGCAATATGCCTTGCCAGCATCGCTCCTTCAATGGCGATGGTGCCAGAGCCACACAGAGGGTCCCACAGCAAAACGTGGGGCAGGGGACGGGAAATAGCGGCAATCGCCGCCGCCAGGGTTTCCCGTATGGGTGCCTCGTTTGCCTCGATACGGTAGCCCCTTTTATGCAGGGGGGCGCCTGTGGTATCAATCATCAGGGACGCCTCGTCCTTCAGAATGAAAAATTCTACCTGGTATTTGACACCGCTCTCCTCAAACCAGCTGATGCGGTATTCTCGCTTCAAGCGCTCCACAATCGCCTTTTTCACGATTTTCTGGCAATCGGGCACCGAGAAAAGCTTGGAATGAATGGCATGTCCCTTTACGGGGAAGGCATCGTTCTTGCCTATCCACGCCTCCCAGGGCAATGCCTTCGTGCCCTCAAAGAGCTGGTCGAAGCTCTCCGCGCGGAAGCTGCCAAGGCGAATATAGACACGCTCGGCAAAGCGCAAATTCACGTTGGCACGGGCAAGCCCGTCCTCGTCTGCCAAAAAGCTGACTCTACCGTCAATGGTGCCTGTGCGGTGAAAGCCAAGGCTATCAATTTCCTCGCCAAGCAGCCTTTCCAAGCCGAAAAGACAGGTGGCGACAAGCTCTAAGGTCATAGGTTTTCTTCCTTTACCGCACCGAGAACGTCCTCCTCGATGCTTTCAAAAATAACGGTATCCGCTCCCTTAGCGGCAAGCAGCTGCTCTTTTTTTCTCACCGTCCACACCACCCGATAGGGTCGCCACAACAGGCAAAGCCGCAAGGGCAGCACCCTTTGACATTCCACGTCATACGCCATAAAATCGGGACGGGCGGCAACGTTAAGCAGCAATAAGGACAAAATCAGAAAGGAAAGAGAGCGGTTGCCCCTTTTGCCGTAGACCCAGGAATAAAGCTGCCCACGGACAACGGCAGGACGGTGGCGGCGAAACCAACGGACGATAAGGGGATGGAAGGACTCTATCATATAGGGACCCTTGTAGGTGTCAAGAATAGCGGCGGTTTTTTCGCACAGAAGGGTTCGCGCATAATCGCTTTTCAGCTCCACAAGCAAGGGGACCTTGCCGTCCACCACCGCCAGCACCTCCTTCAAGGTGGGAACACCCTCTCCCGTCCCCGACAGGGAAAGGGCGGCAAGTTCCTTGGCGGTTTTCTCACGGACACGGGCATTTTCCCCCGTTACACGGCCTAAGTGGTCATCGTGAAACACCACGACCTCCCCATCGGCGGACAGCTGCACGTCAAGCTCAATGCCCACCCCCGCCTCTACGGCGGCACGGAAGGCGGAAAGAGAATTTTCGGCAAGCCGCTTGCCCCAAAGCCCACGGTGGGCGTAGGCGGCGGACATCAAGGGCACCGCCTCCTTTCTTTTGGCACGGGGCATCAAAAGAAGGAAATAGAGGGCAAAAAGAGAAAGAAGCCCTATAGCAATATACAAGACGGTATACATAGCGATATCCTTTCAGAAGATGGGGCTTAGTCTGCCGTATCGAAGCTTTCCAGCACCGAGCGCTTCTCTGCCTTGACGTCACCGTGCTTCACGAAGCACATGGTAACGGCGGCAAGCGCCATAAAGATGGCGGCGTAGGGGAAGAGGATACGGTAGCCGCAGAAGGAAATCAGAAAACCCGACACGATGGGGGTTGCCACCTGGGCAGCCATAGAGAAGGCGTAATAATAGCCCGTATACTTGCCAACATCCTCCTCGCTGCTGATTTGCACCGCCATAGGGAAGGAGTTGACGTTGATGGACGCCCAGCCGATGCCCACCATAGCAAAGACGATATAAAAGAGAATTTTAGCGGAATGGAACAGCGCCTCTCCCATAAAGGTAGCGGCGATAAAGCCCGTCAGCATCAGCCCGATGCCGATGAAGATGACGGGCCGGCGCCCGATACGGGCGGACAGGGCGCCAACGGGGATAAAGGCGATAGCCGCCGCCACCAGCGCCACCAGTGTGAAGCCCGAGGACTCGGACACGCCGATGTGAAAGACGTCCTCACAGTAACGGGAGATAGCGGTGGTTACGCCGTTATACGCCATAAACCAAAGAAAAACGGAAAGAAGAATAAAGAGAAGAGAGCGTCTGCTTTCCTTCTGGCTCACGGCAAGATGGGCGGTTTTGGGCAGGGGCGCCTCGTCCTCTGCCTTTTCCTGCTTCAAGAGCGCCGCCGTTTTCTTCTCCTTGACGGTGAGAAGGAAAATGGCAATAGCCAGCAGCATAAAGGCGGCAAGCGCCAGCATCACGGGCAAATACACCGTATCGGAGGCAGGCGCGGAGGTGCCGTCGGGTAGCTTTTCCTTTTTCACCAGCACCATAACCAGAACCAGAGATACCCCGCCGCCTACCGTTCCCATCAGATTGATGATGGCGTTGGCACGGCTCCGCAGGGAGGCAGGGGTCAGGTCGGGCATCAGGGCAACGGCAGGAGAGCGATAGGTGCTCATCGAAAGCAGAAGCAAAAAGAGCGCCACGAAGAAGATGGGGAAATTGTTTGCCTGCTCAGCAAAGCCCATGGTCACTAAGAAAAAGACCGCCAAAAGCGTTCCTATGACGATATAGGGCGTCCGCTTGCCAAATCGGGTATTAGTCCTATCGGACAGCGACCCGAAGAAGGGCAATAGGAAGAGCGCCAGAATATTGTCGAAGGACATAATCACGTTGGTGACAGCCGTTTTACTGCCTGCACCGAACATTCCCTCCAGCGTGTCACCAAAGGAAAACTCCAAAAGATACGGAATGACTTGGTCATAAAACTGCCAGAAGGCAGAAATAGACAGGAACGCAAGACCGATGAATACTGTTCTTTTCACGTTTAGCTTTTGCATAGAAAGCACCGCCTTTTTTGTTATCCTCTGTATTTTACCACAGTTTTCCCCGTCTGTCAATGAAAAAGAGGAAGCGCATACCCAAGAGGGGCCTTTTTCCCGTTTTGTGGGCTTGGGGCACGGCTTCTTCCCTTGACAAGCAGGGAAAGCTGTGGTATACTGTTTGTGGCTTTTTCCATAGGAAAAAGGCTCTATCCTTGATATTTTGACAGAAAAGAGGGCTTTTATGCTTTCCATTCTCTCCTTGCCCGACGCACCCGTTGCCTTTGATACGGTGGTGGCGCTGGGCTATTTTGACGGCGTCCATCGGGGACATATGGCGCTCTTACAGGAAACGGTGCGTCTTGCCCGCGCGCTTGGCGCGCGCCCTGCCGTCTTTACCTTCTCAGACGGCTTTAAGGACAAAGCCCCCTTGACCGACCAGGGGGAGCGTCTGCGCCTGTTTGAGGCGGCAGGCATTGAGGTGGCGTTTTTGGTGGACTTTGCCGCCGTCCGTTCCCTCTCTCCCGAAGAATTTGTAAAGAACTGTTTACAGTTCCTTTGCCGCGCCAAAAGCGCCGTTTGCGGCTTTAACTTCCGCTTTGGCAAGGGTGCCGTTGGCACCGCCGAGGACCTGCTGGCGCTCTTTCCCGAGGCGGCGGTCGTTCCTGCTGTATACGAGGGAGGCGAGGTGATTTCCTCCACCCGTGTGCGCCGCCTTTTGGGCGAGGGACGGGTAGAGGACGCCGCCCTGCTTTTAGGGCGCCCCTATACCGTAACGGGCGAGGTGCTTCACGGCAAGGAGTTAGGCGCTATTCTTGGCTTCCCTACCGCCAATATGAAGCCGAAAACCCTTTTGCCTGCCTCCGCGGTATACGCCACGGCGGTGAAAATAGACGGAAAATGCTTCCCTGCCATTACCGACGTTGGCACACGCCCGACAGTAGAGGGGCAAGGGGAGCTTCGCATGGAAACCCATCTTCCCGATTTTTCGGGAGATTTATACGGGCGCTCCCTCTCGGTTGCCTTCTTACGGCGACTGCGCGAGGAAAAGCGCTTTTCCTCCTTGGAGGAGTTAAAGACACAGTTAGAGCAGGATGCGGCAAGCCTTCGCACCCTGTACGCCACCAGCAGAAAGGATTTTACCCTATGAGCAATGAATGGATAAAGCTGACCCTACGCGGCAAAAAGGAGGACGAGGAGCTTCTTTGCGCTATGATGAGTATGGTTGCCAACGGCTTAATGATTGAGGATTACAGCGACGTGACCACCGACGGGCTTTACGGCGCTCTCATTGACGATGCCATTCTCAACGCCGACAAGACCCATATTGCCGTTTCCGTCTTTTTGCCTGCCGAGGAGAACCCTGCCGAGGCGATTTCCTTCGTCAAGGAGCGCCTTGCCGTCATGGGGCTGGAGGCGACCCTCTCCACCGAGGGTATGAAGGAGGAGGACTGGGCAGAGGCCTGGAAGCAATACTACCACCCCATCCCCTTGGGACGGGTGACGGTGGTGCCTGCCTGGGAGGACTATTCCCCCAAGGAGGGCGAGCTGATTATCCGTATGGACCCCGGTATGGCGTTTGGCACGGGCACCCACGAAACCACCCGTCTTGTGATGCTTCTGATGCAGGAGGCACACTTCGGCGGCGAGCGTGTTTTGGACGTTGGCACGGGCAGCGGCATTCTCTCCCTTTGCGCCTCGAAGCTGGGGGCAGAGGCGGTGCTTGCCACCGACATTGACCCTGTTGCCGTGAAGGTGGCAAAGGAGAACGTGGAGGCTGACGGGGCTGACAACATCACCTGTATGGTATCCGACCTTGTAAAGGACGTTCCCACCGAGGGTGGAAAATACAGCTTCGTTCTTGCCAACATCGTTGCCGACATCGTTTTGCGCCTGATTCCCCAGCTGCCCGACTGCGTGACGGCAGATGCCAAGGCGATTTTCTCGGGCATTATTGAGCCTCGCCGTCCTGACGTGGAGGCGGCGCTTGCCGAGAACGGCTGGGCGATAGATAAAATAGAGACCGAGCGGGATTGGTGCGCCATTCTCGCCCACAGAAAGGACTGACTATGCCTCGATTTTTCGTAACGCCCGACGCCATTCGGGAGGGGGAAGCCACCCTTACGGGCGAGGACGCCCATCATATCTCCTACGCCCTGCGTATGGCGGTTGGCGAGGAGATTACCCTTTGCGACGGCGAGGGCTTTCTTTACCGCTGTCGCCTTTCCGGGATGGACGGCACCAGCGTCTTCGCAACGGTTTTGGAAAAGCAGGCGGACGAAAGCGAGCTTGCCTCTAAAATTTACTTATACCAGGGCTATCCCAAGGGGGACAAGCTGGAGCTTATCGTGCAAAAGGCGGTGGAGTTAGGCGCTTACCGCATTGTTCCCTTTGAAAGCAGCCGCTGTATCAAGCGCCCCAAGGCGGACAAAATCCAGCACACCGTGACAAGACAGACCAAGATTGCCCACGAGGCAGCCAAGCAATGCGGCAGAGCCATTCTCCCCGAGGTTGCCGCCCCTATCTCCTTTGACGGAATGCTTGCGGAATGCAAGGGACACCCCTTGGCGCTTTTCTGCTACGAGGGCGAGGGAACGGAATTTATCCGTGCGCGTCTCGCTTCCCTTTCCCCCGAGGCACTTCCCACCTCTATTGCCGTTGTCATTGGCAGCGAGGGAGGCTTCTCTCCCGAGGAGGCGGAGAAGGCGAAGGAGGCGGGACTTCTGATGACGGGGCTGGGCGGACGGATACTGCGGTGCGAAACCGCTTCGCTTTACGCCCTTTCGGTGCTTTCCTCCTTTTTGGAAAAATAAAAAGCCCCCATTGGGGGGCGCTATTGGCGAATTTTTGGTAGTATTTACCAAAAATTCGCCTTTTTGGCAACTTTCACAAAAAAAATAGTGAATTTTTATGAAATTTTTTCATTTTCCTATTGCAAAATAACCAATTATCCGTTAAAATATAGTGCAGGTTAAACAAATACACCGATGAGAAAAAGGTGGCTCGGTCTGTTAAACGGCACCGAGTCCCCTCTTCTCTGTTGAACCAACTGATTAGAAAGGAAGCTTTTGCAAGGCAAAGGCTATGGTCGCGACAATGGCAAACCGTTTGTTCCAAAATGTGATTCATCAAATGAAGGACACCGTCAAGGGCGTGATAGGTATCATGGACGAAACCGACGTTTTGGTGGCTTGCAGCGATTTGCGCCGCATTGGTGAGATGCTTCCCGGGGTACGCGAGGAGCTTTCCTTTGCCCAGGGCACGCTGCGCCAGGGCGGCTTTACATACCGCTATCTCAACGTGAACGGTAGAACGGACTATATTATGATGGTAGAGGGCGAGGATGCCGCGGCAGAAACCCTTATCGGCATTTTGTCCGTTGCCTTTGGAAACATCAAGAGCCTGTATGACGAGCGCTATGACAAGAGCTCCTTTATCAAGAATATTATTTTAGACAACATTCTGCCCAGCGACATTTATATCAAGAGCAAGGAGATGCACTTTGACAGCGAGTCTACCAGAGTGATTTTCCTTATCAAGTTCTACAACAGAACGGATATGCTTCCCTTTGAAATCGTCCAGAGCATCTTCCCCGACAGAAACACCGACTACGTTATCAGCGTAGGCGATCAGGATATCGTCTTGGTGAAGGAAATCACCACCGAGGAGCCCGAGGAGGTTGAGGAGCTGGCGGCTTCCATCGCCCAGACGCTGAACGCCGACTTCTATTCCAAGGTTTCTATTGGTATTTCCACCGTTGTTTCGGGCTTGAAGGACCTGGCGCGCGCCTACAAGGAGGCAAGAGTTGCCTTGGAGGTTGGCAAGGTATTCGACACCGAGAAGAACATTATCAGCTATGACAACCTGGGCATTGGCCGCTTGATTTATCAGCTGCCCACCACCCTTTGCGAGATTTTCCTGCAGGAGGTCTTTAAGAAGGGCTCCTTGGAGTCCTTGGACAAGGACACGCTGGACACCGTGCAGCGCTTCTTTGAATACAATCTGAACGTATCCGAAACCTCCCGTAACCTCTTCGTGCACCGTAACACCCTGGTATACCGCTTGGAGAAGATTCGCAAGATTACGGGCTTGGATTTGCGCAATTTCGATCAGGCTATCACCTTTAAGGTTGCCCTGATGGTAAAGAAATATCTGACCAACAAGCCCACCAAGTTCTGATTGCCGTCCTCACGGCACTGATTGACGGTCAGGAGTGTATATGAAAAACCGTATCAAAAAGCTTTCCGTTCTTTTTCTGCTTTTCTGCCTTCTCCTTTCCTCTCTTTCCCTTGGCGTCTTTGCCACGGAAACGGGAGATTTTGGCGAGGAGGTTATAGAGGCAGCCATTTATGCGGGCTTCTCGTCTGCCGCTCTGCGTATGCAGGAGGAGGTGGACGGCTGGCGCGCCTCGGGGGAGATTTTAGAGGACAGCCTCGGCAACCCCGTGGATATGGATGAGCTGATTTCCGTTTACGAAACCAATATTGCTATTTTAGAGGGCGGCACCCTGTCCTTTGACGCAGGAAAATTAGCCACCACCAATCTTTTATACTATTCCTATTACATTGACGATTTTACCCAGATGAAGGACGCCGCCGCGGAGCTTTGCTATATTTTCGGCACCTCCTATTATCTGGATAGGTTAGACGAGGAGGAGCTGGTCAACGCCGCCCTTATCCGCTCTTACCAGCAGGTAATCGGCGACCGCTTCGGTTATTACTACACCGAGGAGGATTTGGCATCCCAGGACGCCTCGGTGAACTACGTTGGCATTGGCGTTTCCGTTCTTTTGACGGACGATGGCTATGCCGAGGTGGTACAGGTCTTTCAGAATTCCTCTGCCGAGGAGGCAGGGATGCTGGGAGGCGACATTATCGTGGCGGTCAACGGCGAGGATTTTGCCAAAATCGGCTACAACGATGCCATTGACTTAATCCGTGGCGAGGAGGGGACCACCGTCACCGTATCGGTGCGGCGCGGCACCGACATTCTCCATTTCACCATGGAGCGCCGCCAAACCACCTCTTACAGCGTGACCTACGAGGTCTTGGAGTCGGAGAACGGAAAAATCGGCTTTGTCCGCATTTCCTCCTTCAACGAAACCACCTTCCCTCAGTTCTGCGACGCCGTTGAGGCGCTGGAGGCAGAGGGAGTTCTGTCCTATATTTTCGACGTAAGAAGCAACCCCGGCGGTATGCTCCAGAGCGTTCTCGGTATCCTCGATTATATCCTGCCCGACAACACGGGGCTTCCCTTGGTGCGTCTGCAATACAAGGACGGGGACACCGTTTCCTACTATTCGGTAGAGGATTACGTGAAGGGCGCCTATCAGAATGACTTTGCCAAGGCGAAGAACCATTCTCTTAACAAGCCCATTGCCGTTTTATGCAATAGCGGCTCTGCCAGCGCCTCGGAGCTTTTTGTGTCCTGTCTGCGCGACTTTGAATACGCCCAAATCATTGGAGAAAACACCTATGGCAAGGGCGTCGGGCAAAGCGGCTTGAATTTCAAAACGGGCGGTCAGCTGCTTCTGACCACCTTCTACTATGCCCCGCCTCTTTCCGAGAACTACCACGACGTGGGCATCGTACCCGACAAGCTTGTATCCTTAAGCGATGAAGCCAAGTCGGTGAACCTTTTCCTTTTGTCCTACGAGCTGGATGCCCAGCTGCAGGCGGCGGTGTCCTATATAGAGTCCATCGACCTTTCCGAGCCGCCCGCGCCCCCTGTTACAAGCCCCGACACCGACAAGGGCGACCTTGAGGCTATCCTGCTTTGGGTGCTTTTGGGCGTTCTGGCGCTGCTTTTGGCGCTGACGCTGGTTCTGCTCTTCGTCTTTATCCGAAAGGGCAAGCGCAGCAACGAGGACACCCTCTTTTCCAGCCAGAAGCGCTCTGATGGCTCGGATATGTTCCATTCTTAATCCTGTTAACCACCATTTTTTATATATAAGGGAGAAATATCATGGCTGAAATGAAAACCTACACCCCCGCGGGCTATAAGGCCCTGCAAGATGAGCTTGCTGACCTGAAGCTCCGTTTTATTGAGGTTAAGGAGGAAATTGCCAAGGCAAGAAGCTACGGCGACCTTTCCGAGAACAGTGAATACGATGAAGCAAAGAACGAGGAGGCAAAAATCAACCTCCGCATTCTTGAGCTTGAGGATATGATTGCCAACGCCCACGTTATCGATGAGTCCGAAATCGACCATACCAAGGTTTCCGTTGGTTCCTTGGTGGACGTGAAGAACACCGATACGGGTGCCGAAAAGCATTACCACATTGTGGGCTCCTACGAAACCGACCCTCTGGCAGGCAAGATTTCTGACCAGTCTGCTATCGGTATGGCGCTGCTTGGCGCTTCCAAGGGCGAGAAGATTACCGTGGAGCTTCCCAACGGCAAAATCGCGCATTTCGAGGTGCTTGACGTGCGCCGCGCCGCAACGAATTAAGAAAGGCTTTATTACAGTACTATGGAAATCAACGCATCCTCCGAGCTGCAGGTGCGCCGCGACAAGCTGGCTACCCTGTGCGAAAACCAAAAGAACCCCTTTGTGGAAACCAAGTATGACGTGACGGCGCTTGCCACCGACATTCTTGCCGACTTCGAGGGCTATGAAAATAAGACTGTTGCCTTAGCAGGCCGTATGATGAGCCGCCGCGTGATGGGCAAGGCATCCTTCGTTCATCTGTACGATGGCGAGGCGAAAATTCAGCTGTACGTGCGCCGCGATGACGTGGGCGAGGAAAGCTACGCCGACTTTAAGAAGTGGGACGTGGGCGATATTATTGGCGTGAAGGGCACCGTGTTCCGCACCCAGACGGGCGAAATCTCGGTACACGCCACCGAAATCAAGCTTTTGGCTAAGTCCCTTCTGCCCCTGCCCGAGAAGTTCCACGGCTTGAAGGACACCGAAATCCGTTACAGACAGCGCTACGTTGACCTGATTGTCAACCCCGAGGTAAAGGACACCTTTATCAAGCGCTCCCGTATTCTGAAGGAAATCCGCAACTATCTGGACGGCAAGGGCTTCTTAGAGGTAGACACCCCCATTCTCGTTCCCCTGGAGATTGGCGCCTCTGCCCGTTCCTTCGTAACCCATCACAACACCTTGGATATGGATATGTACCTGCGTATTGAAACCGAGCTGTATCTGAAGCGGTTGATTGTGGGCGGTATGAACCGTGTATACGAGGTGGGCCGTATTTTCCGTAACGAGGGAATGGACCCCAAGCACAACCCCGAATTTACCACCGTTGAGCTGTACCAGGCATACACCGACTACAAGGGTATGATGGACCTGGTTGAGGAGCTTTACACCCTGTTGGCTGAAAAGATTTGCGGCTCTACCGTTATCAGCTATGCGGGCAAGGAAATCGATATGGGTCATTGGGAGCGCCTGACTATGGTTGAGGCTGTGAAGAAGTATTCCGGCTGCGACTACAACGATTGGGAAAGCGACGAGGACGCGCGCCGTGTTGCCAAGGAAAAGGGCGTTGAGGTTCCCGCAAACGCCACCAAGGGCACCGTGCTTGCTGAGTTCTTTGATGCCTTCGTAGAGGAGCATCTCATTCAGCCTACCTTTATTTACGATTATCCTGTGGAGAACAGCCCTCTTGCCAAGCGCAAGCCCGAAAACCCTGCCTTCACCGAGCGCTTTGAGTATTTCATCAACGCCACCGAGTTTGGCAACGCCTTCTCGGAGCTGAATGACCCCATCGACCAGAAGGAGCGCTTTGAAAAGCAGGTTGCCGCCAAGCACGCGGAGGACCCCTCCTCTCGCTCCGAGGTGGACTATGACTACGTGACCGCTATGGAATACGGTATGCCTCCTACGGGCGGTCTTGGCTTCGGCATTGACCGACTGGTGATGCTTCTGACCGACAGCGCCTCCATTCGTGACGTATTGCTCTTCCCCACGATGAAGCCTCTTTCCGAATAATAACTTTGCCAAACCGATTTTTCGAAATCGGTTTGGGCTTTATAAGGGCTCTGCCCAGAAAGGTTCTGCTATGAAAGCTTGTGTGATTCAACCGCCTTATTCCCGTGACGTTGCCCAAAGCGATGCGCTGTTTGCCTACAAGATGGATATGCTGGACAAATGTGATGACAGCATGGACATCATCGTTTTGCCCGAATACAGCGACGTTCCCTGCGCCACCGTGGGCAAGGAGGACACCTTCTACTATCATAAAAAATACATCAATATGTTGCTTGACAAATGTGTGGAAACTGCCAAGCGGTGCCACGCCCTGGTATTTGTCAACGCCCTTTATGACGTAGGCGGCAACTATCGCAACACCACCTACGCCTATGACAGAAGCGGCAAGCTGGTGGGACAGTACTTCAAGAAGCATCTGCCTCCCTCTGAGCTATACGATTTGGCGTTGGACAGCGACTATACCTTTGAGCCCTCCTTCCCCACCGTTATAGAGATAGAGGGGCTTCGCTTCGGCTTCCTTACCTGCTACGATTTTTATTTTTACGAGGCGTTTGCCGCTATTGCCAGACAGAACGTGGATATCATCATTGGCTGCTCTCTCCAGAGAAGCGACAGCCACGATGCCATTGAAACCATGTGCCGCTTTTTGGCGTACAACACCAACGCTTACGTTATTCGCTCCTCGGTGAGCTTTGACGAGGCATCCGAAATTTGCGGCGCCTCGATGGTGGTGTCCCCTTACGGCAAGGTTCTTGCCAATATGAAGGGGCGCTTCGGGATGGCGACGGCAGAATTCGACCCCGAGGACAAGCATTATAAGCCGGCAGGCTACGGCAATCCCCCTGCCCCCCATTACGAGTACATAGAATTCGGGCGCAAGCCCTGGCAGTATCGCCCTGCGGGCACTGCCATTGTGCGGGACGAAAAGACCATGGGCTATCCCCGTCTTTGCTCTCACCGCGGCTTTAACGCCGTTTTGCCCGAAAACAGTATGCCTGCCTTTGGCGCCGCCGTTTCCCTGGGCGCGGAGGAGATAGAGTTTGACATTTGGCCCACCAAGGACGGAGAAATCGTATCCTGTCACGATAGGAAATTAGACCGTGTGTCTACGGGAACGGGCGAGATTGTGGACTACACCCTGGCAGAGCTGGAGGCATTTGACTTTGGCATCAAGCGCTCCGAGTTTTTGGAGGGCTTGCGGATTGTCAAATTCGAGGAGATTTTGCAAAAATTCTCCTGCCACATCATTATGAATATCCACGTCAAGCCTCTTGCCTACGATAAGCCCTATCCTGAGGATATCATTCGCAAGATTGTGGGTCTGGTACGGCAATACGGTGCGGAAAAGCACGTATACTTTATGCTGGAAACGGACATACAAATTCAGCAGTTCAAGGCAATCGCCCCCGACATTCCCGTTTGCGTTGGGCATTTGGGCTCTCGCGCCTGGGAGATTGTGGAGCGTGCCATCGAATTCAACTGCGAAAAGGTGCAGTTCTATGAAACCTTTGTCAATCAGGAAATGATTGACAAGGCACACGCCCACGGCATTCGCTGCAATATGTTCTATGCGGATATGCCCGACGATGCGGAGCGACTTTTCGAGATGGGCATTGACACCCTTTTGACCAACAACTATATGATTGTTTCCAACCGTGTCAGACCCAAGTTCTTTTCCAAAAAGCAGTAAAAACAAAGAAAGGTCCTTCCTATGGCAAGCAAAAAAAGCGATATGGAGCATATTCCTACCTCTCCTTTTCTCAAAAAGTTAGACAACTATTGGTATCATTACAAGTGGCACACCATTATCGGCGTGATTCTTTTGGTGACCGTTCTGATTTGCACCCTGCAAATGTGCCAGAAGCCGTCCTATGACACCGAAATTATTTACGCAGGCCCCCACAGCATCACCAAGGTGCAGCAGGGGGACATCAAAACCTCTCTTTCCGCCTTTATGAAGGACAGGGACGGGAACGGCGAGGTCAGCCTGAACCTTATTCCCTATTGGGTAGACGGCGATATGATGACAGATGACAAGTACGATGAATCGGACAGGGGCTTTATGCAGCAAAGCTCTATGCAGAACAAGCAGAATTTTCACGATGAAATTTCCGCGGGGGACGTGGTGATATATCTGGTATCCCACGAGCTGTTTCTGGAAATGATGGAACGGGGCTGTCTCTCTTCTCTGACGGAGCTTGTCCCCTCCCTTTCCGAGGACGTGCTTGCCAAAGACAAGGACGGAAACGCAACCGCCTGCGGCGTCACCCTGGCTTCCCTGCCGGCAGGCTCCCTTGCGGGGCTTTCCCAGCTACCTGCGGACACCGTTCTTTGTATGCAGGACCTGCGCTTCCTCAACCAGCTCTTTAACAAGAACCAAAGCGAGGCACAGCACGCCTATTGCAAGGAAATGATGACCGCCCTTCTTACCTTTACTCTGCCGTAATGAATGAACAAACCACAACAAAAAGCGTCCTGCGCCAAATTGGCGCAGGACGCTTTTTTATTTCTTTTTCTCGAACGCAATCATCGAATTGACAACGCTATAAATTCTATCTCTTTCAAGTGGAGATAGCGCCAAGATTGCCTCTGTCATTTCTGAGGACTTCACGTGATAGCCTGTAGAAAGCACATCGGCAAGCAGTACGTCCGCCGATACCCCCAACACATTCGCTATAGTTATAAAGGTTTCCAGCTTAGGCACCTTCTCGCCACGCTCTATCATTCCCGTATACGTAACGCTGAGCCCTGTTTTCTCGGCAAAATCCTCTTGCCGCCAGCCCTTTGCTTCTCTGTATTTTCTTATCCGCTTTCCAATAGACGATGTGTTCATAGTATACCTCTAAAATATTAGTTGCTCTCACTAACTAATAGTATAGATTAGTTTTCTGTGGTAATACAGAATACAAAAGGAGGACGCCATAACTAATAGTTGATATTTTCAAAAATTTGTGCTACAATATTCATAGAAACCAACGAAGAAAAGCAGGTGACGTGATTTGTGGATGAATAATACGTATCGAGTTGTTCTTTTCGGTCACCGTGATTTCGATGCGCACCGAATGCTGGATGAACGCCTCTATCCTCTGTTGCAGGATTTAATATGTGAAAAACATTTTTTAGAAATCTATATTGGGCGAAACGGAGAATTTGACCTGTACGCCGCCACGATAGTAAAACAGGTTCAAAACGCAATGGGGCATGATAATGCTATATTTATCTGCGTCCTACCGTATTCCGAAAAAGACTTGGAATACTACGAGGAGTATTATGACGATGTAATAGTCCCCGAATGTATCGGGCGAACACACCCAAAGGGGGCAATCACGAAGCGCAATCGCTGGATGGTAGAGCAAGCGGACCTTTTCATTGGGTATATAAAACGTAGAAAAGGCGGGGCATACACCGCCCTGCAATATGCCAAAAAACTTAAAAGAAAGATAATTAACCTTGCGGAGCAGGATGAATGAGAACAAAAAACGCCGTAGCAATAGGGTGATATCCTTATCGAAAAATTTGGAAATATCGCTACGTGCGAGTATCCCATTTGACGGTCAAATGCACTTGGGCTAAGCCCAAGCCCATATCATAAGAAAAAGAGAGAACAAATCGGTTTTTAGCCGAAGCGTTCTCTCTTTTTCTGTTGATGGAATGAAATCGCGGCTTGCCACGATGAAGTCCAAGGGCTTGCCCTTGGGTGCAATCAAATCCGTCTATGAAAGAATTGACTGCTTATTGCCCGTTGCTTACGCAAGGGTAATAAGCGAAGCGTCCCATTCCTTGGCGGGCTCGTAGCCCAGAAGGACTGCCGTGGTGGCGGCGACGTTGGAAAGTCCCGCGTCCTCGCCTGCCGTTACGGTGTAACGGTCTGCGGTGAAGTTATCGTAGAAGATGCAGGGAACGGGGTTAAGGGTGTGGCTGGTCTTTGCCTTGAGGCTTCCGTCCTTGCCACGCTTGGCTGCGCCCGTTTTCTTATCCATTTCAAACATTTCATCGGCGTTGCCGTGGTCAGCGGTGATGATGGCAGCGCCCTCCAACTCGTCAATTACCTTCAGAATACGGGCAAGCTGCAAATCCAGCGCTTCCATACTGCATTCGGTGGCGAGGAAGTTGCCCGTGTGGCCTACCATATCGCCGTTGGGGAAGTTGACACGGAGATAGCGGTACTTGCCCGAGCGCAGCGCCTCAATGAGCTTATCGGTGATTTCGGCGCACTTCATCCAGGGTCGCTCCTCAAAGGGAACCACGTCCGAGGGAACCTCTACGTAGGTTTCCAGGGCTTCGGAGAATTTACCGGAGCGGTTGCCGTTCCAGAAATAGGTTACGTGGCCGTATTTCTGGGTTTCGGAGATGGCGTACTGGGCAATACCCGTTGCGGCGAAGTATTCGCCCGAGGTATTGGTGATTTCGGGGGGAGAAACGAGATAACGGGAGGGCACGTGCAGGTCGCCGTCATATTCCAGCATACCTGCGTAGGCAACCTTGGGAACACGGACTCTATCAAACTTATCAAAGTCCGCACCGCCCTCAAACGCCTTGGAGATTTCGATGGAGCGGTCGCCGCGGAAGTTGTAGAATACCACGCTGTCGCCGTCCTCGATAGGTCCAACGGGAGCGCCGTTCTCCGCAATAACGAAGGGGGGCAAATCCTGGTCGATAACATGAAGCTCGTTGCGGTAGGCAACCACTGCCTCCTCAGCAGACGCAAACTGTCTGCCCTCGCCGAGAACGTGGGTCTTCCAGCCATCCTCTACCATTTTCCAGTTTGCCTCGTATCTGTCCATGGTGATTTTCATTCTGCCGCCGCCGGAGGCAATCTTGATATCAAAGGAAGCCTCACGCAGCTCGTCCAAAAACGCCTCGAAGGGCAGGATATAATCAAGGGCAGAGGTTTCGCCCACGTCACGTCCGTCAATAAGAATGTGAATACGAACCTTGGCAACGCCCTCCTTCTTGGCCTCTACCAGCATAGCCTTCAGGTGGTCGATGTGGGAATGGACGTTTCCGTCAGAGAACAGTCCCAGGAAATGGAGAGTGCCGCCGCTTTGCTTCACCTGGGCAACGATTTCCTGCCAGGCGTTGGAGGCGAACATTTTGCCGCTTTCGATAGACTGGGAAACCAGCTTAGCGCCCTGGGCAAAGACCTGTCCCGCGCCAAGGGCGTTATGCCCAACCTCGGAGTTGCCCATATCATCGTCGGTGGGCAGACCCACAGCGGTGCCGTGGGCGCGGAGGCTGCACATAGGATAGGTTGCCATCAATCTATCCAGGGTGGGGGTGTGGGCGGCGGCAATGGCATTTGCCTCGTTGGCGGAGGTGATGCCGACGCCGTCCATCACGATGGTGAGAAGCGGTCCCTTGACCCCTTCAAATACGGTTGATTTCTTTAATGCTTCCATAATAATTCCCTTTCTTTTTTATACGTCGGCATCCTTCACGTAGAGGGCGCCGTTCTCAGCGATAAACTTTTTTCTGTCCTCAATGGCATCGCCCAAGAGGGTTTCAAAGATATAGGCGGTTTGCTCCGCGTCGGCAGGCTGCACCGATATCAGGCGGCGCGAGGCAGGACACATGGTGGTTTTCCACATCATATCGGGCTCGTTCTCGCCAAGTCCCTTGGAGCGCTGCAGGGTGTACTTCTTATCCTTTATTTTTGCCAGAATTTCAGCTTTTTCTGCTTCATTGTAGGCAAAATAGGTTTCGTCCTTGGTAGTAATCTCGAAAAGGGGCGACTCGGCAATATAAATCTTGCCGCGCTCAATCAAGGTGGGCAGGAGTCGATAGAAGAGGGTCAAAAGCAGGGTGCGAATCTGGAAGCCGTCCTCATCGGCATCGGTACAAATGATGATTTTGCTCCAATTGAGTCTGTCCCAGTCGAAATTGCCAAGCTCGGACTTACTCTTGCCGCCTGCCTTATCGTTTTTATCCACGATTTCCACGCCGCAGCCGATAACACGAAGCAAATCCGTGATAATAGGGCTTTCAAAGATACGGGCGTAGGAGCTTTTCAGGCAGTTCAGAGTCTTACCGCGCACGGGAATAATAGCTTGGAACTCCGCATCTCTTGCCAGGCGGCAGGAGGTCAAGGCGGAGTCACCCTCTACGATATACAGCTCACGGACGTTTTTGTCCTTGGAGTGGCAAGCCACGTACTTTTCCACGCTCTTGGCAAGGTCGGTATTGCCCTTGGAGAGAATGGCGGCGGTGTCAATCTTGGTTGCCTCCGCCTTTTCACGGCTTCTCTTGGAAATCAGCACCTGGGAGGTGAAGGTCTGCGCCGCCGTGGGATTTTCGGCAAAGTAGACCTCTAACTGCATTTTCATATAATCGGTCAACGCCTTTTGAATAAAGGTGTTGCTGATTGCCTTCTTGGTCTGGTTCTCGTAGGAGGTTTGGGTGGATGCGCTATTGATGATAACCAAAAGGTTCTCCGCCACGTCCGCATAGGTGATTTTGGGCTCGTTCTTGTTATACTTGCCCTGCGTCTTCAGATACTTATCAATGGCGTAGACGAATGCCGTGCGCACCGCCTTGTCGGGAGAGCCGCCGTGCTCCAAGAAGCTGGAGTTGTGATAATACTCGGTGGCGTTGGTCATTTTGGTGGCGCAGAAGGCAATTTCCGCCTTCAGCTTATACTCGGGCTTATCCTCTCTGTCCTTGCCCTTGGCTTCCATTTTCCAAAGCACGGGCTCGGTTAAGGCGTTGCCGTCGGAGATTTCACGGATATAGTCGCCAATGCCGTTTTCATAGTAATACTCGTGCTTTTGCATTTTGCCATTTTCGTCCTCGGCGGACAGGACGAAGCGGATGCCCGCATTCACCACCGCCTGGCGGCGAAGGGTTTCATCAAAGAAGGAGAAGGGGATGTCGATATCCGTGAAAACCTCCAGGTCGGGCTTCCAGCGGATGATAGTTCCCTGCTTCTTTTTGTCCTCCTTTTGCAGGTCCCGAACACGCAACTCACTGGCAACGTCCCCCTTCTTGAAGTCGATTTCCGACAGGGTTTTGCCGTTATAGGAGCGCACGGACATAAATTCGGAGGAATACTGGGTAGCACAGGCGCCAAGGCCGTTCAGGCCCAGGGAATACTCGTAGGCGCCGCCCTCCTCGTTGTTATTGTACTTACCGCCTGCGTACAGCTCGCAGAAAATCAACTGCCAGTTGTAGGTTCCTTCCGCTTCGTTGAAGCCCAAGGGAACGCCACGCCCGAAGTCCTCGACCTCAATCACGTGGTCCCGCGTTGCGGTGATATGGATTTCCTTACCGTAGCCCTCTCGCGCCTCGTCTACGGAGTTTGCCAGAATTTCCAAAAAGGAATGCTGACAGCCCTCTAAGCCGTCCGAGCCGAAAATAACGGCGGGACGCTTTCTGACACGCTCGGAGCCCTTGAGCATACTAATGCTTTGCTCGTTGTACGCGGCAAGGTCTTTTTCTTTTTTTGCCATCTAAGGAACGTTCCTTTCTTTTTTCTTTTTGCCCACAGGTGCTTTGCTTGTAAAGACTTGTTTACAGTCTGTCCTTGGGGCTTACAAAAGATGAATGTTGTGCGCGCGGCACGCCTCTATCATTTCCTTGGGCCAGACGGAGCATTGCACCTCGCCTACGTGCGCCTTTTCCAAGAGCAGCATACACAGACGGGACTGCCCGATTCCGCCGCCGATAGAGAGCGGCAGGGTGCCATCCAAAATCATCCGATGGAAGGGATAGGCGCGGCGCTTATCCTCGCCTGCGGCGGAGAGCTGCTTATCCATCGCCTCGGCGTCCACACGGATACCCATGGAGGAGATTTCCAAGGCGTGCCCCAAGACGTCATCCCAGAACAGCAGGTCGCCGTTGAGGCTCCAATCGTCATAGTCGGGGGCTCTGTCATCGTGCTTCTCGCCATTTTGCATAGGGCCGCCGATTTGCATAATAAAGACGGTGCCGCATTCACGGGCAATGGCGTCCTCACGCTCCTTGGCGGTTTTATCGGGATAGCGCCGATAAAGCTCGTCGGCGGTGATAAAGACCACCTCGGGCGAAAGCTCTCGCGTCAAGAGGGGATAGCGGCTGTTCAAGAGCGCCTTGGTGTCGGCAATCGCCTTGACGATTTTCCGCACCGTTTCCTCTAAATACGCCAGGGTTCTGTCCTCTCGGGCAATCACCTTTTCCCAATCCCATTGGTCCACGAAAACCGAATGGGTGTTGTCAATTTTATCGTCACGGCGCAGGGCGTTCATATCGGTATAAATACCCTCGCCCTCTCCGTATCCGTAGCGATACAGCGCCATTCTCTTCCATTTGGCAAGGGACTGCACCACCTCGGCGGTGCCCTCTGCCTCCTTCATCGTAAAATGCACCTTACGCTCCACGCCGCTTAAATCATCGTTTAAGCCGCTTCCCTCCATTACTACGATAGGGGCTGTCACTCTGTCGAGGTTCAGCGCCTCCGCCAACGCGACCTGGAAGGTATCCTTAATGAGTTTTATGGCTCTTTGGGTATCGCGTTGCGACATTTTGGCATCATACCCTTGCGGGAATATCAGTTCTGCCATAAATAAACTCCTTTCAATGTTGTAAAAATGTGTCAAAATTCGGTTTTACCGAATGCTTCCGACGGTTCTCGGATAGAGAATCACGTCACGGATGTTGGACATACCCGTTGCGTACATCAGAATGCGCTCGAAGCCAAGACCGAAGCCCGAATGGGGCACCGAGCCGTAGCGGCGCAAATCCAAGTAGTCCCTGTAGTCCTCCAAATTCATACCGCGGGCCTCCATAGCGGAAACCAGCTTGTCATAGTCCGCCTCTCTTTCGGAGCAGCCGATGATTTCACCCACACCGGGCACCAGAAGGTCGGTGGCGGCAACCGTTTTGCCGTCGGCATTCTGCTTCATATAGAACGCCTTGATATCCTTGGGATAATTGATAACGAACACGGGCTTTTTGTAAATCTGCTCGGTGATGTAGCGCTCGTGCTCGGTTTGCAGGTCCAGACCCCATTCCACGGGGTACTCGAACTTGACGCCCGACGCCTGCAGCTGGGCAACGGCATCGGTGTACTCCACGATGGCGAAGTCCTCCCGTACCACGCCCTCCAGCTTTTCCTTCAAGCCCTTCTCAAAGCGCTGCTCGAAGAAATCCAGCTCCGCAGGGCACTTCTCCAGCACCTCGCCAATGACGTATTTAATCATTTCCTCCGCGATAGCGATAATGTCGGGCAGCTCCGCAAAGGCGACCTCGGGCTCGATGTGCCAGAACTCTGCCACGTGACGGGGGGTATTGCTGTTCTCGGCACGGAAGGAGGGACCGAAGGTATAAATCTTACCGAATGCCATAGCGGCAACCTCGCCCTCTAACTGACCCGAAACGGAAAGACCCGCGCGCTTGCCAAAGAAATCGTTGGCATAGTAGTCCTCCGCCGACTCGTACTCGGTATTATAGCCCAGGGTGGTTACCTGGAACACCTCGCCCGCGCCCTCGCAGTCGGAGCCCGTCAGAAGGGGGGTATTGATATACATATAGCCTCTTTCCTGGAAGAAGCGGTGCAGCGCCGCCGCCATCACGGAGCGCACACGGAAAACGGCGTTAAAGGTATTGGTTCTGACACGGATGTGGGGCATCTCGCGCAGGGTTTCCAGCTTCTGGAATTTCTTTTGCAGGGGATAGTCCAAGGGCGCATCTCCCAAAACCTCAATGGCGGTGGCGTTGATTTCCACGCCGTTATTCTGCATATTGGGCACGACCTTGCCCTCTACACGCAAGGAGGCGCCAAGATGAGAGGCGTTTTCGGGCAGGGTCAGTACCGCCTTATCCACCACTATCTGCATATGCTTTAAGGTCGAGCCGTCATTCAGCTCGATGAATGCCATATTTTTGGAATCTCTCGCCGTGCGTACCCAGCCGCAGACGGTGACCTCCTTGCCAAGAAAATCTCCTTCTCTGATGATGCGAATGTCCGTATGCTTCATACTCTCGTTCCTTTCGTCAAAATCCGATAAAATAAACAAAAAACGCAGTCCCGTCCAAAATAGGACGGACAACTGCGGTCCGCGGTACCACCTATTTTACCGCCCAAGGGACGGTCACTCTGCGGCTTCCTACAAAGCCATTCCGCCTAACGCGCGGAGGTCGGCGCCCATACTTGCCGAAAGGCTTTCCGTTTGCAACTCCGAAGTGTTCTTCGCCAAGGCTCCTTCTGCGCGGCTTGCACCGTCCCACGCTCGCTGTAAGGGAATTCCGAGGGTACTTTTCTTCATCACTGTTTTTACATAATATAGTATAATACAGTTTTCCGTTTTTGTCAAGAAAAATACGGAAATTTTATAAAAAAAGGGGTCACGCTGTGCGTGACCCCCATTTTCGAGCAAATTAAAGCTCTGCGAAGTACTTAATGGTGCGAACCATCTGAGAGGTGTAGGAGTTCTCGTTGTCGTACCAAGAAACAACCTGTACCTGGTAGGTGTCGTCATCAATCTTTGCAACCATGGTCTGGGTAGCATCGAACAAGGAACCGTAACGCATGCCGATAACGTCGGAGGATATGATTTCGTCGGTGTTGTAGCCGAAGGACTCGGAAGCAGCAGCCTTCATAGCGGCGTTGATGCCGTCAACGGTGATATCCTTACCCTTTACAACGGCAACCAGGATGGTGGTAGAGCCGGTGCAGGTGGGAACTCTCTGAGCGGAGCCGATGAGCTTGCCGTTCAGCTCGGGGAT
>JAFTSW010000022.1 GCA_017467085.1 Clostridia bacterium | reverse complement strand
ATAACAACGTCGGAGTACATCTGGATAAATCTTCTGTAGCAGTCCCAAGCCCAACGGGGGTTGCCGGACTTCTTGGAAAGAACCTCCACAACGTCCTCGTTCAAGCCGAGGTTCAGGATGGTGTCCATCATACCGGGCATAGATGCACGGGCGCCGGAACGAACGGATACCAGCAGGGGGTTTTCCTTGTCGCCGAACTTCTTGCCGGTGATTGCTTCCATCTTTACGATGTTCTGCATAATTTCTTCCATGATTTCGGGATGGATTTGCTTGCCGTCCTCATAGTAACGGGTGCAGGCTTCGGTGGAAATGGTGAAGCCCTGGGGAACGGGAAGACCAATCTTGGTCATCTCTGCAAGGTTTGCGCCCTTGCCGCCGAGGAGCTCACGCATAGACGCGTCGCCTTCGCTGAACAGATAAACATACTTCTTGCTCATCTTTTGTTTCCTTTCACACATATATATTATTGTTTTTATAAACGGTTTGGCTTGTCCTTTCGGACGGCGGTTAATCTCCGCCACTCCTTATTTTACCACAAGTTTTTGCCAAAGTCAATCTAATTTTTACACTTATTTCCGTTTTTTCTGTTTTACCAAAGATTTTTTCGTGAAAATTCCGTTTTTGTGGGTTTTGACAAAAAACAAGCCCCCTCTTTTTTCTCCTTTTTTGGTTTTTGCGCCTGCTTTTCACCGAAGAGCCCTCCCTTTCGGCTTTCCTCCACCACCCTTGGCGCCAGAAGCAATAGGGCAAGAAGGTTGAAAAGGGTCATCAAGGACAGAAGCGCATCGGTTATCCCCCAGACCAAGGCGGAGGAAAAGAGGCAGCCGCCGAAAAGGCAAAGGGAAAGCAAGAGAAAATACGCCCGTTTACAAAGGGGACGCTCCCCAAAGAGATACCCGACGCCTCGCTCTCCGTAGTACGCCCAGCAAATCACGGTGCCGTAGGCGAACAGCACCAGCGCCAGCGCCACGAATACCGCCGCCCCCTTCCCTGCCAGCTCCCCGTACGCCATCACCGCCACCAGGGCGCCGCCGAGGGAGGTAGGCACCGAGGGGAAGGCAATGAGAATGACGAGGGCGGTGACGGTGCAAAGCAGAACCGTATCCACGAAAACCTCCACCATTCCCATTATCCCCTGCTTGACGGGGTCGGTTCTGGCGGTGGCGTGGGCAAGGGGAGCGGTGCCGCAGCCTGCCTCGTTGGAGAGAAGCCCACGGGACACCCCGTAGCGCAAGGCACGGGAAACGAGAAACCCTCCGCCGCCCCCAAGAGCTGCCTCCCGTGAAAAGGCAGAGGAGAAAATACGCCCAAAGGCAGCGGGCAGGGCGGCGGCGTTGGCAAGCAGTATTCCCAGGGAAAGAAAAAGATAGGAAAGGGTAAGCAGCGGTATCAGCCAGACCGTGACCCTGCCAATTCTTCTCTCTCCCCCCAAAATGACCAGCCCCGCCAGAGCGGCAAGCAAAAGCCCCACCCCAAGCGGCGGCGCCCCGAAAAAGCCGCCGAGGCACTCGGCAATGGCGTTTGCCTGCAAAAGCCCGCCCAAGAGAAAGGCAAGCAAAACGCACAAGAGCGCAAAGGTCGCCGCCAGCGCCCGTCCTGCCCTACCCCGTAGCGCCGCCTTCATATACGCCATTGCGCCCGTGCCGTTGCCCTCCTTGCCGTAAAAGAGGGCAAGGACGATTTCGGCATATTTCAAGAGCATTGCCAAGAGGGCGCTTATCCACATCCAGAAAATAGACCCCGCGCCGCCGTAGGCAATGGCGAGGGCAACCCCCGAAATGTTCCCGACCCCCAGCGTCCCCGAGAGCGCCATACAAAGCCCCTTGAGGGAGCGCAGTGTTTCCTCCCGTGTTTTTCCCTTCAAAAGCAGAAGGGTTCTTTTGGGATGGAAAAGCGGCGCCCCCCGTAGCAGAAAGCAATAGACAAGCCCTGCCCCCAAAAGCAAAAAGGGCAGAATGACCCCCAAGCTCCTCTCGTTGATAAATTCCAGCACCGCCATTCCGCTCTCCTCGCTCTTTCTTTTTCGTTCCGTCTTTTACTATATGAGGCAAGCGGCGCCCTTCATTCCTCGGAAGCAGGGCACCGGTATGGCTTTTTTACCAAATATACGGGATTTTTTACATTTGCAAGAGGGAAAAGGTGTGCTATACTGAAAGGAGAAAACCAAAAAGGAAGCAAAAAAAGAATGCCGAAGGGGCTTGCAAAACCCGTCGAACTGTTGTATAATGGTTGGCGAGGGCTGTGACCGCCGCCGAGCGGCTCTTTTATGCTCTTACAGAAAGGATGCTTTTGCCGGACAAAAGCAAGGGTGAAAACGAATGCAAGCGCAGCAAACCGTTGAGGTAAAGCCGAATTTTAATTCCCCCGCCTATAAGCGCTCCCGCTGGGCGTACATATGGGAATGTACCTTTGAATACTTCGTTGCCATTCTGGTAGCTGGCTCCTTTTTAACCACGGCGTTAAAGGAAGGTCTGGGAATGAACGATTCCCTGATAGGTATCATTTCCTCCTTTATTTCCCTCAGCTTCCTCTTCCAGATTTTTTCCGTATTTCTCATTCGGCGCGTCACCAACACCAAGCGCTTTTGTATTTTGTTCCACTCCATCGGGCAGCTGCTCTTTACCTCCATCTTTTTGGTGCCCGTTCTGCCCTTTGAAAACCCTGCCTTAAAGCAGGCAATCGTTATCATTTGTATCCTGCTCAGCTATTTCGGCAACTACTTCGTGACCACCCTCATTTACAGATGGGCGAACTCCTTCGTTGACCCCACCAAGCGCGGCTCCTTCTCAGCAGGCAAGCAGATGGTTTCGCTGATTACGGGCATGGTGGTTTCCCTGATTGGCGGTGTCGTCTTTGATAAGTTCGTAGAGGAGGGAACGCCCAACCGCGCCTTCATCTTTGCCGCTATCTGTATTTTCATCTTCTCGGTGGTGGATACGGTTTGCCTTCTTCTGATTGACAAGGATTCCAAGGACGCCAAGAAGGAAGTCGTTCCTATGAAGCTGGTGCTATCCAACACCTTAGGCAACAAGAACTTCCGCTCCATTGTGGTTTTGCAGATTCTCTACCAGGTAGCCCACTATATGTCCTTGGGCTTCTTTGCCACCTACAACCTTTACACCCTTGGCTACACCAACACCCAGATTCAGATTGTGGTTGCCGTAGGGCATCTGGTTTGGTTTGCCCTCTCCAAGCCTATGGGTCGCTTCTCCGACAAGCACAGCTTTGCCAAGGGCTTTGAATTTGCCACGGTGTTTCTGATTGCCGCTTACTTGGCCTATTCCTTCGCCACCCCCTCAACCGCCTATTGCTACATTATTTACTATATGCTGAACTCCTGCGCCTCCGCAGGCTCGGGCGTAAACCTGAACAACATTGCGTACAGCTACGTTGACCCCAAGTTCTTCGCCGAAGCTTCTGCCATCAAGAACGCCATTGGCGGTATCTGCGGCTTCTTAGCCTCCCTCTTGGGCGCCCGTATTCTGGCAGCAGTCCAGGCAAACGGCAATACCGTTTTCGGTATTCCCTTCTACGGCCAGCAGCTGCTGGCGCTTATCACCGCTATCCTGTACGTGGTGACCCTGCTTTACACCCACTTCGTGGTTGGCAAGCAGAAGGTAAATAAAGCCTAAAGCTGCCTCGCCGTTGGCGAGTCACCGGAACCAAGCAATAAGCGGCTTGCTTCCTGCTTTGTTCGTTGCTTCGCAACGGAACGTATGAGTTGCCTCGCCATTGGCGAGTCACCGACAGAGCGCAATAAGCGGCGCTTTGCCTACTCTTGAGCTGCCTCGCCGTTGGCGAGTCACCCAAACCAAAAATGAAAAGGGGCTGTTGTCAGCCCCCTTTTCTGTCAGAAAGGATTGTTATGACCAATTTAGAGCAACGGTATCTTTCCGCCAAGCGCGCCCTGTTTGAACGGTATTACGGCGCCTTTCTCAACCCTGAGCAGTGCCGCGCCGTGTTGACGGTGTCGGGGCCCCTTCTGATTTTAGCAGGGGCAGGAAGCGGCAAAACCACCGTTCTTGTCAACCGCATCTGCCATATCATCAAGTACGGCACCGCCTACGAATCCAAGCAGGTGCCCGATGATTTAAGCGAGGCGCTGGTTGCCGAGCGCGAGGGCGCCGTACATGCGCCCCTTTCCAAGGAGGAGCTTGAGAGCCTTCTCAACGAATATATTGCTCGTCCCTGTCCCCCTTGGGCGATGCTTGCCATCACCTTTACCAACAAGGCGGCAAGAGAAATCAAGGAAAGACTCCGCGTGGCGTTAGACAACGAGGAGCTGAGCGAGGAAATCTGGGCAGGCACCTTTCACTCCATCTGCGTGCGTATTTTGCGCCGCTACGGTGAGAGGGTGGGTATTGCCCCCTCCTTCTCTATCTACGATACCTCGGACACCAAGCATCTTATCACCGAGGTGATGCGGGAGCTGAATATTGACGACAAAATTCTTCCCATCCGCTCAGTAACCAGCGCCATCTCCGCCGCCAAGAACGAGCTTATTTCCCCCGAGGTGTATGAAAGCACGGCGGGCGATTTGAGAAAACGGCAGATTGCCCGGATTTACAAGGAATACGCCGAGCGCCTTTTGAAATACAACGCCGTGGACTTTGACGACATCATTATGAAAACGGTGATGCTTTTGGAGGAAAACCCCGACGTTGCGGAATATTACCAAAACAAGTTCTCCTACGTATGCGTAGACGAGTACCAGGACACCAACCCCGCCCAGTTCAAGCTGACCTACCTGCTCTCCGCCAAGAACCGCAACATTATGGTGGTGGGTGACGATGACCAGAGTATTTACCGCTTCCGCGGCGCCACGGTGGAAAACATTTTGCAGTTTGACAAGGTATATACCGACGCCGCCGTGATTAAGCTGGAGCAAAACTACCGCTCCACCTCCAATATTTTAGACGCCGCCAACGCCGTGATTGCCAACAATGAAATGCGCCACGGCAAGACCCTGCGTACCGAAAAGGCAGAGGGAGAGAAGATTACCCTTTACCGTGCCGAAAACGAGGACGGCGAGGCGCGCTTTATCGTGGACACCATTCTGCACCGCCGCATCGAGGAGCGGCGCCCCTATCGGGACTTTGCGGTGCTGTACCGCGTCAACGCCATCTCCCGTTCCTTAGAAACCGCCTTTGCCAAAAGCGGCGTTCCTTACCGCCTCTTGGGCGGCACGCGCTTCTATGACCGCAAGGAGGTCAAGGACATTCTTGCTTACCTCTTTCTCTTGCAGAACACGGGGGACGATCAGCGGCTTCGCCGCATCGTCAACGAGCCCAAGCGCAAGCTGGGGGACAAGACGATGGACACGGTGGCAGCCCTTGCCGAGGAAACGGGCGGCAGTATGTTTGACGTGATGCTGTACGCCAACGCCTTTCCCCCGCTTGCCAAGGTCGCCGACAAGCTGCTTGCCTTTGCGGGTCTTATCACCGACCTGCAAAAGGATGCGGAAACCGTCAAGCCCTCTGAGCTGATTCCCCTGGTTATGGAAAAAACAGGGTATCTGGCTATGCTGAAGGCAGGCGGCAAGGCGATGGAGGACGATATTGACAACCTGAACGAGCTGGTATCCGCCGCCGTTGCCTACGAGGAAAAGACCCTGGAGCCCACTCTTCCCGGCTTCTTGGAGGAGGCGGTTCTGGTTTCGGACGTGGATAAATACGATGAGGAGGCAGACGCCGTCGTTCTAATGACGGTGCATAGCGCCAAGGGTCTGGAATTCCCCGTGGTGTTCTTGGCAGGCGCCGAGGAGGGCATTTTCCCAGGCTCCCAATCCATTAACAACCCCGAGGAGCTTCCCGAGGAGCGGCGGCTTGCCTACGTTGCCATTACCCGCGCCAAGGAAAAGCTCTACGCCACCTATACCGCCCAGCGTCTGCTCTACGGACAGACCCAGCGCTTCCGTGTATCCCGCTTCTTTGGCGAGGAAATTCCCCAAGGTCTTTTGGAGAGAAACGAGCGCCGTCCTTCCCCGCCGCCCCGTGCCACCGTGCCCTCGGCAAGACCCTCTGCCCTTTCGGGCGAGTTTGCCCGCCGCGCCTCGGTCAGCACCCAAAGCGCCCCGCGCCGCGCCGCCTTCGAGCATATGGCGGTGGGGGACAGGGTTCTGCACAGCACCTTTGGCGAGGGCGAGGTTTTGTCCGTCCGCAGTCTGGGAGCGGACGAGCTTTACGAGATTGCCTTTGATAGCGGCGAGAAAAAGAAGCTGATGGCAACCTACGCCAAGCTGAAAAAGCTGTAAAGCCAACTCGAGCATTACAATCGAAAAAAGAAAAGAGCAAGAAAAGGAAGTCCTTTTCTTGCTCTTTTTATGCGAGATTAGCCCAGAATGGCGTCAATCTTCTTTTGCATTTCTGCGGTTGCGGCGGCATCCTGCAGACCCGTTTCCATATGATAGGTTACGGTTTCGCCCGTCTTCAGGTAGCGCTCGTAGCCCTTTTCCTTGCAGTAGAGGTAGCCTCTATGCTCTGCGGTAGAGGGAAGTACCATACCCATAGAATCCTCGTCACCCGTTCTGGAAATCCATCTGATGCCGAAGGGCAGCTCCTGGGGGCGATGCACCACGTACACGCTGTCGCCCTCGGGCATTACCTGCATCGTGTAGGCGTTGCCGTCCTTGTCGGCGCTATAAGAGAGGCAGAATACGATTTCGGGCATATATGCCTCGTCCTCTCTGCCAACCGTATCCATCAGAGAGGGGTCCTTGTCCAACTTGTCCAGGAAGGCGTTGGTCTTAGCGCCGTCTACGGGGTCAAAGTTGTCGGGTACCTCGTGGTTTACAATGGTCTTTTCGTGGGTTGCGGAATAGGAGAGCTTACTGCCGTTCACAGGTCTGTGGTTGATATGGCAGAGGTAGAAATATTCCAAGGGAAGGTCCTTGTTATTCGTGAAGGCAACGTCAATGGAAATGGAGGTAGCGCCCTCGTAGAGCTTAATCTGGGGCATAAAATCGTAGTTGGTTTCGTAGCAGCGCTTGTGAGAATATACGCCGCCCAGCGCCAGATACTTGCCCTTCTCGTCCTCGCCGCTGATAATCCAGGCGGACTGATAGGTAGCAACGGGAAGCTCACCGTGAGGCAGATGGGTGTCCGCAGGCGTGGGGTTGCCCATAGCGGTCAAGCCGCAGTGCATCAAGAAGCAGCCGTAGGTTTCACCGTAGGTTTCCTTAGCGGGCATAGGCTCGTCATAAATAGACTTCATGGTCAATTCCTTGCCGAGGAAGGTCATTCTCCAAATCATCTGACCCATATAGGGCAGCATCACGAGATTTCCCTTTTCATTGGAAAGACGAACCGCCTTTACACCCGTGCTATAGGTAAAGAGGCTTGCTTTCAAGGAGCCGTTGGAAAGGAACTCGGTTTCCTTCTCCACAAAATAGCTTTCTTTTAAGTATACCTTGGTTTCCATTTGTTTCTCCTTTGGTTGTATTAGAATACGCCTATATTGTAGCACACGGAAGCGGCAAAGTCAAGCAGGGCGCCGTTTTTTCTCATTTTTTGCAGGATTTTCCTGCCTTTTCTGTTTCTTTTCGAGCCATACTATAAACGAAAAGAGAATTTTGCAAAAAAGAAAGGACAGCCTTATGCTGGAATGTAACGAAACGAACTTTGCCGACACCCAAAAAGGGGTGTCCCTTTTACTCTTTGAGGCGCTCTGGTGCCCCCACTGCCACGCTATGCACCCCGTGCTGACCGAGGCAGAGCGCGACTACCCCGCCCTTCGGTGCTATCGGGTCAATATCGAGAACAACCCCACGCTCTCCGCCCGCTTTTCCATTCGCAGCGTTCCCACTCTCATTCTGTTCCGGGACGGCAGGGAGCTTGGGCGCGCCTTCGGGTTTTTACGCAATCTTGAGCAGTTCCTCACCGAGGCAGGCGTGGAAAGAAGCAAGGCGCACGTGTAGCGTGAACAAAAAAAGGAAGAAGAAAGCTTTCTTCTTCCTTTTTGTAAAGCGAGCTTTACATTTGCTCCTTCTCTGCCAGAACCTTCTTGATATAGGCGGTTTCCTCCGCGTTATAGAGGTCTCCCTGCTCATCCAGAATCAGACGGAGCTGGGCGGCGTTATAGCCGCGAATCTGGTGACAGAATTCTCCCGACAGACCGTCCTCGCCCTCGGCAAGCAGCTTTGCCTCTGCCGCCTTGACGGCATCTGCCTCGTAACGGGCAGCAAGCTCGTTCAGAATGAATATACCCACGCCGCCTACCAGAAGCGCAAAGGCGGCGACCACGAAGCTCTGCCCCACAAACGCGCGCATCATCGCATCCTCGGTGCCGATATAGACGGCACCAAAGGCGCCCTGCTCCAAGGCAAACAGCACGCAAAACAGGAAAAACAGCTTTCCGATTCTCCGCATCCAAAGTCCCTTATACATAATCTTGTCCTTTCTCTTTCTACCGTTTTTTAATGCTCGTCCAGCGCCGTACCGATAACGGTGCCGAACTGGGCGTTCTCGGGTATGATGAAATTGACGCCGAACATAGAGGAGAGGGTGTCAAAGACGGGCTTCGCCTGCTCCACCACCGTCAGATTTCCCGTTAAAACGATGTCCTTGATGTCCTTGCCGCGGGCGGCAAAGAGGGCAATCATACCAATGGTTTCAAACACCATATTGATGATGCCAAGGGCAATATCTGCCCCTGTGGCAATATCGCTGACCTTGCCGAAGTTGGAGGCGGTCATAAAGTCGGGCATCGTCAGGCTGGGGTCCTTCTTGGTGATGTCCCCAATCCGCAAATCGATTTTAGACAGGTCGCCGTCCTTCGCAAGCTGCTGGATATGCTCAATGTCCTCTAACCCCAACAGCTTCTTGGAAAGCCCCAGAAGCGTACCGCCGCCAACGCCCGTACCGCCCAGGTACTCGGGCTCCTTGCCCTCCTCGGAGTAGACCAGCGCCGTTCCCGTTCCCATACTGACAACCAAGGCACGGGAAAGCCCCGATAAATAAAGCCCTCCAAGCCCCGTGGCACGGAACTCGGGCACGGTGTCGCACCGCAGCGAATAAATGGGCTTGGTCACGTAGGTGGAGCCGACGCCCGACATACGCACCCTGTCAATATCCGATAAGGCAAGCCCGTTTGCGTCCACAAACTTGCCAAAGGCGCCGTATATAGAGGTGATAGGGTCGGTGGCGCGCACGAACAGCGGCGACATCAGCTCCTTTTTTCCTCCCTGGTGACGAAAGCCCACGATTTTCGTGGTACTGCCGCCAACGTCAATTCCAATTACGATTCCCATAAGCGCTCCTCTTCTGTCAGCCGCAAAGAAATCAAGCTTACGGCTAACCGTATATTTTTACAAAAACAGGAAAGGCTATCCTTAGCCAAGCCTAACACTTGGCTACCCGAAAGGGCGAAAAAGAAAGGATAACCGAAATGGATAACAAAAACAAAAACCAAAACACTGCCAAGAACGCAGAAAACAAGGCAAAGAACGCCGCCGAGAACAAGGCACAGGCGCAAAACAAGGCAACGAATGCCAAGAACGCCGAGAACACCGACGAGGACTGCGGTGGCGTTTGCAAAAAAAGCAACTAACCTTTTTGGGGTGGTCGGGCTCTTGCCCTTGCGGCAAGAGTCGACTTCCTTTTTTTCTGTCTGCCCCATTGTAGCACAGAGAAGCAAAAAAGTCAACCCTGCCGCCCGTATATAGAGGCGCAAAGGCGCGGCAAAGCGCAACCGCTTTTGAGGAGCAACGCCAAAGCTGCTCCCAGCCCAAGTCCGCCCCAGGATGGGCGTAGACAAGTGCGCACAGGAGCAACGCCAAAGCTGCTCCCAACCCAAGTCCGCCCCAGGATGGGCGTAGACAAGGCGCACCGGAGAAAGCAAGGCGAAGCCGTAGTTCCCTCGGCAACCGCTTTTGAGGAGCAACGCCAAAGCTGCTCCCAGCCCAAATCCGCTCCAGGATGGGCGTAGACAAGCGCGCACAGGAGCAACGCCAAATCCGCTTTCACTCAAATCCGCCCCAGGATGGGCGTAGACAAGGCGCACCGGAGAAAGCAAGGCGAAGCCGTAGTTCCCTACGGCGAGCCGCTTTTGAGGAGCAACGCAGTATACGCCCATCCTGGAGCGGACAACCCACCAAAAAAGAAAAAGCCCCCGATACGAACAGCAGGTACGCATCGGGAGCCAAAATAGGAGAAACTTACTTAACCTCAACGGTAGCGCCGGCAGCCTTGAGCTCCTCAGCAACCTTGTCAGCCTCTTCCTTGGAAACGCCGCTCTTGATAGCCTTGGGAGCTTCCTCAACCATAGCCTTAGCCTCAGCCAGTCCCAGACCGGTGATGCTGCGAACAGCCTTGATAACAGCCAGCTTAGAAGCGCCTGCATCGGTCAATACTACGTCGAACTCGGTCTTCTCCTCAGCAGCGGGAGCAGCGGCAGCGCCAGGGGCAGCAGCGCCGGCAACAGCTACGGGAGCAGCGGATACGCCGAATTCCTCTTCCAGAGCCTTAACCAGATCAGCAAGCTCAAGAATGGTCAAACCTTTAACAAGGTCAAGAATTTGAGTGGTCTTTTCGTTCATTGTGAGATACCTCCAATATTTTTCTTCGTTTTTAATCAGATAGTGTTTGCCAAATTACGCTTCGGCAGGAGCGGGTGCGGCTTCGCCGCCATCCTTGTCGATTTTAGCCTGCAATACGCGAGCAAAAGCGTACAGGGAAGAAGTCAAGCTGCCGAGTACCTTGGCAACCAGGATTTCCTTGGAAGGAATGCTTGCCAATTCCTCAACGCCTGCCTTATCAAGAACGGCGCCGTCAACAAAGCCGGCACGAATCTCGAAGGATTCTACCTTTTCCTGATACTCTTTCATGATCTTGGCAGGGGCCACTGCGTCATTTTCGCAGGTGGCGATGGCGGTCATACCGGTAAGGTACTGGGTCATCTCACCCAAGCCTGCGGCCTCGCATGCACGACCTGTAAGAGAATTTTTCACAACAGAATACTCAACGCCTGCGGCACGCAATGCAGCACGAAGCTTGGTATCGTCTTCCACGGTGATGCCCTCGTATTTTACGAGTACACCGGCGGAAGCGTTCTTCAGCTTCTCTGCCAGCTCAGCAACCAGCGCCTGCTTCTGTTCCAGAATTTTCTGACTGGGCATTTCAGTTTACCTCCATTTTTCTTGCAAATAAAAAATCCTTTTCCCGCAAATGACAGCCTGCAAGGAAAAGGACGCAATTCATTCATATAAACGATTGTGCTTCACCTCGGCAGGATGGTGTTTCCACTTTTACGGTAACCTGCTGTCTTCGGATAACAGATGCATTGTAACACATCTTTTCTCGTTTGTCAAGGGCTTTTTCAAATTTTTTTCTTATTTTGAAGTTTATAATGTTGAGTGAATAGATTTCGTCAAAAAATGACAATCTGTTCACTCATTTTTTCACCTCCATGGATAGCTGCACCGTCCCCCGATGTCGGGGGACGGTGGGCGGCGCCCTGAACGGCGGCGTGCGGAAGCAAGTAGCCGTTCCCCCTCTTGTGCATTACCGACGAGGTTAAAATGCCGTCAGGCTCAAGACCGTGTAGGTGTGT
>JAFTSW010000021.1 GCA_017467085.1 Clostridia bacterium | reverse complement strand
GCTTGCTTGCAAGGGCATTTTTACGACTTGATTCAATTATGCAGCCGCACAAGGTGCGGTAGTGCGTAGCACAAAGGCTTGCATCGCCAGACTTTCTGCATACATTATACCATATTCTTATAAATTTTTCAATCGTTTAATAGCAAAAAAGAGCCGACCTTTATAGCCGAATTATAAGGGAGAATGAGCCGTCTTTTGACTACGCTCCTTCTTTACAGAAACGGCTTCTACGTTGGAAAGTATATTTCGCTTGAAGCCAAAATCGCAAAGAACGAAGATTTGTACTACGATGCCCTGGGTCAATCCCAGCAAAGCCGGCACGAAGGCGAGGATATCGATTATATGTATGTTTATAATTGGTCAAACGGTGATTTCTTTGAATTGGTGCAAGAATAACCGACAGCATCTTCTTTTGTCAAACGTCCACGTTGTATTTTTTCGTTTGAGTTCGAATCCTAGTGGCAACCCTCGGAAAATATCTTTTTCGTAGCCTTTATACACACGACTGAGCCACCCAAAAGGGTGGCTTTCTCTTTACACATTTAATTCATAACGTAATTATACGAATACGCCGAGGGGGAGATGCCGTAGGCGCGCTTGAACTCCACAGAGAAATATTTGTAATCACGGTAGCCCGAAAGGAGCGCAACCTCCTTTAAGGAATAATAGCCCGTGGCAATCAGCCCTGCCGCGTGCTGCAAGCGCAGGGCGGTAAGATATTTTTGGGGCGAGGTGCCGTATTCCGCCTTGAAAAGCCGTCTGAAATAGACCTCGCTCATAAATGCCCGCTCGGCAAGGGCACCGATGGATAAATCTCCGTCCCTGTAATGCGCCAGAAGGTAGTCTACCGCTCCCTGTATCTTAGAGTCCGTCTGCGGAGGGGGCAGATGCTGGGCGTGACATTCGGCTAAAATCTCGTATAGCACGGCGGCGGCGCGGTATGTATACCCTGTCGCCTTTTCGTTCCAAATTTCCAGCATCCGCTTGAAAAGCGCCCCCAGAACGGCGGGATTTTTCGCCTTAAAGCAAACGATTTTCGGTTCCTGTGGGTCGGTGGTTTCAAAGTGAACGATAATGAGCCTGTCCTCTGTTGCCGTTCTTCTGTAATTCAATCGGGCAGGCACGAAGGCAACGAAATCCTTCGACACGTGATGCGCCTCAGCTTGCGTCTTTAATAGCGTATCTGCCCGAAAACGGTAGGAAAGCGCGTGAAAGTTGCGCCCCGTGTTGAGCATATCCACGTCCCTTTGGTCTAATGCCAGCACGTCTAAAATGCGGAACGACAGATTGTCTTTTTCGAAAATCATACTCATAACCTCCGATTTATACCCTTATTTTAGCAAAAATGTTTCGAAAAGTCAACCTTTTGTATTGGTTTAGGGATATGCTTTCAAGAAAAAAGGTGGTACAATAGAAAAAAACGGCGGGAGGATTTTATATGAGCGACAAAAGAATGCTTGAGCTGTTCGAGGCGCAGGCGCCCGAATGGGAAAAGAGAGCCGAGGAGGGCATCGAGCAAAACCGCAAGGGAAACGCCACCCTGCTTATCACCGATAAGGAAGGTAAGCCCGTCCCCAATGCCCGTGTACGGGTTACGCAAACCAGCCACGCCTTTCGCTTTGGCGCCAACCTTTTTATGTTGGACGAGTTGGAAACCCCCGAAAAGAACGCCACCTATCAACAATGCTTTGCCTCGCTTTTCAATATGGCGACCCTTCCTTTTTATTGGGATAGCTTGGAGCCACAGCGCGGCGCGCCCCGTTACGCCAAGGATAGCCCCAAGGTGTATAGACGCCCCGCCCCCGACCTTTGTATCGAGTTCTGCGAAAAGCACGGCATCGAGCCCCGTGAGCACGCGCTTGCCTACGAGCAGTTTTTCCCCGAATGGCTGGGGGAGGCAAGTGTTTCGGAGGTAAAGCGGGAGTTGGAGCGGCGCTACGCCGAAATTGCGGCGCGGTATGCGGATAAAATCCCCACCATTGAAATCACCAACGAGATGGGCTGGGAAAAGGGAAAAACCGCCTTTTATGATGAGCCCGATTACGTGCCCTACTGTCTTGCGCTGGCAGAAAAATATTTTCCCCAAAATATTCTTGCCGTCAATGAAAGCACCGATATCTGGATGGCAACCTGCCGCCCCACCGATAAATACTACGCCTATATTGAAGCCAATCTCGCCAAGGGCGCGCGCATCGATGCGGTGGGTATGCAGTACCATTTGTTCAACAGGCGGGAGGATGCGTACGCCTTGACCCGAAAAACCCTCAATCCCCAAAGCCTGTATAAATATATGGACTTGTATGCCCGTCTTGGCAAGCCCCTGCAAATCACCGAGGTCACCGTTCCTGCCTATTCCTGGGAGGCGGAGGACGAGGCGTTGCAGGCGGATATACTGGAAAGGCTTTATACCGTCTGGTTCTCCCATCCTGCCGTTACCCAAATCGTATACTGGAACCTGGTAGACGGCTATGCCCACCTTTGGGACCCCGACCCTGCGAAAATCAAAGCCTCCCAAGGCGATATGACCCTGGGCGAAAACTACTATCACGGAGGGCTGTTGCGCTTTGACCTCTCTCCCAAGCCTGCCTACGAAAGGCTAAAGGAGCTGATACAGAAAAGATGGCACACCGAGGCGACGCTCACCACCGACAGCGAGGGCAAGGCAAGCTTCCGCGGCTTTTACGGCGCATATGAGATAGAGGCGATTGCTAACGGCAAGGAAGCCAAGGCAACGCTCGCGCTTTCCGCTGAAAACGAAAACAAGGAAACGGTTGTGACGGTATGAAGGAAATATGGCTGATTTTGGCGTGCGTGCCCCTCTACGTGGTCAACGCCTTTTGCGACAAGGCGGTGTCCGCCCAAAAGGGAAATACGTACAATTTTCTGTATAACGCCATAAAGTTTTTCGTGGGCAGCCTCCTTCTTTTGCCTATGCTGCTGATGGATAAGGCACCCAAGCTGGAAGCAGGGGTAATCCTATGCGGCGTAGCCACGGGTGTGATGTACGCCCTCAGCAAAACGCTGATGCTGAAGGGGTACGAAAAAACCTCGGTGGCGTTTATGACCCTTTGTCATTCCGCAGGTATGATATTGCCCTGCTTGTTGGGGCATTTCTTTTGGGCGGAGCCCTTGGGGGTGCTTTCGGTTATCGGTATGCTTCTCGCCGTTGTGTCCATCGTTCTGCTAAAGGGCGGCAAGGAGGAAAAGAAGGGCTTTGACCCTGTCGGCGTAGCGCTTGGCGCCGTTATCTTTCTGGCAAGCGGCGGCGTAATGGTGGTGCAAAAGCTGATGGGGCTTTACTTTGCTGCGCAAAGCGTTTCCGCCTATAATTTCTATTCCTTCCTGGTGGCGCTTTTGCTTTTAAGCCTGTTTCTGCGCCCCAAGGGGGTAGAAAAGCGGGATATGCGGCTTGTTTTGCCCTGCGCCGTCGGCAGCGCCCTGTCGCTTTGCGTTATCAGCCTGGTGATGACGGCCCTGGCAGGGAAGGTTCCCTCCGTTATCCTCTTTCCTCTCTTTAACGGCCTTGGCATCATCCTCGTCTGTATCGGCTCGGTCTTTGCCTTCAAGGAAAAAATGACGGTCAAGAAGGCGCTCGGGCTTGTCCTTGGGGTTTGCGGTCTGTGTCTGGTGAATTTCTAAGTATAGGGAAAAGCGTTTGTGAATGCCGAAAGTGTCTTTACAAACGCTCTTTTTTATGCTATACTGAATGCAATCTTATCAACACCACGGAGGGGCACTATGTCTTTTGAAAGCTATCGCCAAATCGTAGCGGATGCGGATACCTGCATTCGTCCGCAAAAGACCTTTTCCATCTCCTTTGACGGAGAGGGAAGCGAGGACGCCTCGCGCCTCTTTATCACGGGAGAAACCAATATCTCCCCCTTTTGGAAAACCGAGCCCGATTATCAGATGCTGTACCGCCGCCTTGACGACGCCTTGCGAAGCGACGTGGCAAATAAGGACAGATTCTGCTTGGACTTCTCGGACAGCCGCCGCGATTATCCCAAGATAGCCTTCAAAAAGCTGGTCGCCCCCCTCTCTACCCCTATGTTCGTCCTCAACGGCTTGATGGACGGGCTCACCTTCGGTATCTCTGCCAAGGCGAAGAATTTGCGGGTGTACGGCACCCTGCGCGTCACTCTGGAGGTGCGCTATCAGAGGGAGGGCGTGGGCGTCCATTCCACCGTCCACGAGCCCGACTGCGTCTTTACCGTCGATATTCCCGAGGGCAGCTATGATTGGCAGGCGCTCTCCTCTCCCGTTTCCGTCGATATCGCCCGTGTTGCCAATATCTGTTATCTTTTGGAGGGCGAGGATTACGAGGGCGAGGTGTATTTTGAGGCGCCTCGGCTCACCGTTTCCGGTGGCTATAACCTGGTGGGACAGTTCCTGCCCCACACCGCGGACACCCCCAACGTCAACTGGATGGGACAAAACCTTTCCCATATCGAGTGGATTGGCTTGCGTGTTGCCATCAACCAAACCACCGTCTTTGACGGGGAGGTTTTTGAGCGCTGTCACCGCTTCTCGGAGGCAGAGCTGCCTCTGCCTGAGGGGATTATCCGTAAGGGTGAAAACACCCTCACTGTCACCTGCACCTCCCATTACCGTGATGCCGCAGGGTATCTCTTACGGGAGATTGGTCTTATCAGCGAAAAGCGAAGCCCCTTTATCGCCGCCCCCTCTTGCGTGACCGTCGGCAAGCCCTTTGCCGTCTGCGTGGAGGGAAAAAAGGGAGAGCGGCTTGCGTGGCGCTCGGAAACGGTTGCGCCCATGGAGGAGCCCATCCTCCAAAGAGATGGCTTGAATGTCCTGCGCTTTGTGACCCACACGCCCCAAAACGGACAAATTCTCACCCTGGCGGGGGAGGATATACATCTTCTCCGCGCGGTAGAACGGGAGGAGGATGGCGTCATAACGGGAACGGGCGATATGGTCTATATCAATATCAATGAAAGAAGCGTCAAGGATTATATTAAATGGTACCTTTCCGAGGGACTTGGCAACCTTCTCACCGTCCGCCCCACCTATCGCTGGAATGGCACGAGAACGGCAGATTTCTCGGTTTACGAGGCGCTTGCCTCTCTCCTTGACGGCTTAGGCATCTCTTATTCCCATATGCTGGACGGACGGGAGCTGCCCGGGTGCAATCTGAACCCCACCCTTGCCGCCCTGCAAAGCCCCCATTTTCTGGGTAGACAGACCCACGAGTTTGACGGGCAGTTCTCCTATTGGCCTCTCTATGACGTGACGGGAAATCTCTCGGAGCAGATGTTCTACGACCTCTTTTTGCGGATGTACAGACGCCACGGCGCCACGATGAACCAATGCTTCATTCCCGAGAACGTACATTATACCGACCAAAGCCAGACTATCTTCCGCACCGCCGAGCCTACTGCCGATATGCAAGAGGCGGCGGAGCGCTTCCTTGCCAGCCTGAAAAACAGCCGCAAGGGAGTCCTGCGTCATACAGGCCCTGCTACCCTCTTTAAGTATTTTTACCAGGCGGGCTATACCTGGGTGGGTGCGGAAACCATGTATTCTCCCACCGAAATTACCTTAGCCGCCCTGCGCGGCGCCAAGGGTGCCTACGGCGGCAGAACGGGAACCCACTTGGCGGTGCAATGGTCCTCCACTCCCCATAATACCGAGTCCCATTACCGCCGCTACCGCCTGGCGCTTTTCGTCAGCTATATGCTGGGTATCGATGAAATCAATACCGAGGAGGGGCTTTGGCGCTTGGAGGAGTTTTATAACTTCCACCACCGCTTTACCGAGGGGTGTCTGGGGCATACCCAACAGCAAAAGGACTTTGTCCGATACCTTGCCACCCATACCAGGCGCGGTAGCTTCTATACCCCTATTGCCTTTCTGAACGGGCGCTATGACGGCTGGTCCTGCTTTGGGCGTGAAACCGTCTTTGGCGTCAAGGACTTTGCCTTTGGCGATATGGAGCGTGCCTGGGACCTTCTTTCCTGCTTCTATCCCAAGAGCGTCTTAAATTCCATCGTGCGGCATCCCTGTCCCGATGAGGAGGTAGGCTACCATAGCGGAACGCCCCTTGGCAACGTGGACATTCTCCCCATTGAGGCAGAGAGCTATTCCTCGTATCGTCTGCTGATAGCCGTGGGCTATAATAAGGCGGAAGAGAAGGATATGGAAAAGCTGCGTGCCTTCGTGGAGGCAGGCGGCACCCTGCTTATCGGCTGGCCCCAGCTCTCCACCACCACCCTGCGGAAGGACGCCGAGGCAGGACACCACGCCTTCCTTGACGGAAAGGAGCGCTCCTTTGTGGAGGACACCTACGAGGGACAGCCGCTTTCGGTATGCGAGAGCCTTGACTGCGATAGCGTCCTTCTGCGCACAGATGCAGGCAGACCCCTCATAGTCACCAAGCACATGGGCAAGGGGTGTCTGTATTTCGTCAACGCCGGGGAGTACGCAGGTACCCCTGCCGTGGCTTCTGCCTGTCGCTATGCCATTGAGCTTTTGTCGGAAAAGGCGGTCTCGGCAGAGCGCGTATACGCTAAGGGCAACAGAAACGTGGCGTTCTCCGTCTTTGAAAAGGAAAACGGGGACAGAGATATCTATTTCCTTGCCACCGATTGGCATAAGCCCAAGGGCGATGGCACGGGAACGCTGTCGATTGGCGACACCCTGTATGAAATTACCGTTCCCTTCGGCTCCCTTGTCAAGGTGTCCGTAAGCGGCGATGCGGCGCTTTATCCCTTGGAAAGCGAAAACGAGGTTATCGCCTTTGACGGCACCTCTGCCCGTTTGTCGGGCGAGGGAAGTGCCACCTTCGTTCTTTGCAAAAACGGCGAAAAGCGCCCCTTCACCGTGGACTTCACCCGTTGCTCGGTGCAAGCTATCACTCTGTAAAGCAAGCATTACAATATAAAGGAGATATATGATGTATACCATTTACGTTGTTTTTACCTGCCTTCCCGGTCAGCGGGAGGCATACGTGGAGCGGCTGAAAAGAGAGGGCATTTTGTCCGCTGTTCGTGCCGAGGAGGGCTGCCTGCGCTACGATTTCTATTTTTCCGAGGCAGATTCCAACGAGCTTTTGCTGGTTGAGGCGTGGGAAACCAAGCGCCACCAGGAAATTCATATCGAGCAGCCTCATATGGAGCGTATGCGCGCCTTGAAGGGGGACTACGTCAAGTCCACCGTCCTGCGGGAATATAAGGTGGTCTGAGGGGCGCTATGAAAACAATCAAGCAAAGCCGCGCCTTGAGCTTTATCGCCGTGGCGCTGGTCTATATTCTTGCCGCCGCTCTTGGCATCTACGTCTATGGCAGGCTTCCCCTGCCCTGGTATCTGGCGCTGCTCGTGGCGGACGCCCTTGCCACCGTCTTTACCTTCCTCTTCAGCCTTATCTTCCAAAACGCTTCGGTGTATGACCCCTATTGGAGCGTACAGCCGCCCGTGATTCTTCTGGCGTTCGCCTTTGGAAAGGAGATAACGGTGCTGGGGGCGCTTTTGCTCTTCGTCGTCCTTCTTTGGGGCATACGGCTGACCGCGAACTGGGCGTATACCTTCGGCGGACTCCTGCACCAGGATTGGCGTTATACCATGCTGAAGGAAAAAACGGGGGCATTTTATCCCCTTATCAATTTTATCGGCATTCATATGGTACCGACCCTTGTGGTCTACGGATGCACCCTTCCTGCCGTCTACGCCCTGCGAAACGGGCTTTCGGCAAGCGTGGGAAGCATCGTGTTTTTGGGGGTGTCCCTGTGCGCCGTTCTGTTGCAGGGCACGGCAGACGTACAAATGCACCGCTACCGCAAAAGCAAGGATGCGCCCTTCAACCGCCATGGGCTTTGGAAATACTCCCGTCACCCTAACTATCTGGGAGAGCTGTTGATGTGGTGGGGCGTTGCCCTGTCGGTGGTGTGCGTGGCGCCCCAAGCCCTGGGGCTTTTGATGGGCGCCGTTGCCAATACCGTTCTGTTCTTCGCCGTCAGCATCCCTATGGCAGACGGCAGGCAGTCCCGCAAGGAGGGCTTTGCCGCCTATAAGCAGGAAACCCGCGCCCTCTTGCCCATTCCCAAGCGCCACTAACCCCCTAACGCCCGAACACCGAGAAGTGTTCGGGCGTTTTTTATTCAAACGCAAAAAAACCTTGACAAATTTCATTTTTTTCTGTATAATTTTATTGATAAACGGCGCAAAAACGAATAATATATTATACGCAAAAAAGAACAATATATTATACGCAAATCAGAACAATATAAATTGGTAAAATCAGGAAAAAGTAAGGAGCTGTGCGGCTTTTATGCCGCATCGGAAAGGACGGTCAGCGATGGGATATATTACCATTGACGAGGCGGCAAAAAAATGGGGAATCTCGCCCCGAAGGGTGCAGGCGCTCTGCACGGCGGGCAGAATTGAGGGGGCAACCCGTCACGGGCGCGCCTGGATGATTCCCGAGGACGCCGTGCGCGGAGCAGACGGCAGAACCAAGGCAGGCAGAAGAGAGCGGGCGGCGCTGGACGCGGTCGACCAGCCCTTGCCCCGTAAGACGCCCTTTCTCGATATGACAGACCTCTATACCGTCCCGGGAACGGCAGACGCCGCTATCGAGCGTCTTTCCTATAACCACGAGGCGCAGGTGCTTTTCGAGGCGGAAATTGCCTATCTGCGCGGCGAAATAGACAAGGTATACGAAAGAGCCAACTACCTTTTGAACAAGCATTCGGGCTTTTACGCCGTCCAATCGGCAGGTATGCTTTTGGGACTTTGCGCCGTGTGGCGTGGGGACGTTTCTATGTGGAACAAGGCGAAAATGCACATGTGCGAGGCGCCCTGCAAGAGCGATAAGGACAGGGATATCGTTGCCTTTTCCTTAACGGCGCTGGACAGCGCCCTATATGACGCCCGTTCCTTCCCCGAATGGTTCAAGGTGGGCAATTTTGAGCTGTTGCCCCCCGATGCTTTGCCTGCCGCCAAGGTTTTTTACGCAAAATATCTGTATGCCTTAGCCTACGCCGTTGCCACCAAGCAGTACACCATGGAGGGAATGCAGGGGTTAACCCTGATGCAAATGCTTCCTATGATATTAGAGCCGATGGTGTCCCAGGCGGCGGCGGATAAGCTGGTGGTGCCCGAGCTTTATTTGCGCCTGGTTGCCGCCATTGTGTACCACAATGTAGGAAAAAGGGAAAACGCCGTGCGCCACTTGGACCGCGCTATTGCCCTCGCCCTGCCCGATAAACTCTACGGGCTTTTGGCAGAGCATTACCGCACCTTGGACCACCTGTTAGAGGAGAGGCTTTCGTTGGCAAGTGAAGAGGCGCTTTTGTCTGTCAAGGAGCTGCAAAAGACCTTAGGCGGCAATTACGCCAAGCTCAGCAATACCGTCAAGCGCCGCAATATGGCGGCAAACCTCACCACCCGTGAGCGGGAGGTTGCCAAGCTTGCCGTCTTTGGGTTCTCCAACCAGGAGATTGCGGATAAGCTGGGTATCTCCGTGGCAGGCGTCAAGCAGACCCTGCGAAGCGCCACCCATAAGGGCAACGTCCAAGGGCGGCACGAGCTTGCCTCTATTCTCTGAACGTAATTTCGGCATATCCTGTTTTTGGAAAAAAGGATATGAAAAAGGGAAGCGCTTGCTTGAAGAGGAGTAGCCTCATTTCGCAGAAAAGGATATCCAAAACGCAAAAAAATACCTCCTTCGCATTGTCAAAAAAATGTTAAACGGGTGATAGAATTTCAAAAAGGAAACTGCTATACTTGGCACAGAAACCGAGTATAGCAGTTTTTTTGCGGAGGAAGCCTCCGCCAAAAAGCGGAAAGGAGGTCCCATATGTGTATAAAGGAAGGGGACAAGGCAAAAACGGTCAAGGCCTTTGGCAGATGCTTTACCCTCTATTACGGCTACTACACCGAAAGCGACAAAAGCCGCGGTAGCGAAGGGCTGATGCCCATCTATCCCGACTTCCGCATCTCTCCCGAATATACCAAGGAGGGGCTTCCCTTCGTCACCCAGATGCAGGATGCCTGCCCTCACCTTTCTCCCATCGGGGAGGACGGCGACTGCTTCTCCTGTCGCTATTATAAGCAAGGAGAGGATTTAATAGGCGTCTGCACCCATCCCGCCCATAAAAAGCGGGAATAGAGAAAGGAAGGTCGACATCTGCAACCCAAACATCTCCAAGAAACCCGCACTCTTATACAGAAAGGAAAAAAATATGTTTACCAAGAAATTAGAAACCAAAAAGGTCTGGCAGCTTACGCTTGTAGCGCTGCTCGTTTTAGCGCTCGTGCCCTTCGTGGTACATACCGCCGCCGATACGGCAGAAGCGCAAATCGGCTCCCAAACCTATGACACCTTAGAGGAAGCCATTGCCGTTGGAGGGGATATCACCCTCTTGAACGATGTGGATTTGACAGAACCGCTTATTATTGATAAGGATGTGACGCTGAACCTCGGCGGTCACACCCTGACCTCCTCCGCTACCGCCCTTACCGATTGCACCGAGGGCAACGGTACGGCAGGTAGCCGCCTGATTGCCATCAAGATTGCAAGCGGCGAGGTGTCCATCGTGGGCGGCAAGATTGATTTCGGCTCCAAGAGCCGCGGCATTCTGGTAGAGAATGGCGCCAAGCTCATCACCGCTAACGTGGAAATCCAGATGGACGGCTATAGCGGCGCGGGTGCTGTCATTCGTGTAGACAGCGGCGCCGAATATCGGGCAGAGAGCGGCACGAAGGTTCTTTCCAAGGGTGCCTACTGCGGTATCGAGGTATCGGGCGAGGCAGTCATTGGCTCCGGCGCTACCGTTACCCACGAGGGCGTGTCGAATATGGGCTCGGCTGTGGGCGTATCCTGGGGCGGCAAGCTGACCTTGGACGGCGGCAGCCTGTATTCCAACGAAGATGAAAAGGGACAGGGCATTGTCATTTATACCTCAGGCGGCTCTGCCGTTGTCAAGGATGGCAGCGTGATAGCAAAGGATGCCCTCTACGTGGTGATGGGCGGCTACGCCGATGCCTCCGCTTCCGTAGAGATTATGGGCGGTAGCTTCAGAGGCGCCATCACTGAGGAGGGTACGGCAGGCTATACCTGCGATATTTTGGTGTCGGGCGGCAACTTTGATTCTGTTGTTGACGCCGCATACCTGGCAGACGGTGTGAAGATGGTACAGGTCAGCGAGGGCACCTATGACGCGGCTCCCGAAACGGGCGCTTACATTATAAGAAACGGTGTGATGCTCCCCTTCGGTAGCCTGGTAGAAGCCCTGGCAGCCGCTATGGACGGCGACACCGTATATATGAACGGTAACCTGTACCTCACCGCTCCCCTGGTTGTCGACAAGGAAATCACCCTGGAGGGTAAGGGCTACACCGTCAGAACCACCGCCTCTCGCGGTATCAATGTGTCGGCTTCTGCCACAATTCGGAATCTCTCCTTGATTTGTGAGGATAGTGAGCGCGGTATTAACGTCATCGGTAAACCCGTTTCTTTGGTTCTTGAGAACGTCTTTGTGGACGGCGTTAGTTATTACGCGCTGAACATCGCAAGAACAGGCGCGGGAAGCACCGTATACGTGGATAAGAGCGCCCTTCGCGGTTGGGCGGCAGTCAACGTCTGGGGCGAGGGAACGAAGGTGACCGTCAACGATACCCAGCTTTACGGCTTCAACAAACACGTTGGAGAAAGATTCGGTGTTGTAGTTGCAAACGACCCCGGTGTCTCCATTACCGTTCTGGGCGATAGCGAGATTATCGCCGAGAGTGTAGAGGGCGCGGAGCAAAACATCGTACAGCTGAGCAAAATCGAAAGCGTCGATGCCGACGCAACGAGCGCCAGTATCTCTATCAGCGGAACGGTGAAAATCAGCTCGGGCAACTCCCAGAACACCTTAACCTTCAATGGCGCCGTCGCTAAGGTGCATAACACCTACTACGGCTCCCTGGCAGAGGCGATTGCCAATTCTGACGGCGAGGTTGTATATCTCTTATCCGATGTAGAGCTGACGGAGGCGCTGACGCTGGACAAGGGCGTTACCCTGCAGGGCAACGGCTACTCCATTTCCGCCGGTGTAGGCTATACGGGCGACAGAGTCGTGAACATTACCACTACCGAGCCCATCGTTTTGAAGAACCTGGTCATTGACGGCAGCAACGTGAAAAAGGCGTATGGCCGCGGCATCAATATCGGCGCCAAGGCAGAGCTTAGCTTAGAGAGCGTAACCGTCACCCTTCCCGGCTACTACGTCGTGAATATGAACAGCGCCTCCGGCGGCACCAAGCTCTCCGTAAAGGATTCCACTCTTTCGGGCTGGGCAGCCATCAATATTTGGGGAACGGGCAGCAGCGTGTCGGTGATAGACTCCACCCTCGTAGGGCTGAACTTCCATGCGTCGCACCCCTCCAACCGATTTGCTACGGTTGTCCTTAACGAAGGCGCTCATACCGTGTCTGTAACGGGAGATAGCCATATTCACGCTGCCTCCACCAACGGAAGCCTGCAGCAAATCGTATGCGCAACGGCTGATACGGAAAATTCCGTTATCACCTTAGATGCGACGCTTTATTATAATCCCGAGGCAGATACCAAGCTTTTGGACGATTATCTTGCCAAGAGCAACAAGCTGCAGGTGCGTGCCGCATACAAGGAAGCGCTTTTGGCAGAGGGCTACTACCTGGCAGGCGAAGCCGCGAACGGTCTTATCACCGCAACGGATAAGGCACCCGTTGCTCCTCCCGCAAGCTATGACGTGGTGTTCAACACCAACGGCGGCAGCAGCGTAGCCACCCAGACGGTGGTAAAGGGCGGCAAGGCAACCCTTCCCACCGCCCCCACCAAGGAAGGCTTCAACTTCGAGGGCTGGTACACCGATGCGGCTCTGACACAGACGTATGATTTCAATGCTGCCGTTGAGGCAGGCGTTACCCTCTACGCCAAGTGGACGGAGAAGCCAGCCCCCGCGCCTACCCCCGACCCCACTCCCGACCCTACCCCCACTCCTGACCCCACTCCCGAACCCGAGGAGAATGCAGCGAATAACGGTTGGGTACTGCCTGTGGTTATCGTGGCGGTGGTACTGGTTGGCGGCGGATGCCTCTGGTTCTTCGTATTCAGAAAGAAGTCCTGATATTACCTATCAAGCGCGCCCTTCACCGCTGTTCATAGGAGAAAAAGGGGCGTGAATAGGAAATAAAAGTACGGGCTACCTCGCAAGAGGTAGCCCGTCGATTTTTTGTTATTCTACTGGGAAGCCCTGTCCGTCAATGTCCGTAGCGGATGGATGAACGGAAAGAAGCCAATCTGCGTAAAGGGAGCGGTAGGTGTCCGAGGCACCGCTTTCGGCGGCCTCATACAGCGACGCCACCGTCTTGAGAATGTTGCCCGTATTGTAGAAGCGGGCGGTTTTCTTCACGCCACTTTCGGTGTAAAGCAGATTGCCTGCCTGGTAGCGCTCCTTGACCTGGGAGAAATTGCCGTTTATATCCTCATCGGTAGCGGCAATAATGCAAAGCACGTCCACCGCCGTATCGTAGCCGTTGTAGGTGGAGGAGGGAAGCCCGCAAATAGAAATGTCAGCGCCAAGGTATGCCAGGTTTTCAGCGGCGGTGCCGTAAGGAACCGTGCCTATCCTCTTGCCAACGGAATCCTTGGCGTGGAAGGCAAGCAGGGCAGAGTCTACAAGCTTATCGTATACGTAGCTGACAGCCTCCTCACCCTCGCCAACCGTTACGGAATAGCGGTTGTTCCAGGCATCGTGGAAGCCCAACTCCTCATAGGGATGCCCCTTCATAATCAAATCGTAGTCGGCGCCGTAGAGCGCATAGGTCATCTTCAAGGTGAAAATGTAGTCTATGTACAGGTTAAAGCAGGCAACCTTAGCGGCATTCTTTAACTCCTCGGTTGCCTCCTCGGTGTAGCTGTCCTCGTCCTCGACAGCCTCTAAAAAGGCGTTGTAGTCGGCTTCCTCCGCAAAGAGCAGAGGCGTCTTGTACTTGGCGTCAAGCGCGGCGTAGGAGGAAGGCAGCGTGGCGTCTGCCGCCAGACCGCCAACGCCGTAGCCGGCATCCGAGGCAAGCTTGGGGTAGCCGCCATGACGGGAGCCGATAAAGACCAGCTTTTTGAGAGGGGCAGCCTCGCCCGCTCTATCGGTGCGGGTCAGCGCCGCATAGGTGTCAGCGTAATAGTCGCCGTACATCAGCGTCAGATAGTCGGTTCTCTCTTTATCGGACAGCCTGGCAACGCCTGCCGCGATTTTTTGGTATTTCAGGTTGAGCGTCACCTCTACCGACGCCTCGTAGCCCTCCATTCCAAAGGCAGATAACAGCTTGGTCTTTTCCGAGCCCTCCGCACTCTCCAGATGCTCCTTTAAGAGCGCCTCGTCCTGTAAATAATAGGTGAAGTTGTCCAAGGAGGCAAGGGCATATGCCTTGGCAATCTCGTAGGAAAGCGCCGCATCGGTAACGGCGTTGTCCGTCTTTGCCATTACAGCGTCAAACTCTGCCTTGGCGGCGGCTCTTGCCGCCATATAGCCGTCGTATACCTCGTCGTGCTCGGCAGTAACGGTCTTGCCGAGTACGTAGCTATCCAATAAGGCGTTGTAGGCTCCCGTACCGTCCTCGCACATATATACGTGAAAATTCTCGGCGGTTAGTCCCGCGTTTGCCGCAATCGCCGCGCCCATCAGGGCGGTGCCGTCCTGTACGTAAATGTGGAAGAATACGTTTTCCCCCTTCAAGGAGGTAATTTTTTCCACCATAGCGGTAAATTCCGCTTCGGTGAAGCCTGCGCTGAGGTTGCTACCCGTATCAAAGCCCGCATTGTGGAAATAGGGAATGGCTTCAATGCCGCTATATGTCTTTCCCCGCTCAATAATGGCGTAGGTTTCTCTGCCGCTTTCAATGCAGTCAAGCGCCGCCATAACGGGCGGAATGGTGGCTAAGGCAAAAATAATGTTGTATTCGATTTTCGTAGGTGTTCCATCGTCCGCGCCACCGCCGTGAGTGCCATCGTCGTTGCCGCCGCCTTCATTGCCCGCGCCGCTTCCCGTGTTGCCGCCGTTACAAGCAGTCAAGCAAAGCAAAATTGCCAAAAGCAGGGATAAAATCCTTATAAAAGACTTCATAGTCAATCCTTTCGCGTCGCCCTTGGGGCGCCGCCTTCCTTTTTCGGCGCTAAAAGCACCGCCTTCATTGTAATACAAAAAAGCGGAAAAGTCAATAGAGAAAGAAAAAGCGCGTCGGCAGCAGCCGACGCGCCAATATGCTTTTTTACTTTACGTAGTTGAACAGCTCTTCCTCAAATTCGGGGCAGAGGGGCTCTGCGCCGTTCTCGGTGATAACGTAGCAGGTTTCCACACGCAAGCCGTGAAGGGTTGGATGACCGAAGAAGGAAACGTCCACGTTGATAATCATATTCTTTTCCAGCGGAACGTCGCCGTTGGGGCCAAAGAAGGGAGCCTCCGCTTCCATCAAGCCCATGGTGTGCGCGAAGGGGCAAACCAGATAGCGCAGGTAGCCGCCCTTGTCGTACAGCTCTCTGCCCACAGCGTCGATTTGTCTGCCCGTGTTGCCAATCTTGAGCATGCTCTTGGTCAGCTTCATAACCTCAATCATATCGATGAGGCACTTTCTCTGCTCGGGGGTGTACTCGCCGCTAACGGGAACGGTGTGACCGAAGGTACCTGCATAGCCGTTGATACGGGGTGCGATACCCAGCATAACCATCTCGCCATTCTCCATTACCTTGTTGGTAGCGGTGGGAACAACGGCGTTGGAGCGAATGCCGCTACCAACAATGGTTCTGTAAGCAAAGCTGTCTGCGCCGTTTGCGCGGCAAACTGCCTCGCCTGCGGCGGCAACCTCGTATTCCTTGTTGCCTGCCTTGACCTTCTCTGCCATAGCCTTGTAGGCTTCGCAAGCAAGACGGGTAGCCTGTCTGCACTGCTCAACCTCCCAGTCGCTCTTGACATAACGGAACTTCAGGTATTCCTCGGTCAAATCCACGATTTCGCAGCCTGCAAAGCCCTTTACCAAGTCCTCGTGAACGGCGTAGGGCATATCGGTGGTGCCAACCAAGCCAACCTTCTTAACAGGGAACTTCTTGGTAAGCTCCTCGAAAAGCTCGCTGAAGCTGATGATGGTGGCAAGAGGATATTCCTCATCGGGTACCATGAAAACAGGGAAGCAGCGAACGTCGGTAATAGCGGAGTCCTGCTTTGCAAAGGGCTCGCTCTCGGGACCGCCTAAAAGCATAGTGGTTCCATCTCTGCCCACCAGAACGGCGCCCTTCTCGAACTGACCGCACCAGCCGGTCAGATACCAGCCGTTTGCCACGTTCAGCTCATCAAAGTAAATGATGGCAATGTCGGTGTCCTGCTCGTTCAGGAGCTTTACCACCTTGGCAACGCGGGCTTCGGTTTCTTGTTTGTTGTAGTAAGCCATAGTCTTTCCTCCGTAAATGTATATATTTTTTAATTTAAGCCTTAAAATCAAAATCGTCCAGGGGAAACATAGGACGGATAATGCGCTTCAGGTTCAGTCGCTCAAGCTCCACGCAGCTGGCGCCGTCCGACAGCGCAAACAGCTCTCTGTCGGCAAAGGGCTTCAGCTCGGTGAAAAGATAGCCAAGCTTCACAACCACGATTTCGTAGGAAAGCAAATCCAGCCCTGCCACGTCAAAGTTGCCCTTTTCGATAAAGGCGCTTCTGTATTCGGTGAAAACGGCGTCCACCTGTCCAAAGGAAATGCACAGGCTCTTGCCGATAATCTCCTTGGTCCAGCCGAGAATTTCGCCGTGGGCGCGGATAACGCCCTTTTGTCCGAATTTCTCCACGAAAACCTCCTCGCCGTCGGCAAGGCCCCAAAGGGCGTTGACCGTATCGAAATCCGTGATACCTGCCACGCAGGTTTTCTTTTTGGGTGCCTTCGCTAAGAACAAGCGCAAAATCTCCGTGGTGTCGCCCTCCGCGCCTGCGGTGGTGTTGTCGCCGCTATCGGTGATGAAGATGCGCCCCTCCTTGCCTGCAATGGCACGGTCAACGCACTCCTCGGGGGACTCAGCCTCAATGAGGAATTTATAATCCCGCCTTGTTGCCCAGAGCTTGTTGGCAAGGTCCTTGGCAACGCTCTCTGCCTTCTCTCTGCTGGTGGCGCAAGCCACGGTGGAGGCGGCGGTGTTGGGGGCGTCTATCCAGCAATGTCCCAAAAACAGGTTGGCGGTGAAAATGTCCTCCTCCGCCTCCAAGGCCACCGTTTCCGCAATCAGCGATTTCAAGGGCTCGTAAGCGGTTAAGAGAGTGTCATTCTTCAAAAGGAAGGGAACTCTCTGCATATAGGTGTAGGGACGAATCTTATTTTTTAAGCAGTAGCAAAGCGCACGGGCGGCGCGCTCCTGGCAAGCCACCTGGTCGGTGTGAGGCACCGTCTTAAAGCCGCTGACAATGTCAGCGTATTCGGGCAGCTCGTCGGTAATGTTGGCGTGTGCGTCAAGGCTTACGGAAATGAGGCAGTCCTCGGAAACCACCTTCTTGATTTCCTTCAAAAGATACAGCTCGCCCGAGCCAATCTCATCAACCTCCATACTGCCGTGGAAGAATATGTAAACGCCGTCCGCGTCGGGATGCTGGCGAACAACCTCCATAATCTCTTCCTTGTAGCCCTCGTAAATATGGCGCTCCACCGTGCCCGAGGGAAGGGCAACCGCGTAAATCGTCGGAATGACGGTGATGCCGTTTTCTTCAAAAATCTCCTTCACGGCGAGCTTCTTGAAAATATCCTCGCCCTTGAAGTATTCAAAGTCCTCCTTCTGCGGATGATACGCCGCGCGGCTGTTGGACTCGCATTGGAAGGATGCCACTAAAACCTTCATAACGTAAAAAATCCTTTCCTTATCAAGGTCTTTCGCCTTTTTTACAAAAGACGCCTGTGTTGCCTTTATTATAGCAAAAGCAAAAATAAAAAGCAAGGGTTTTTTGAAAAAAGAAGCCACACGGAAAGTCGCTGTGTCCAAGGGACACAGCGACAACTCTATTCCCTCTGGAAACCTTCCCAATATAAAAAAACGAGCGACCAAAACCGCTCCCCCGGAGCCTTTTTTCGCTGCGTTCGAATCCCATTATATTCTGCACCTCAAAAACAAGAAGCACCCTAAAAAGGATGCTTCTCGTTTTTATGGCGCAGAGAGAGGGATTCGAATTCTCGCCTACGGGCTCGGTCAGGGTCGGCTCTGATTGCCCCCGGCAATCATTCACTCCCGACCCGTTCGAATCCTTCCGATATAAAAACAACGAGCGACAAAAGCCGCTCGCCGTTTTTATGGCGCAGAGAGAGGGATTCGAACCCTCGTGTGCTTTCGCACAAACTGATTTCGAGTCAGCCCCGTTATGACCACTTCGATATCTCTGCGTATTGAATGAAGTTAAATTGCTTGGAAATATCGGTTCGAAATCAGACTGATTTCGATGTCAGCAAGAGTCCGGTGCCCGACCTCTGTTATGACCGTTTCGATATCTCTGCGTATTGAATGAAAATAAATTGCTTGGAAATATCGGTTCGAAATCAGACTGATTTCGATGTCAGCAAGAGTTCGGTGCCCGACCTCTGTTATGACCGTTTCGATATCTCTGCGTATTGAATGAAGTTAAATTGCTTGGAAATATCGGTTCGAAATCAGACTGATTTCGATGTCAGCAAGAGTCCGGTGCCCGACCTCTGTTATGACCGTTTCGATATCTCTGCATAATAATGATGCACAACATCGTGCATCATTATTATGCAGCTTCGGCGATGTGGCTCGGCGAGCTTTGCTCGTTGAGCCCACTTCGCATACCCCACCCGAAGCTCGACAAGCTTGCTTGTCCGGCGCAGGGTGCGGGTATTCTCGCCGCAGGCGAGATATCTCTCTTATGATGCGTGCTGTGCATATTAAATTTGAGTAATAATCAAAAAGGAAAATCGACAAGCCTCTCGCGACGCTTGTCGATTTTTGGCGGAGAAGGAGAGATTTGAACTCTCGCGCCGGATAAACCCGACCTACATCCTTAGCAGGGACGCCTCTTCGGCCTCTTGAGTACTTCTCCAAGTAGAAAGAGCCGCAGTGTAATCTGCCTTGTTATTATACTAAATGTAAAACGAAAAGTCAAGCCTTTTTTTGATTTTTTCAAAAAATCCTTTCAGAGGGGGAGGAAGAAGGGCGAAAAATGGCGACAAAATCGAAAAGACCGCAAAAGGAATTGACAAAAAAGAAAGATTTTGGTATACTGACAGCGGTAAAAGCAAACGATAACACCAAGAAAGGCCTACTATGATGAAAACTTGCGTTTTGTGCAGAAATAAATTTGAGCCTGGCGAGGGCGAAGAGCCTGCCATTTTGTACGTCAACCGTTTTGGCAATCCGCGCGTCCTTTGCGCCGATTGTGAAAGGCTCTTGGACGTTGCTATCTCCGACGCCCCCGAAAGGGAAGAGGCGCGGCAGGCGGTTTTGAAAAACGCCCTCAATATCCGCGAGGAGGAGGGGCTTGCCGTTTTGAAGGAAACCCTGGAGGGAGAGCTGGCTCCCACCGAGTTTACCGAGGAAGAAAAGGCAGAGGAGGACGCCCTCTACGCCGACGAGGATGAAGAGGACGGTGAGGAGGAAAATGCGCCTCAGGGCATCGGGGAATATATTCCCCTTATCTGCTTTGGCGCTGCCTTGATTGCCTTTGTCGTCTGGTTCTTTTTCCTTCGTTGATAGCCAAGCGCTTTACCAAGGGTCTTTACCGCCGCAGGCGGTAAAGACCCTTTTCTATTTGCACCGTACAGGGAGCAATAGGCTGGGAGGAAAACCAGAAAACTCCTGCCTCCTCTCCGATAAAAAGCTTGTTTTCGCCAAAGGCGGCAAGAAAAAGACGCCGACGGGCGACGTCCTGTATCACAAGCGAAAAATCCCCCTCGAAGGTGCGCTCTATTCCACGGGGCCCGTCACAAAAATAGGTGGCAAGGAGCATTTTTTCGGGCTGATATGAAAAAAGCCGCGGCGCCCTTTTGGGGTGCGGCGTTCCCAGACAGACGGCAAGCAGGGGACGCCGCCCAAAGCGCTGGCGAAAGGGTAGCGGGTAGGAGAAGGGGGCGGCGGCGCAAAGCCCAACCCCCTCCTCTGCCACAATACCGTAATATTCGCAGGAGGTTCGCATTTTCTCGCTGTATCGCAATAGCTTGGCAATCGCCTCGCCCTTATCGGCGGCGTATCCGCAAAAAGACGGCATCTCTTTTCCCCCTTGATTTTTTAACAGTATATTCAAAGGGCGAAAAAAAGACCCCAAGCCGATAAGACGGCTTGGGGTCAATCTGTATAACATTATGCGCTCTTTTTCTTTTTTCTGCCTATGGCGCCCCAAAGAAGGGCAAAGAGCTTGTTCAGCCCAAGCAATACGGGGACGGAAAGCACCACGATAGCCAGGGTGGAAAGAATAGTCTTGGCGTTCAACACCGTCACGCCCACAAGACCGCCGCCGAAAATGGCAAGCGCCAGGGTTCCCACCAGGGAGAAGGCAACGCAGGCGGCGCGGATTTTGCTGAAGGGCAGGCAAAGCGCCACCAGCGCCACAAAGCCGCTGTATGTCAATGCCAGCACGCACATCGTCAGATATTCCGCCTCGGTAAAGAAGGCAAAATGACGGAGCAGTATCACCGATAAAACGGAAAGCAAAATGAGAATGCCGCTGGGCAGACACCGCTTCAGAACGCCCGAAATGAACCGCCCCTCAATCAGCTTGTCGTTCTTTTGCAGGGCGAGAATCACGGAGGGAATACCGTCTACAAACACCTCAAAGAGCAGCATACCCGTGGTTAAATAGGGGTAAGCCGTTCCCGACAGAATACAAATGAGAGAAAGGGACAGGGCGAAAAAGGTTTTCATCAAAAAGAGGGTGGAGGAGCGCTCAACGTTGTTGACAACCTGCCGTCCCTCCCGTACAACCGAGGGCAGAGAAGCAAAATTGTTGTCCAAAAGAACGATGTTGCTCAGTCCTCTTGCGGCGTCGCTGCCGTCTGCCATAGCAATACTGCAGTTCGCTTCCTTCAGCGCCAGGGTATCGTTGACACCGTCGCCCGTCATAGAAACCACGTAGCCCTTTTGCTTCAAGGCAACGACGAGCGCGTGCTTCTGCTCGGGAGTTACCCGTCCGAATACGGTGCATTCCTCGGCGTAGCTTGCCGCCTCCTCGGGAGAAAGCCCCTCCAAGGAAACGTATTTGTCTGCCCTTGCCACGCCCACGCGCTTGGCAATAGAGGCAACGGTCACAGGGTTGTCCCCCGAAATGATTTTTACCGCGACGCCGTTTTCCTTAAACCAGCGAATGGTGTCATACGCCTCCTCGCGGATGTGGTCCTCTAAGAAGAAGAGCGCCTTGGGGGTCATTTTTTCGGGCAGGGCGTCCTCGGTAATCTCCTCCTTGGCGTAGGCAAGCATCAAAACGCGCTTGCCCTCCTCGGCGGCGCTCTTTATGCGCGCGGCAACGTCCTCGGAAAGCGCGCCAACGTGCAAAAACTCGGGCGCGCCTAAAGCAAAGGTGCCAAGACCGCACAGAGCGGTAACGGTGCATTTTCTCTTGGAGGAGAAGGGAATGTTATAGCTTGCTTCAATCGGTGCGTTCGTTGAGTAGGCCTGGCGTAGCGCAAGGGAGGTGAAGTTGGCGTCGGGCTGGGCAGCCAATATGGATGCCATCACCTTGTCAAGGCTTTCCCCCTCAATGGGCTCAAGCTCGTATGTACCGGACAGGCGCATAGTACCGTCGGTGATGGTGCCCGTTTTGTCGAGGCAAAGCACGTTGGTGCGCGCCAGCATCTCGATGCTGTAAGGGTTCTTTACCATCGTTTTCCGCATAGCCAAGCGCACCACACCCATCGAAAGCGCCACGGTAATCAGCAAAAACATACCTGCGGGAATCATACCAACCAAGGAAGCGCAGGTGCGGCGCAGTGCCTCGGGAATTTCGTAAAGGGATTGGTTGTTAAAGAACATCAGCACCGAGAAGGGAATAATCAGAAAGCCGATAATTTTAATGATGCGGTTGATGTCACGGAACAGATAGGATTCCGTTGCCTTGAATGCCTTTGCCTTCACCGCCAGCTTTTGTACGTACGCCTCAGCGCCCACGCGCTCGGCTTTTGCGCGGCAGCCGCCCGAAATGATAAAGCTCCCTGCCAGAAGGGTGTCGCCCTCTCCCTTTTTCACGCCGTCGGACTCGCCCGTCAGAAGGCTTTCGTTCACCTCCACCGAGCCGTCAAGCAAAACAAGGTCAGCAGGAATCTGGTTGCCGCTGCGAAGAATCACGATGTCGTCTGATACCACCGCGTCTGCGGCAATCTCCATCTGTACGCCGTCACGCACCACCGTGGCACGGGGGGCAGTCAGCAGGGATAGCTTTTCCACCGTCCGCTTGGCGCGAACCTCCTGGAAGATGGCAAGCAGGGTATTGGCGAGAATGATGCCCGTGAATAAAAATTCCTTGAAGGGGGCACGCACCCCAATCAAAACGGCAATAATCACCAGCCAAATTAGATTGAAGTATGTAAAGAGATTGTCGGCAACGATGCGGAAATAGGATTTTCCCGTCTTGGTCTTGACACGGTTGGAAAGCCCTGCCGCGCGTCTTGCCTCTACCTCCTTGGCGGAAAGCCCTTGGTCTACATCGGGTGTGCGCCGTTCTATTGCTATGGAGTTCTTGTGCTTCATACCATTGCTCCTTATAGATATTTCATCTAAAAAAGTATAACAAATATAAAAGTAAAAGTCAAGCACCTCGAACAGGAAAACGCTTTTGAAATATTGACATTCGTGACAGTCTGTGCTAAAATGTATGATAATAAGAGAATTTGTCGAAGGAAAACGGGTATGAAGGACTTTTTGAAACGCAAAAATATCGTGATATCCGCGAAGCGATACGGAATTGACGCCTTAGGCGCTATGGCGTTGGGGCTTTTTGGGTCGCTTCTTATCGGAACGATTTTCAATGCGCTGGGAATGATTCCGGGACTAACCTTTTTTGCCAAAATCGGTGGCTATGGCTCCAAGGCGGCAGGCTGCGCTATAGCAGTCGCCATTGCATACGCCCTGCAAGCGCCGCCCTTAGTGCTGTATTCCTCGGCGTTAGTGGGCTTTATTGCCAACGATATGGGCGCCGCGGGCGGTCCTCTTGCTGTTTTGCTTTTCACCGTGGTTGCCGTTGAGTTCGGTAAAGCGGTTTCCAAGGAAACCAAGGTGGATATTCTCGTCACCCCCTTTGTTACCGTTTTTGTGGGCGGCGGGCTTTCCGTTCTTTTGGCAAAACATATCGGCATTCTCGTTGGCTACGTCGGTACCTTCATCGGCTGGGCAACTCTGCAACAGCCCTTCGTGATGGGCGTTCTGGTGTCCGTGGTGATGGGTATCGCTCTGACCCTGCCTATTTCCTCCGCCGCTATTTGCGCCTCTATCGGGCTTTCGGGCGTTGCCGCCATTGCCCAGGGGATGGAGGCAGACCTGGTCTACGGGGTTGCCCTGGCAGGCGGTGCCGCTGTTGCGGGCTGCTGTGCCTATATGGTGGGCTTTGCCGTGATGTCCTTCCGTGAAAACCGCTGGGGAGGTCTGGTTTCCCAGGGTATCGGCACCAGTATGCTGCAAATGCCTAACTTGGTGAAAAACCCCCGTCTGTGGATTCCCCCCGTTCTGGCGTCTGCCATCACGGGTCCCCTTGCCACCTGCCTTTTCAAGGTGCAAATGTACGGTGCCGCCATCAATTCGGGCATGGGTACCTGCGGCTTGCTGGGCCCCATCGGCATCATTCTCGGCTGGTTTGGCGAAAGCTATCCTGCCGATGTCACCTGGGTGGATTGGCTGGGACTTGCCCTTATTTGCTTTATCCTGCCCGCCCTGCTTGCTTTGGCGTTCTCCCTGCCCTTGCGCCGCATTGGCTGGATTAAGGAAAACGATTTGACCTTGCCCGAGTAACGGGTAAACAACACCGTCGATATGACAGAAGGAAGGTTATGATGAAGGATACTTATATTAAACGCTACGAGTCGGGGCGGTACAGCCTCATTGCCATGGCTGCATTTACTCTTGTCAACATCGTGCTGCTTTTCTTTGGCAGCGATTTGTACTTTATCTTCTCCGCCTCTATCCCCTATTTTACGGCAATTTTCCCCTGGATTCTGGCAATCGAGGACCCCTCCTATACCGCCTTTGTTGTCCCGATGACCCTTGCCGCCATTTTAATGCTGGTTCCCTACGTTCTGGCATTTTTCCTCGGCAAAAGACCCGAGAAATACGGTTGGATGATACTGGCGCTTGTCTGTTTCGCCATTGATACCGTTGGTTTCTTCGTGCTGTTCGGTATCAGCATTGACGGCATTATTGACCTTGTGTTCCACGGTTGGATTCTTGTATCCCTGGTTTTGGCGGTGGTGTCTGCCGTCAAGCTGAAGAGCGCAGGGTTAGAAACGGTAGAAATAAAAATGCCCGAGACGGAGCAAGCCGCCTCGGACAGTGAAAGCCGGGAATAATTTATTTGTTCTCCGCAATGAATTTCTTGAAAAAACGGAAGGCGGAGGCAATGGCATACTTTTTTTGAATATCCTCATCGGTGGCGAAAACCAGGTTTTCGCCGCCTTTTTTTTCGCAGGGGACGAGAAAGCCCCGCATATGCCATTCTAAATGCGTGAAAATATGCTTCGCCTCGCCAATCGCCTCGGCGCCAAGGGGGGAAAGCCCCAAGTCCCTTGCCAGGGCAAAGACCTCTTGTGCGGAGAGATGCCCTTCCACGTTTGGAAACTCCCAAAGCCCCCCAAGCAAAGCCTCAGCGGGACGAAGGGAAAGGGCAAAGGCGTTGTCGCATAAAAGCAAAAGCACCGTTTTCTTCTCGATTTTCCGCGCCTTCTTGGGGGCGCGGTAGGGAATAGCGGCGTAGCCGCCATCCTTAGAGGCGCAAAGGGATGCCAAGGGGCATTCGGCGCACTTGGGTGTTCCCGACGCCGTGCAAACCCGTTGCCCAAGCTCCATAAACGCCTGGGTCAGCTCCCCTGCCGCCTTGCCCGACGGATAAATTGCCAAAAGACCTTGCCTGTATTCCTTCTTCAAGGCAGGGGAGAGAACGTCGCGCCCGTCACCCAAAAGCCGCGCCAGAATACGAAGCACGTTGCCGTCCACCGCGGGGGTCGGCAACCCAAAGGCAATGCTGCCAATGGCGCCTGCCGTATATTCGCCAATACCCGATAGGGACAGAATGTCCTCATAGCGAGAGGGAAAGACACCGCCGAAATCCGTCATCACGGTGACGGCTGCCTTTTTCAGATTTCTTGCTCTGCTGTAATAGCCAAGCCCCTCCCAGCACTTCATTAAAAGCGCGTCCTCCGCCTCGGCAAGGGCGGCAAGGGTAGGAAAGACGGAAAGAAAGCGCTGATAGTAGGGAATCACCGCCTCCACTCGCGTTTGTTGTAGCATAATTTCGGATAACCAAACGCGGTAGGGCGTTGGATTTTCCCGCCAGGGCAGGGGTCTTGCCACCTTCCTGTACCAAGGGGACAAAAGAGAGGGTATATCCTTTGAAAACACGGTAACAGCCTTTTACTCCTTTTTTCCTAAACGCTCCTCCATAATGAAGGTAGCCTCCATATCCGCTACGTACAGTGCCATCGCAAGGGGGTATTTCTCAAAGGAGGCGGATACGTTCTTTGCCTCCTCGTCCTTGGAGAAGCCCATATGATACCGAATGGCAAACGCCTCCTCACGGGAGAGCCGCATAAAGCCGCTGATAATGTAAACGGACTTTTCCCCGTGCCCGTAGGGAAGCTCATCGTTGAATTCATAGTAGGGAACGGCGGTCCAAACCCCATCCTTCTTGACGTTACGGGAGCTTACCTTGTATACGTTGACCTTGCAAAGGTCGTGAAGCAGCGCCGCAATCGCCAAGGACTCCTCCGAGAAGGTAAGCCCGTATTCTTGGGCAAAGCGCTCTCTTTTCACGTAGGCGCAAAGCGCCTCGTATACGTTGACGCTATGCTCGCAGAGCCCGCCCTCGTAGCAGCCGTGAAATCTGGTAGAGGCAGGGGCGGTGAAAAAGTCGGATTGAGGGCTCTCCAAATAGGTTAAAAGCTCTTCCGCCCCCGGGCGCGTAATATAGCGGCGGTAATAGTCCATAAATTTTTCTTTGTAATTCATACAAATATCTCCTTGGCAAGAAGTGTTTTTATTAAGAAGTGTTTTTATTAAAAAGTGTTTTTATCGAGGGCCGCCTATTTGTTTTCACGAATCCAGGAAAGCAGCGCCTCGTAGTCCATCTCTCCCGAGGCAACCCCAAGCCCCATACGGATAACCGCCTCTGAGGAGGGGGAAAGGGGGGCGCCGTTTAACGCCATAAAGGTGAGAAGCACCAAAACCCCAATGCGCTTGTTGCCGTCCACAAAGGCGTGATTGGCAATGAGGGAAAAGCCAAGCCGCGCCGCCTTTTCCTCTAAGGTGGGGTAGAGCGCCTCGCCGCCAAAGGTCTGGAAGGGGGAGGCAAGAGCGCTGTCTAAAAGCCCCTCGTCCCGAATACCGTCGTCTCCGCCCGTCCTCTGGCATAAAAGGGAGTGTAGCTGTAAAACGCTTTCCTTACCGATAGCCTTCATTTCGCCAATTCCTCAAAGGCCTCGCGGTAGGTGTCTAAAATCTCGCTTGCAAGCGCGATAACCTTTTCCTCGCTTGCCGCTTCTATGCCCGTGTCCTTGTTCTCCATAGGAAAGCCTCCCTTTCGTCTTTTTCTGTATTGTACCATGAAAACGAAAAAAACGCAATAGCAAAAAAATGAAAAAAGTTTGTGCCAAAAAACGAAAAGAGTGCTATACTTATAGTTGTGCTGCAACAAATAAGAAAGGAGAAAAGCCACCGTGTCAGCCCCCATCAAAACCTATGGCACCGATTTTACCGAGGCGCCCATAGCCCCCGCCCTTTTGCGCTTTTCTCTTCCCCTCTTTTTGGCAAGCCTCCTGCAGGTGCTTTACAATGCGGTGGATATGGTCGTGGTGGGACAGGTGTTAGGCAAGGAGGGACTCTCTGCCGTGTCCGTCGGGGGCGACGTTGCCAATCTTCTGACCTTTATCGCGATGGGCTTTGCGAATGCCGCCCAGGTTCTGATTTCTCAGCTGGTGGGCGCCAAAAAACGGGAAAAGCTGGGTTCCTTCATCGGCACCGCTTTTTCCTTTTCCATTTTGTGCGCCCTCCTTCTCGGTGTAGTCTGCCTCTTTTTCCGTACCCCCATATTGCGGCTGATGAATACCCCCGAGGAGGCGTTTGCCGATGCCTTGGGCTACGCCACCGTCAGTATGATAGGCTTGGTGTTTATCTATGGCTATAACGTGGCAAGCGCCGTCCTGCGCGGACTGGGGGACTCCAAGCGTCCCTTTATCTTTATTGCCATCGCCTCGTTTCTGAACGTGGTGCTGGATTTGCTTTTCGTATTGGGCTTGGGTATGCGCGCTATGGGCGCCGCCCTTGCTACCGTCATCAGCCAGGGCGCTAGCTTCGTCTTTGCGGCGGTGTTCGTATTCAAAAACAAGGCGCGCTTTGACCTCTCTTTGCAAGCTAAGGACTTTTTACATATCAAAGGAGAGCATCTTTCCCCCCTTTTGAAGCTGGGTGTTCCTATGGCAATCAAAAGCGCCTCCATTCAAATCTCCAAGCTGTTCGTCAATTCCTATATCAATTCCTACGGGCTTGCCGTGTCGGGCTTTGCGGGCATCGCCAATAAGATTGGCAGCATCAGCAACCTGTTTTCCAATTCCCTGAATACCGCGGGCTCCTCGATGGTAGGGCAGAACGTGGGGGCGAAAAAGTATGGGCGCGTGCCCAAAATCGTCCTGTGGGTCGCCCTTTTCACCTTCGGGATTGCCTCCTTGCTTTCCCTTGTCCTTTGTCTCTTCCCAAGAGAGGTGTACAGTATCTTCACCAAGGATGCCGAGGTCTTAGCGGTGGGATTAACCTATCTCCCCATAGCGGTGCTGATATTCTTTGGAAGCGCCGCCCGCGCCCCAATGAACGCCTTGATAAACGGAAGCGGTAACTACCGTGTGAATTTTGCCACCGCCATTTTGGACGGTGTGGTGATGCGTATCGGGCTTTCGGTGCTTTTCGGGCTGTATCTCGGTATGGAAAGCATGGGCTTCTGGCTTGGTGACGCCTTAGCGGGCTTCACGCCCTTCTTTATCGGCATCGTCTTTTATCTGACGGGAAGCTGGAAAAAAACCAATAAAAAAAGCGAAGAAGAGTAAAATCTTCTTCGCTTTTTTGCCGCATCAGAAGCCGTAGACCTCGCGGTAGTTCAAAAAGAGAATGTTCAAGTTCCACTTTCCACCCGACGCCGAGGAAAGCCGCAAGC
>JAFTSW010000020.1 GCA_017467085.1 Clostridia bacterium | reverse complement strand
TATGGAGGACGCCAAGGCAGAGCTTATCATTCAGTATACCCTGTCGGGCATCTTCGCGGGGTACCGCTATTGGTTTTCCTCGGATAAGCGCCCTGCCTCGGAGGACCTTTTCGGGCTTATTCAGCAGCTTTGCTTCAACGGTGTGGATTCCTTCCTGCCTGATTAGCCGGCGCAACCTGCGGCTAACCTTTTTTGCGGAAACGCAAAGGAATTTATTGACTTTTTTCTCCGTCTTCTGTATAATGGAGCTGTATACAGTAAAGCGGAAATTCTCTTTCTTTGGAGGTAGGTATTGATGTTTACCGTTTGTCTTATCGTCGCGCTGGCGATTTTCGTTGCCTTTGCCGTCTGGGCTCTCGTTCTAACCAAGATTCCCTACAAAAGCGGCAGGGTGTTAAAGCCCTTTTATCTCCTGTTTGCGGGAGTGCTTCTTTCGGCGCTGGCGATGTTTTTGCCCATCTACGGGCAGATTTTTGCCGAGGGCACCATTAAGCCCTTGGAGGTTATCACGATGTCCTTGCATAACACCTTCCGCCTGTTTATTATGGACGGAGAGTTCAGCATTGTCACGGACAATATGGTGGGCCTTGGCGGTCTGGTGGCAGACGTGTACGCAGGCTTCTTTTCGGTGCTGTACGTGCTTGCTCCCATTCTCACCTTCGGCGTTGTGCTGTCCTTCTTCAAGAGTGTGGACGCCTTAAAGCGCTATGCCTTCTCCTTCTTCCGCGATACCTACATTTTCTCGGAGCTGAACGCCAAGTCCCTGGCGCTTGCCAAGAGCCTGAAGAAGAATAACCGCCGCCGTGTTATCGTGTTCTGCGACGTCTTTGAGCAGAACGAGGAGGAGTCCTTCGAGCTGATTGAAAAGGCAAAGGAAATTAACGCCATTCTGTTCAAGAAGGACATTTCCGCCATCAATTTCGGCTTCCATTCCCAAAGGCGTCTTCTGGCGTTTTTGGCAATCGGGGACGGGGATTCCGAGAACATCAAGCAAGCGATGGAGCTAGTGGAGCGGTACGGTGGGCGCAAGAACACCGAGCTGTACGTCTTTTCCAGAACGGTGGGCAGCGAGTTGATGCTCTCCAAGGCAGGTACCAAGAATATCAAGGTGCGCCGCATCAACGATGCCCGTTCTCTGGTTCTGGACTTGCTATATACGGGCGGCGAGCAGATTTTCAGCTCTGCCTTGACCGAGTACGAGGACGTCAAGTATTTCCACAACTATAAAACGGGCAAGGAGGAGCCCAAGAAGTGTATCTCCGCTGTGGTGGTCGGTATGGGTCTTTACGGCAGAGAGATGATGAAGGGGCTGACCTGGTTCTGCCAGATGGAGGGCTACACCTTCCGCCTGCACGGCTTTGAGCGGGACGCAAACGCGGGTGCGCGCTTCACCTCGGAGTGTCCTGAGCTGATGGAGGAAAAGTATAACAAGAAAATGGACGACGTCAACGACGCCCAGTACGATATTACCATTCACGACGGCGTTGAAATTTTGTCGGACGCCTTCTTCAACAAGCTGAAGGAGATTAAGGATATTTCCTACGTCTTTATTTCCTTGGGCGATGACGATACCAATATCCGTATTGCCGTTGCCATCCGCGCCGCCTTGCGCCGTATGGCGTTGGAGGCAGGCAGAGAGGATACGGCGGTTATTGAAACGGTTGTATACGATGAGAACAAGAATAAGTCCCTCAACGGCGTCTTTGATTTCTCGGGAAAGAGCAAGTACGATATTAATTTCGTGGGTAGCTTGCCCGACTATTATTCCGAGGGCGTGCTTCTCAATTCCGAGCTGGAAAAGAAGGCGCTGGAGCGCCATATGATGTGGGGCGGCGGCGAGGAGGCTATCCGCAAGTTCTGGATGTACGAATACAACTACCGCTCCTCCATGGCGTCCGTTATGCATCGCAAGCACAAGCTGCTCATTCCCTTGATGAAGGAAATTATCGATATTCCCAAGGAAAAGAGAACCGAGGAGCAGGCGTACGTGCTGCGTACCGTGGAGCATCGCCGCTGGAACGCCTATATGAGAACCGAGGGCTGGAGCTACGGCCCCGTCCGCAACAATCTTGCCAAGCTGCACCACTGTCTGCGTCCCTTTAAGGAGCTTCCGCCCGAGGAGCAGATAAAGGACGACGATTAAGCCAACCGCTAAGCTAAAAAGGAGAAGCCGTATGGAAAACCAAAGCATCGTACTGGAAAACCAAGCCTTTGCCCTGACCGTGGGCAGCGACTGTATCGCCAAGAGCCTCATCTGCAAGGCAACGGGCGAGGAATGCTTGGAGAAGGACAGAGGCATTGCCCTCTTTTCCGTCACCCAACCCCGTCCCTTCAATAACGAGGTGAAGCTGGCGCACCCCAACAAGAGAACCACCTTCCAGGGCAACCGACTGAGAAGAGAGGGCGACAAGCTGATTGTCGGCTTTGAGATTACCCCCTTTGAGGCGGTGGTGACGGTGAAAATCACCGACACCTATATGGTCTTTACTCTTTCGGACTTTATCGTGGGCGAGAAGGACTACGAGGGACTGATGATGGCAACGCCCCCTGTGGCGGAGTTCCGTCTTTTGCAGCTTCCCATTCGCGAAAGAGCTCATTTTGGCGAATGGCTCAACGTGTTCTGGGACGATAAGACGGCTATCAACGTTCTTGCCAACACCCCCTATCCCCGTATTGATTCTGAGCGCCGTGATGGCTACCGTCTGATGACGGCAGACGCCGTGAAGGGCATTCGCCTGAAGGGCTGTGAGGCGGCGCTGATTGTCAGTCCCACCGAGGGGCTTCTTGACGCCATTGACACCCTGGAGGAGGATTATGAGCTGCCCCGCGGCGTTAAGAGCCGCAGAAGCGACAGCATCAACGTATCCGCCCTTTGGTCGTCCAACGTGACTCCTAAAACGGTGGACACCTATATTGCCTACGCCAAGCAGGGCGGCTTCCGTCATATGCTGCTGTATTTCCCCTCCATCTTTAAAGCGTACGGGTATAGCTTTTGCGGCGACTACGATTTCCGCGACGAGTACCCGAATGGCGTTGCCGATTTGAAGGCGATGCTGGATAAAATCAAGGCGGCAGGCATCACCCCCGGAATTCATTTCCTGCAAACCCATATCGGCGTGAAGAGCCGCTACGTGACGCCCTCGGTTGACCCCCGTATAAACAGAACCCGTCTTTTCACCCTTGCCAAGGATATGGGCGAGGAGGACGGGGAGCTTTTCGTACTGCAAAGCCCCGAGGATGCGGTGATGCACGAGAAGTGCCGTGTGCTTTGCTTTGACGGCGAGGCCATTCATTACGAGGGCTATACCACCGAGCCGCCCTACCGCTTCTACGGCTGTAAGCGCGGACATTATAACACCAACGTTCTGCCCCATAAGGCAGGCACCGTTGGCGGTCTTCTCGACGTCAGCGAATACGGCGCCTCCAGCCTGTACGTTGACCAGAATACCGACCTGCAGGACGAGGTGGCGGAAAAGCTCGCCCTTGCCTACAACGCAGGCTTCGCGTTCATTTATTTCGACGGCTCCGAGGGCACCAACGAGCCCTACGGCTTCCACGTGCCCAACGCCCAGTACCGTGTGCTGAAAAAGCTGGATAGCCAGCCCCTCTTTACCGAGGGCGCCGCAAAGGCGCATTTCAGCTGGCACTTCTTAAGCGGCGGCAACGCCTTCGACGTGTTCCCCGCCAAGGTGTTCAAGGAGAAAATTGCCGAATTTCCTGCCGAGGAAGCGCCCCGTATGCGCAACGATTTCACCCGTCTGAACTTTGGCTGGTGGGGGTATTTCACGGACACCCAGCCCGATATGTACGAGTACGGCACCAGCCGTGCCGCCGCCTGGGATTGCCCCATTACCCTGATTAGCAACCTTGACCCGATGGCAGCCAACCCCCGTACCGCCGATAACCTGGAGGTTATCCGCCGTTGGGAGGAGGCGAGAAGAACGGGCTTCCTGACCGAGGAAATGAAGGAGTCCTTGAAGGATTTGCGAAAAGAGCATATTCTCCTTATTAACGAGGAGGGCGCCCTGGAGCTTTCTCCCTACGAGGAGGTAAAGACCGAAAACGAGGCACTTGCCGCCTTCGTCTTTGAAAGAAAAGAGAAGTGCTACGCCGTTCTCTGGCATAAAACGGGAGAGGGCAAGCTGCGCCTGCCCCTTGACGCCGACGGCATTTGCTACGAAAGCGAGCTTGGCCGCGCCGACCTTGCCGTAGAGAAAACGGAAAACGGTATTCAGTTGGAAATAGCAGGCCGCCGCTACCTCTCGGGCAGCTTTACGAAGGAAGCGCTTGCCAAGGCGCTTGCCGGCGCTATTTTAGCGTAATTATGTCAAAAATCAAAAAAAGACAGAGAAGCTTCTCTGTCTTTTTTATCTGTTGGGTAAAAATTTTCGTATTTCTATTGCTTTTTGGGGAACATTTTGCTGTTTTTTATACCAAAATGTTCCCCAATTTTTATTTTCAGTTTTTCTTATACTTGTCCATTTCAAGCAGAATGCGGTAAATATGCTCTTGCTCCTCTGCCGTTTTGCTTAAAAGAAATTCATAGCACGCAAGAGGAATGCTTTGCGGCGTATTCTCTTGCGCCCCCAGCTTTTCAAACAGGGTCGATAGAGGAACGCCCAGCGCCGTAGAAATTCTTTCGATGCTCTCGATGGTGGCATTTTTCTCGCCGCGCTCTAATTGCCCCACATAAGTGTGGTGACAGCCTGAAAGTTCTGCAAGCTTTTCTTGGCTCCAGCCCCTGGCTGTTCTGTAATTTCTGATTCGTTGACCCACTGCCTTTGCAAGTTCACTCATTACAAGCACCGTCCTTTCTCTATCACATATAGTCTATAAATATCAAAAAGGAAAAGCCACAGACTATTGATATTTTTTCCGCAAGATGATATACTATAAATATAAAATTGTGAAAAAATGTGCTTTTAGTAGTGAAATACGCGGAGGTAATGATGAAAAATTTTTTTGTATCGCTGTTTGGACACCGTGAAATTGAAGATTTGTGGCAAATGGAAGACTCCCTTATACCCATTATAAAGGAGCTGATACAGACAAAGCAATTTGTGACTTTTCTTATAGGACGAAACGCGGAATTTGATGAATACGCCGCCTCCGTTATTAAGCGAGTGCAAAAGGAGATGGGAAACGAGAACAGCCAAATTACATTGGTATTGCCGTACCCAACGGCAAAGCTTTCTTATTATGAAGCGTATTACGATGATATTATTCTGCCGGAGAAGATAGAAGGGCTGCATCCCAAGCTCGCCATTACGGCAAGAAATCAGTGGATGGTGACGCAGTCTGCCCTTGTTTTGGCGTATCTGGAGCATAATAGGGGCGGCGCTTATCGGGCGGTAAAATACGCAAAGGCACAGAACAAAAGAATTATCTATTTGTCTAAAGCTTTTTAAGACTAGCCAAGCGCAACCTAAATCGAACTCGTTTTAAGGGGCGAATTTCGTGATATGCTTCGCCAAAAATCCTTGCCATATGGTATATGACGGCGAATTTTATGGCTCGCCTCTAGCAAAATTCGCTCCCTTAAAATTCTTCGAACTCCGAAGCACGAAAAAACGTATGAATTTTTCGTGGTGAGAGCGAAGATAAGTATGGACTTATCAAGGGAACAACGCGGAAAAAGCGCCGTTTTTTCG
>JAFTSW010000019.1 GCA_017467085.1 Clostridia bacterium | reverse complement strand
GTAGGGCTTATGGGTTCGATTCCCTTACGGCTAGCCAAGCGCAACCTAAATCGAACCCGTTTTAAGGGGCGAATTTCGTGATATGCTTCGCCAAAAATCCTTGCCATATGGTATATGACGGTGAATTTTATGGCTCGCCTCTCGCAAAATTCGCTCCCTTAAAATTCTTTGAACTCCGAAGCACGAAAAAACGGATGATTTTTTCGTGATGCGAGTGAAGATAAGTGTGGACTTATCAAGGGAACAGCGCGGAAAAAGCGCCGTTTTTTCGGCTTCAGAGCGGGTTCAATTTGGGTTGTGCTTGGCTACCCTCCCATTATACTGCGTTTGCGTCAAAAAGTCAAGCAAAAACGCCGCTTTTGCGTATTTGCCAAACATTTTGCAAATTATTTTATCAAAGAAACCTCATCAAAAGCGCAACAAGTAATGAACGGTTTGTGAACGGAAAGTTGCAAAAAACAGATAAAATCGGGTGACTTTTTTTGGTTTTTTGTCGGTCTATGGCAAATATCTTCCCTTTCTGTTGGCTTTTTCCCGGCAAGAGCCTTGCATTTTTCAAAAAGGTATGTTATACTATTTTAGATAGGTAGTTTTTTTCAAAAATACGATTTGCGGAGGCACTATGAAGCACATTTTTGTTGTCAACCCCAAGGCAGGTCCCACCAACTCGGTGGCGTTTATTCGCCAAGAGGTAGAAAAGCTGCGTCCGCGCTACGATTGCGAGGTTTACGAAACCACGGGGGTGGGCGACGCTACGGACTTTGTCCGTCGGTACCTGGAGAGCAACCCCAATTTGTCCGTCCGCTTTTATGCCTGCGGCGGTGACGGCACCCTCAACGAGGTGATGACGGGAGCGCTGGGGCACGCAGGTGCTTCCATTTCCTGCTATCCCTGCGGCAGTGGCAACGATTTTGTGAAATATTACGGCGGCGCGGACCGCTTTATGGATTTTGAGGCGCTCTTGAACGGCAAGGAGCGCGGCATTGACATATTGACGGACGGTGAACGCTATTCCATCAACGTTGCCAACTTCGGCTTCGACTACGCCGTCGCCAAAAAGATGTCCGAGGTGAAGAACAAGCTCTTCTTTAAGGGCAAGACGGCGTACACCTTCGGCGTTGTCCATTCGCTTTTTCACGCCATGAAGAGCAAGGCGAAGGTGTTCGTGGACGGCAAGCGGTTTGGCAAGGAGGATGCCCTTCTTCTTTGCACCGTTTCCAACGGCAGCTTTGTGGGCGGCTCCTATAACTGCGCCCCTCTTTCCGACAACGAGGACGGGCTTTTGGAGATTTGTTTAGTGAAGCCTATCTCCGTATTTCGTTTGTTGCGCCTCATTGGCGTTTATAAAAAGGGACAGCACCTGAACAACCCCAAGTTTGCGGACATTTTGTATTACGTGCGCGGCAAGGAGGTGGAGGTGTTTGCCGAGGAGGATTCCTTTGGCTACACCATGGACGGGGAGCTTGTCACCGCGAAGCACGTCGTTTTCCGCATTTTGCCCGAAGCCATTCGCTTTGCCGTTCCCCTATCCAAGGAGGAAGCGGCAGCAGAGGCAGATGCCGAGCAAGCCGTTTTGCCGTAAGGCACAGCAGGGCAGGCACCGCCTCGCCTTGAAAAATTATACTGTTGGCACCGCCACGGGCGGTATGGAGATTGAAATGCAAACACTTGTTTATGTATTGCGCCACGGGCAAAGCGAGGGAAACCTCGTCAACGCCTTTGTGGGCTGGGGCAACGCCCGTCTGACTCCCAAGGGAGAGCATCAGGCGGCGCTGGCACACGATTTTTTGGAGAGCATCGGCGTGTCGATAGACCGTGCCTATTCCTCTACTCTTATTCGCGCCGAGCGGACGGCGGAGATTGCCTCGGGGCTTCCCGTCACGACGCTTGACGATTTGCGGGAAATTCACGCAGGCGAATGGGAGGGCAAGGCATACGCTGACCTTTGCACCCTCTACCCTGAAAGCTACGGCGTTTGGCTCAAGGACGTGGGCGCCGCCAAGCCAGACGGGGGAGAGACGGTTGTGGAAATGTCCCGTCGGGTGGTTGCCGCCATTTGCGCCATTGCCAAGGAGAATCCCGGGAAAACGGTGCTGGTGGGCTGTCACGGCACCCCCATTCGCGCCATTGAAACGGCTGCCCGTGGGTACTCTTTCGCCGAGATGGCGAAAACGCCCTGGGCGTCCAACGCCTCGCTTTCCTGCTATTTGTGCGATGGGGAGCGCATTTCCCCCGTTTTCTATTCCTTGGATTATTATTTGGGCGATGAAAGAACGGTTCTGCCCAAAAACGTATAAAGAGAAAGGGTGACTTTTCGTAATGGCTTACAAAATCGGATTTGACATCGGCGGCACCAAGTGCGCCGTGGTGTGCGGCGAGGAAACGGCAGAGGGAATGACTATAAAGGAGAAGGTTTCCTTTGCCACCGACCACACCCTGTCCCCCACTGCCATTTTAGATAAAATGATACAGGCGGCAAGGGATATGCAGGTGGAGATTTCCTCTGTGGGCATCAGCTGCGGCGGTCCCTTGGACTCTCGGCGCGGTGTGATTCTGTCGCCCCCCAACCTGCCCGGCTGGGACAACGTAGAGGCGACCGCCTATATCAGCGAGAAGCTGGGCGTTCCCGCTTATCTGCAAAACGACGCCAACGCCTGCGCTCTGGCAGAATGGAAATACGGCGCGGGAGTGGGCACGAAAAATATGATTTTCCTCACCTTTGGCACGGGTATGGGCGCAGGCTTGATTTTAGACGGGCGCTTATACAGCGGCGCCTCGGATATGGCAGGGGAGATTGGGCACGTGCGTATGGAGCCCTTCGGCCCCGTTGGCTACGGCAAGGCAGGCTCCTTTGAGGGCTTCTGCTCGGGGGCAGGCATTGCGCAGCTGGGCAAGACCCTGGCAAGAGAGCGCTTCCAGATGGGCAAGAGCGTTGCCTTCTGCAAGAGTCCCGAGGAGCTCGAGAGCGTCACCGCCAAGAAAATCGGCGAGTATGCGGATTTGGGGGACGAGGACGCCCTGGCAGTATACAGGCTCTGCGCCGAGAAGCTTGGCTACGGGCTTTCGATTTTAATTGACATTCTCAACCCCGACTGCATTGTGCTGGGCAGCATCTACCAGCGCCAGCCCTACCTCTTTACCGAGGAAATGACACGGGTGATTGAAAGAGAGGCACTGCCTCACGCCGCCTCGGCTTGCAGGATTTTGCCTGCGGCTCTTGGCAATTCGATTGGAGATTACGCCGCCTTGGCGGTTGCAGAAAAGTAAGAAAGGAAAGGTACTGAAATGGAAAGCTTATATACCCGTTATCCCGTGCTGGAGGCGTGCAGAAAGGATATCGAAGCCGCCACCGACGCCATCATTGACACCTATAAAAAGGGAGGCAAGGTTCTCCTTTGCGGCAACGGCGGCAGCTGTGCCGACTGCGACCACATTGTGGGCGAGCTGATGAAGGGCTTTTTGCTCCGCCGCCCCGTATCCAACGAATTCGAGGAGCTTCTGGCAAAGGAGGGCGGCGAGGAGGGTCGCGCTCTGGCAAAGAATTTGCAGGGCTCTCTTTCCGCTATCTCCCTGCCCGGGCAGACGGCGCTGGTTTCCGCCTACTGCAATGACGTGGAGCCTGCCGCGGTATACGCCCAGCTGGTGCTGGGACACGGCAACCCCGAGGACGTACTGATTTGTATGTCCACCTCGGGCAACTCCAAGAACATTTACTACGCCGCTTTGGTTGCCAAGGCAAAGGGCGTCAAGACCATCGGTATGACGGGACAGAAGGATAGCCGCCTTTCCGCTATTTGCGATATCTGCATCCAAGTACCCGAAACCGAAACCTACAAAATCCAAGAGCTGCATCTGCCTGTTTATCACGACATTTGCGCCGACGTGGAAGCCGCATTTTTTGATAAATAATTCCGCACAAAAAACGAGCAAGCGGGCGTTGCCCTGTCTTGCTCGTTTTTTTGCTCATTGGTCCGTAGTGGAGGTTGTTAGTAACCGTAGCTTCTTTCCTACCTTTTCGGCGTACTGTATAGTATGACGTGTTCCCTTAGAGGTGCCGTCCCACACCACCAATACCATGTCGCAAAGCTCCACCATTTCCTCGTTTCGCTTTAACGGTGCCGCCCGTCCGTAAAGGTCATATCGGGGGCGCAAAATCAATTTTGACAGCCGCTTTTTATCCGCATATGTTTCCGCTATTGCATCGACCCCGTTAGCGCCGCCCGAAATAATCATCGTGGTTTCTTCGGGCACGTATCCCTCTAAATCAAAATCCTTGATGCTTCTGGAACCGACAATCAGCAATTTCATATTTTTTAGCCTCCAAAAATTATATTTTACATAAGTTTTACTATATTGTATCATATAACAATTAAAAAGTAAATAAGGTAAAATATTTTTGTCAAGTATAAGAATGCTTTGTTTGCTTTTGGCAGACGTTAGGATGGTGAGGTTGCAATGATAGAAAGCCAATATAAAATGAATCTGATTAAAATAGGCTTGAAAATTGCTTATTACAGAAAGCTCCAGGGTATGACACAAGAGGAGCTTGCGGAGGCTTGCGAGCTTTCCTCCGGCTACGTTTCGCAATTAGAGGCGCCCAACTGCTTTTTTGCCCTTCGTTAAAAACCTTATTCAAAATAGCGGAGGTGCTTGGCACCACCGTTTCCAAGCTGACGGATATAGAGGATTAACGCCAAGCACATATCGGCATTGTGGAATTCCACAAAAATATAGGTAGGTGCGGTATGAAATTAAACGATGCTATTGTAAGGCGGATAGAAGAGATTTGCAAGGAACGCGGCAGCAACGTATGCGATATTTCCTTAAATGGCGGAATGTCGCCGTCCGCCATTTACGATATTTTCAAGGGGAGAACAAAATGCTCCAAGGTGATTACCGTTAAGCGTTTTTGCGAGGGTGCCGGTATGACCCTATCTGAGTTTTTTGACAGGGACTATTTCAACGAGCCTGAGGAAGATTGATACGGTCATTTCACCATAATAAATCGAGCAAGAATAGAAGGATGCGCTCCTTTTACTCTTGCTCGTTTTTTTATTTTGCTTTCTTTTCGTCTGCTAAGAGCAGCTCGTGGAGCCGCCGCAGCGCCGTTTTGACCGACGCCTCCCGCACCTCGTTTCTGCCGATATCGCCAAAGTGGCAGGTTTGGGTGGACAGGACACCGTTGACGTAAAAGCCGAAGCACACGGTACCAACGGGCTTCTCGGGGGTGCCGCCGCCGGGGCCCGCAATGCCCGAAATGCCAACACCTACCTCCGCTTTTGCCTCCTTGGCGCAGCCCTTAGCCATTTCTCCCGCGGTTTGCTCGGATACGGCGCCGTGCTTCTTCAAGGTTTTCTGGGACACGTGGGCGTATTTCACCTTTGCCTCATTGGCGTAGGTGACGAAGGAAACGGAAAGCACCTCCGAGGCGGAGGCAACCTCTACTAACGCGCCTACGGCAAGGCCTGCGGTGCAGGACTCGGCAAAGGAAATATGATACTTTTTTTCTTTTAAGAGGGAAACGACCTGTTCTGCAAAGGGTGTCATAAAAAAGCTCCTTTTGATGGAAGTGATAGTATCGCTGTTATTTTTTCTCCTTATCGAAGGAGAGAAGGGAGAGGGTGACCCGTCTTGCCGCAGGCTCCGCCCCCGCAATAGTAACCGTAATGGAATCGGAAACGGAAAGCACCGTTTTGCCGATACGCAGGGTGAGGGCGACCTCGTCGCATACGGCGCCGAAGGGAAGAAGCTCGAGGGGCAATAGCCCCTCACAGCCGTTCTCCAATCGCGCAAAGGCGCCGAAGGAGGTAATAGAGGAGATTTGCGCCCGCCACTGCTCTCCCACGTGCCCCTCTGCCCAAAGGGCTTGGTAAAAATCGTTCATCTGCCGCTCTGCCGCAACGGCGGAAAGCTCCGTTTCAGAGGCGGCTGCCGCGGCGCGGCGGGCGTAGGCGGCATATTTTTCGGGCGCCTCCTCGTCAAGCAGGACCGCCTTTATGATGCGGTGGGTGGCTAAGTCCGACAGACGCCGAATAGGGGAGGTAAAATGGCAGTAAAGGGGAAGCGCCAGCCCGAAATGCCCTGTGGGGTCGGTTTGGTAGGTTGCCTTTGCCATGGTACGCAAAAGAGGAACTGCCACAGCGCCGAGCTTTTCTGCCTCCTCTGCCTCTTTGACGATTTGGGAGAAGGCGGCAACGGAAAGGGGCTCCTGCAAGAGGGGCGTGGGGGACAGCCCCAGGTTGTAGAGATACTTGATAAAGCTTTCCAGCTTATCGGGGGGCGGCTCGCCGTGGGTACGGTAGACGCAGGGGATTTTCTTTTGGAAGAGCAGGGTGGCGACGCCCTCGTTTGCCAAGAGCATAAACTGCTCTATCATCTTCTCGCTGACACCCCTTTGCCGCACGAGAATGTCGGTGGGAACGCCGTCCTCCCCAATGACGAAATAGGGCTCCGCCTCCTCTACCGAAAGGCAACCGCGCGCCTCTGCCAGCGCCTCTCTTTTGCGGTAAAGCTCCTGCATCAAAAGAAGCGAGGGATAAACGGCGGCGTATTTCTCCTTGAAGGGAGAGTCAGCGTCTGCCAAAAGGGCGTTGATTTCGCTGTACACGCCTCGCACCGAGGAGCGGATAATGCCCCGTGTCAGTTCGGTTTTGAGAAGCCGCCCCTCCTTATCCAGAAAGAGAATGGCGGAAAGGGTGTACTTGTCCTCCCCCGCATTCAGCGAGCAGCTGCCGTTGGAGAGGGCAGGGGGGAGCATCGGAATCACCTTATCGGCAAAGTAGACCGAGGTGCCGCGATGCATAGCGGCGCGGTCAAGCGCCGTTTTGGGACGGACGTATTCGCTGACGTCCGCAATATGCACGCAAAGGGTATAGCCCTCCTTGGTCTTTTCCAAGGAAACCGCATCGTCCAAGTCCTTGGCGTCGGCGCTGTCCATGGTTAAAATGGGGGCGGTGAAGCGGCGCCTACCCTCCTCAAGAAGGGGAAGGGCTGCCATTTTTTCTGCCTGCCGCAGTGCCTCGGGCTCAAAGTCGGGCTCGATGCCGTTCTCCGCCAGAATGGCTGCCTCGGTGGCGTCCTTGGTGTGGGCAGGGCCGAAGGAGCGCAGAACGGTGCCGTAGGGATACCGCCCCCGTCCGCGCAAAACCAGAAGGACACGGTCCCCCTCCTTGGCGTCACCCACGTCGTCTACGCCGATTTCCTCGGGCAGACGGCGATTGTCGGGAATAAGAAAATAGCGCCGCGCGTTGCCGCGCACACCGCGCACACGGGCAGACGCCAGGGTGCCGATAATGGGGGTAGGGGCGCTTTGCAGGATTTTCTCCACCCGACCCTCCTGCCTGCCGTTGGCGTACAGGGGCAGGGCGACTAAAACCAGGTCCCCATCTAAGGCGCCTGCCGTTTTGCCTGCGGGGATAAAGATATCCTCCTTGTCCTCCTCTCCCTTCACCGTGGCAAAGCCGTAGCCGTGTCGGGTGCCGGAAAAGAACGCCTCCACCGTGCGCTCACGGTGATGCTTGGTGGGCGCCGCCTGACGGCGGCGCTTATGAGGCAGAGGGGCACGGGAGGTCATTCTGCCTCGGTTGGATTTTTTAGAATATTTCAAGATAACTCCTTTTTTTCGGTTGCCGTCCAAACGGGGCGGCATAAGAGTAGTATTGCCAAACGGCAGCCTGCTAAACAGACGGCGCCTTGCTTGGCGGTACGGTGGGCAGCCTTGTGGTTAGCCACGCTTGCTGCCTGCAAAAAATGAGAAAAAAACAGCCCACTGACCTTGCGGTATAGTGGGCTTGTATACGGTTTAGCTCTCGGCGCCGGTGTTGGAGCCGGTGGAACCGGTTTCGCTGTTCTCAATCTCTTCCACAGAGGGGATAGAGGAGAAGCCTTGATTCTGGTTCTTATACTGATAGTCACCGGGCTGCAGCATAAATACCAGCAGTACGCAAACAACGAACAGCGCGCTGATGATGCTGGTTGCGCCAGCGAAGAAGCGGTCAAGCTTGCTTCCGTTCTCCTTGCCGAAGAACGTTTCAGCACCGCCTGCAATCGTACCGGACAAGCCGTGAGATTTTCCGTGCTGCATCAAGACGGCAATCGTCAATACAACACCCAAAACCAATAAAATAATTTGAAGCGCTAACACAAAAACAACCTTCCTTTCTGGGATATTTCCGCCCGCCCCTTTCTGCAGGGGCAGAAGCCACGGGTATGCACAATACCCGAACATAATACATTGGAACTATTTTAGCATATGCTTTCAAAAAAAGCAAGAGGTTTTTTGAAAAAAAACGGAAAGAGGGGCAAAAAATACGTTATTTCTCCAAGCGCAGTACCTTGTTGACGGTAGAATTGCAGATACCGGGGGTCAGAAGGCGGCTGGTTAAGAGGCGGTTGCCAATCTCTCGCAGCAGCTTTTCCTCGGGCAGGGGAAGGTCCGCATAGCTCTTGGCGTTAATCTGGGGGGACTTGGAGAGCAGGGTGCAATAGCGCTCGTAGAGGTCCGAGGACAAAATGGCGTAAAGCCCGTAAAGCAGGGGAGAGTCCAACTCGTTCCCGTCGGTGCGCTCGATATAGTTCAGCTTGTTGCTGGTGCTGATATAGCGGAAGTGGGGCAGCTGAGAGGAGAAATAAATGCCGCAGTACAGGTGCCGCTTGTCCTTTTTGGCAGGCACGCGCTTCAAGAGAATCATATTGCGGTTGGGCTGGGCAAGAGAGGGAATAACGGGCACGATATATTTCTTTCCGCTATGCCGCACGGTGCCGTTGTCCAAATCCGCGGGGCAAATCAGGGGAATGGCGCCCTCGCCGGGGGCGCTCCGCAGGGCGGTGGGGTAACGGGATTCCAGGGTAAGCCCCGTGCGCATACGCAGATGCAGAGAGCCTAAATTCTCGGGGAAGGAGCGCACTAAGGAAAGAATGGCAATGTCCACCTCGGACTCGGGCAGGACAATGGCGCCGCTTTCTCCGTTTACGATGTCGGCGTAGGGCATCGGGCGCAGAAGGGTAACCTCCTTGCCCTTGCCAAAGGAGGAGGAAAGCAAAATCTTGAAATCGGCAGGCAGGGGCGCCTTAACCAGCTTGATAAGCAGCGAGCCCTTTGCCTCGTTGGGACGGTAGGCGTCCTTGGATTTGCGGAAGAAGGCGTGCACACGCTCGATATAGCCTTCCCGCATCAAGCGGGCGCGCAGAGGTGCCAGGTTGACACTGTCCGCATAGGAAACGGGAAGAGAAGCCACCAGCTGACCGCCCTCCTTCAAGGAGAAGAACGCCATTGCCGCAAAGGCAAAGGCCATATCCGACACGCCGTGGCAGGTGTTCTCTAAGGCGCAGTATTCGGGCGCCTTGGGCTGCAGGGGCGCGGAGGGGGGATTCATAATCACCAGGTCGAAGGGCTCCTCCTCGGTGGCAAAGAGGGAGAGGGAATATTGGTCGTGCTTGGAGAGAACGAAGTTTTCCTCCCGAATGCGGAAGGCAAGGGTCACCCCGTACTCCCGACGGCATTTCTGCCGCAGTCTGCCCAGGTTCTTTTCCAGGACGGGCAGGAAAAGGGCGTCATTCTCGTAGCAAACCAGGGTAATTTCCTTGGCTTCGCCGCGGCGGCAGATTGCCTCAATGAGGGCGGCGGACAAAATGCCCGTTCCCGCGCCGGGGTCCAATATACGCAGAGAATCGGTTTTGGGCACCGTGAAGAAGGACGCCATTAAGGCGGCGGTTTCCTTGGCGGTAAAGAAGCGCCCGATGCGGACGTTCTCCTCCTTTGCCTTTTCTCTGATTAGCTTTCTTGTGTTACGAACGGCAAGATTTAACATAAAGCTCCCTTCCGCCGCTTAGACGGCGCGAATGAATTGGGGCTTCTGCCTTGAAAAAAGCCCCTTTTTTGTCATTATACCATCTTTTTTGCGCCTTTGCAAGAGAAAAAAGACAATTTTCCCCAAAATTTGCCGCCAAAAGCGAAAAAAAGAGCGTTGGCTATTGCAAAGAAACGAAAAAAATGCTATACTATTAGTGACAGTATATATACATATAATAAAAATGAAGGTTTTCGACAAAAAACGGAAGGAGGAAGGCGATATGGCAGAAGAAAATCTCTCTCCCGATGCCGCTCTGGCAAGGGGTGCCTCGGCAGAGGACGAAAGAGAGCGGGAGCTTTTGATTATGCACGTGGGCAACGTGTTCTTGGATGCCGCCGTGCCCCACCTGCGCCAGGACAGGGAAGAGCACCGTATGACCGAAAAGCGCCTTGCCTTTTCCCGTCTGATGCGTGTGGTAAAGGAGGAGGGGGTTTCCCTTTTGCTGTTCAGCGGCAACCTGGTGGACGGGACCTACGCCGCCCAGGACACCCTGCGGTATCTTTGCGACCTCTTTGCCGCCAATCCTGCCTGCCAGTTCGTGATTTGCACGGGCGAGGCGGATAAATACGAGGGCAACAGCATTTATTCCTACGAGAGCTGGCCCGACAACGTGCATATTTTCACCTCCCCCGTGCCTGCCACGGTACACCTTCCGTCCCTTGGCGTGTGCGTGTACGGCTGGGGCTATGCGGCAGACAGAGCCGTTGTGCCTGCCTTTGAGGGCGCCGTTTTCGACAAGACGCTGTATAACGTCCTGTGCGGAACGGACAACACGGAGAAGGATGGGGACACCTCCCCTCTTTGGCGCGGTATGAGCGCTCTTGGCGCCAACTACCTTGCCTTGACCAAGCGAAACGCCTCCTTTGCGGGCTTTTCCTCTATGCCCACGGGGCTTGCCGCTTATAGCGGCTCCTTTGAGAGCGAGGGCTTTGGCGAATGCTCTCCCGGAGGCGTGAACCTGTTGCGTGTGGAAAAAACGGAAAAGGGCTATCGCTCCTATCCTGTGCGCCTGCCTCTTGGGACGCTACGGTATGCCGTGGAGCATATGGATATCTCCTATCTGTCTGAGGAGGAGATTGAACGGGAGATTTTTGCCCGTATTGCCAAGGAGGGCTACGGCGAGGAAACGGTGCTTCGGGTGGTTTATACGGGGTGTGTGCCGCCTGAGGCGGTGCCTGTATGCCGTATGGACGGCGGACGCTTCGGGGTGTACGCCTTGCAGATTTGCGATGAGAGCCTGCCCACAAGGGGCGCCTCGTATCTGGAAAGAGAGGACTCCCTGGCAGGAGAGCTGTACCGCGCCCTGTTGCCCAAGATGCAGGCAGAGGACCCCGAGGAGCGCCGCTTGGCGGTGCGCGCCTTCCGTATGGGCTATGCCGCCCTTCTGGGACGGGATTTAGCAGAGAGCTGACGCTTGCTATCCGAGTCGGACAGCAGAAAGGATGCCTCATAAGAGGCAACAAAGAGTATGTATAACATTGCCGTTTGTGACGGAAACACGGCGGACGCCGTGGCGCTTTCCTCTATGGTGAGAGGGCTTTGCGCCGAAATGGGCGCCTCTGTGTCCGTGGAAACCTTCCGCACCGCCCGCGCGCTGTACGAGGCGTTCAAGGAAAAGAAATACCAACTGGTCTTTTTGGAAACCGAAATCGGGGGACTGAACGGAATTGACCTGGCGCGGAAGATTCATTTCCAGCAGGAGGAAACCGACTTTATCTTTGTCACCGCCAAGGAGGACTACGCCTTAGCGGCGTACAGCGTCTTTCCCCTTGGCTATATTCTCAAGCACGTAACACGCAAAAAGCTGTATGAGCCTCTGCACCGCGCCCTGCGGCGGCATTTGCGTCTGCCCAGCATCTTTTTGCAGACGCCCATCGGCAACGAGATTTCGGTGCGCCCGGACGATATATTATATATTGAAGTGTTTCAGACCGATTTGACGGTATACTGCCGTCACACCGTGCATAACTGCGCGGGCTCCCTGGGCGGCGTGCTGGAAAAGCTCCCGTCGGGGCACTTTTACCGTTCTCACCGCAACTTTATCGTGAATTTGCAGGCAGTGACGGAAATCGGGCGCTATTTCTTTGTCACCGAGGGCGGCGAAAAGGTTCCCATCGCCAAGAACCGATACACCGAGGCAAGGGCGATTTTTGAAAAATACACGGGAATTTGACAGAAAAAGGGCGAAATGGCAGCTTTCGGAAATCTCTTTTCTCGGTTTTGGAGAATTTAGGAAAAAAACGGATAGACCATTCCCGTTCGTGTCGATTTTTGACCGCTCATAAAAAAACTATTGCTTGTTGTCATAGTGTTGTGTATAATAGACTCATCAAACATTTATTTTATATGGAGGCACTTATGCTTACGAAGGAAAAAAGAAACAACTTCCGCTTGGTTAAGTATATGGCAGTGGTCGTGGCTCTCGTAGCCCTGGCTGTTCTTTGCCTGACTTCTTGCGGCAAGGCTCTGCCTACCCAGGTAGAGGTGGTTACCAACCCCACCAAGACCGAGTACAACCTGAATGATGTATTCGACTGCTCGGGGGCAAAAATCAAGGTTACATACGATAACGGCTCTACTGAGGAGTTTGACGTTACCGTTGGTATGATTACGCCCACTCTGTTCGATTCTACGGACATTAAGCACGTTACCGTTACCTATGCCGAAAATGGCGTTAGCGTGACGACCGTCATCAACGTGACCGTTATCGACCAGTTCGCTGCTGAAAGAGCAACCGCTATCAACGGCTTGAAGCCCGTTGCCGATAACAACAAGACCGACGCCGGTATTGCTGCATTGGTAGCTGAGTACACCAAGCTCATCAATAGCGCGGCTTCCGCCGATATGATTTCCTCTCTGGCTGCTCAGTTCGCAGCTGACGCTGAGGCATATCTGGACGAGAAGGCTGACATTTTGGCTGACCTCTCCGGCTTGATTGCCAAGGTTGAGGCTGACAGAACCGCTGCTCACAAGGCTGCCGCTAAGGCTGCTGCTATCGCAAAGGCTGCTGCTGAGGGTAAGACCGAGGCTGAGCAGGCTGCTGCCGGTGCTGAGGCTGAGGCTGCCGTTGTGGCAAGCAAGCTGTATGACCAGTACCTCACCGCCGCTAACAACGAGGTGAAGAAGGCTGACACCGCTATTAAGGCTGCCGCTACCATCTCCGCTGCTGAGAAGGCTCTGGCTGACTGCGAGTACGCGCTGAACACCCTGCTCGATACCCAGGAGGTATATGAGAAGGAAGACGGCTTGAACGCACAGAAGCTGGCTCTCTTGAAGGAAATCGTTACCTACAAGGAGAGAGGCGAGCTGCTTATCACCTACATTGACGAGGTTCTGAATGACCCCGCTACCGATGATGCTGTTAAGGGCACTCTCCGTGCACAGATTCAGAAGTACAACGGCGCTATCGACACCCTCAACGATGCTTATAACGCAGTTATCCTGGCACTTGACCTGGCTCAGATTCAGGCTCTGATTGATGAGGCTCTGAACGACCTGCGTACGCCTATCGATGACATCTACGATGCATTGAAGGGTGGCATTGAGGAAATCGTTCCCGCTCCCTTCTATGCTGAAAAGCAGAGCGGCGCTTGGGCACTCAACACCGATGCTGACACCGTTGGCAAGCTGCTTGCAGGTATCACCGAGAACTACAACAAGGCTGTTGAGCTCTTCGGCGCAACCCGTACTCTGGAAATGATGGTTGATTACAAGTACATCGACGAGGACGGCAAGACCGCTTACACCGACCTGAAGGCTGACTGGGATACCATCGACACCACCTACGATACGCTGGTTGGCTGGCAGACCGCTTCCATCGCTGACGTTATCGCTAAGCTGGACGCTGCTATCGCTTCCAAGGCTGACGCTGATATCGTTGCTGCTTGGACTGCTCTGCAGACCTGGGGCGACGGCAAGGTGTTCACCTTCGACGCTACCACCACCGTTATGGCAAGCAAGCTGGGCTTTGACCTGAAGTGCGCAAACGGCACCTACACCTTCCCCGAAATCTTCGGTGAGTATGAATTGACTCTGAATCATATGATCACCTACTTCGTTCCTAACTACAACGACTTCCTTGAGGCTGTTGCCAACAACGAGGCTCTGAAGGTTAAGGAAAAGGTTAACGCAATCGGCCAGGTTATCTACGCTTTGGATACCACCCTGGACAGCAAGGCTGCTATCGACGAGGCTCGTCAGGCTATCACCGATTACATTGCTAACTACGGCGAAGACAACTACATCGAGTACTGCTACGAGAACGATGAAGATGTTCTGCTGAAGACCGTAGACGATAAGGCTACCGAGTGGACCAACCGCAAGGCTTTGGCTGACAGCATCATCGCTGACGTGAAGGCTTCCGTAGGCGCTAAGGACATCGACGCTATCGTTATCGAGGACTACATCGACGACAACTCCGTTCTGAAGTCCGCTTATGCTGACTACGTTGCATTCCTGGCTGCTAACACCTTGACCGAGGCTCGTGGCACCTTCGCTGCAGGCACTGTGGTTATCGATGTTCTCCGGGTATCCGCTGATTACACCGGTTCCTTGGCTGATGACAAGGTTGATGCACAGCTTATCGCTCGTATCAAGGCTTACATCACCCAGGCTGTAAACGATGAAATCACCATGAAGATTGCAGACACTCTGAACACTGCATTCGCTACCAAGCTTGGCACTTACAACCCTGACACCGAGAGCGTACAGCGTACCGCTTTGAAGGAGTTCTACATTGCACGTGTTGCTGATATGAATGCTTACGTTGTTGACTTCTCCGGCGTTGATACCTACGCCACCAACCTGGTTAAGGTTGGCGACGCTACCACCTCCGTTCTTGATACCAACAAGACCGCAGTGGATGACCTGGCTGCTCAGCTGGCTGGTCAAATCACCAACTGGACCTACTCCGTAGCTCCCTAATCGCAATTAAAACCCGAAGCCGTTGCCCAATGGGCAACGGCTTCTTTTTATTGCCTTGTACGGACCAAGCAACGGGAAAGAAGAAAGCAAAGGGACTTCTATAGCGTAATGTCCCTGGCGGAGAATTTTCGCTTTTTTCTTTTTTGTTCTTGCGAACCTGCCACAAGACCGATGCCTGGCACGGCTTACGCCTTTTTGGGCTTCTGATTTTCCTTAACAGCGGTCTGTGATTCCGTGTCCCTGCGGGGAACACCCGTATGAATGTCATCGTCATAGCAGGTGCTGGTTACGTGGGGAATGTCATCCTTGGTGCTGTAAAAGGCGGGTGCGGTTTCTGCCGTGTCGGTAGACGCGCCGTTTTGAAAGGTGGTCTGCAAGCAAGCGCTCACGTCGGCACACTTGTCAGCGCAGGCGTCCTTCATTTCCTTTGCCTTTTGCATCATCTTTTTGCCCATCTTGGTCTTGCATAAGGCGGCAATGCCCACAACGGCGGCAAAGGTAAGCCCCATACCCAGTAAAATTCCTCCTAAACCGCTATGCGCGCGGCAGGGCTTTTTCATCATAGGAAAAAACATCATAATGGTGATTACGGCTTTCGCTTTTGCGAAAGCTCCCTTCCTTTCTTTTTGAAATCGTGGCCAGTGTCCTCAAGCGAAATCGCCGCTTGTGGGGACGAGCGCCACAAAGCACGGTTTGAAAATTGTTTTCAAGCCGCTTTTCTTTCCGTATATTATATATATTGCGGTAGCTTGTATCGTTCAGCAAAATTGCGCCAAACGGACTTTTTCTTATCTTTTCCGATTGTCCTGTTTTTTATGCAACGTAACGAACCGCGCAAAAAACGAGTATGCCGCGGAGCGGCGCAAAAAGCCTCTTGCGCCCTTGACTAAAACACCGCAAAAGCCCATTTTCGCTTGAAATATTGAACGTATATACACAAACTGTCTTTTTTTCGTTCATAAATATATGGTACAATTTTACCTTGTAAGACGGTGCGCTTGGCGTACGATAGATACCCCGTGCCGACCGCCTTGCGACAAAAAGCCCCCAAGGCAAAAAAGTCTTGGGCCATTAGCTCAGTTGGTTAGAGCTCCCGGCTCATAACCGGTTGGTCCTGGGTTCGAGTCCCCGATGGCCCACCAAAAAACAAAAAGCACCCCTTGTGGGTGCTTTTTGTTTTCTGTCGAGCCGTTAGGCTCGGTTGCGGGCAACCGGTTTGAGCCGGAGGCATCATAATCAAGCGAAACGAGTCTGCAAGCTTGCTTGTAAGCGAGTGAGCGTAGATTGCTCCTCGGCGGCTTGACCGTGTCAAGCATAGTGCGAGGCGTCTACCCTCGCGCCAAGCGGTAACGCTTGCACCGCAGGGAGCATAGTCCACCCCCTTGTGGGTGTTTTTTGTTTTTTGCCGAGTGTCAGATGCCCCAGGCGGCGTCCTCGGTGGAGAAGGTTGCGCGCTCGCCGTACTTGTTGACAGGGAAGACCCAGGAGCCGTCTATTTTGAAGCGGCAATCCTTTTTCTTGCCTCTGAAATTCACCCTTGTCAGGTTCTGACAGAAGCCGAAGGCGGCTTCTTTGAAAAGCCTGATGGATTTGGGGAGACTGATTTCGGAAAGGGCGGCGTAGCAGAAGGCATCACGCTCAATCGTGGTAAAGCCGTCAGGCAGGTAGACCTTCTCAAGACCGCGGTTATAGTAAAAGGCGGATTTTCCGATGGTTTCAACGCCATCCGGTACGGTGAAGGTCTTGCCCTCCCGTGCGGGCGGGTAAAAATACAGCGTTTTGCCGTCCTTGCTGTATAAAACGCCTCTTACTACCTTGAAACAAGGATTTTCTTCGTCCACCGTGATGGTGTGGAGCTTGCTGCATTTATTGAACTCGCCGCCACCCCATTTAGAAAGACCCTTGCCGATATGAACCGTGGTGATGTCGCTGGCGAAAAAGGGCTCGTAGGGCAGCTCGGTTATAGCGTCGGGAATAGTAATCTCCCTAATGCCGCAAAGGCAGAAGGCACGCTGGTGTATCTTCAAATTCGTGTTGGGCAAAACGATGCTGCGAAGATTTTTGCATTCATCAAAGGCGTAGCTGCCAATTTCCTTCAGACTCTCGGGGAAATGAATCTCTTCCAGAGAGGTGCAGCCCTTAAAGGCAGAGTCCCCGATTTCCTCCAAGCCCTCGGGAAGCACGACCTTGCGGATTTCCTTTCTTTCGCAGTAGGTCGAGGCAAAAATTTTCTTTGCGCCCGGCTGGATGTAGAGAACGCCATCCTCAAGGGCGCCGCAGTCGCAAACGCAATTGCAGTCGCAAAAGCTTTGCAAGCAATCGCAGTCGCAGTCCTCCGTTTCATAGCAGTCGCAGTTGCAGCGGCAGTCACAGTCGCAGTTGCAGTTGCCCTGCACGTCCAGCTTTTCGTGGTCGGGGGCGCAGTTGCCTGCATAGGGGGCGGCGAGGCTTTGCAGCTCCTTAAAGGGCTCGGTGCGTTTTTTGATGATGGGATTCTTGTCAAGCATGGGGGATTCTCTCCTTTCGGGGATTCATCTTTTGCAATTCTTCAAAGGAATAGTTCGTCCAGTTGGTAACACGGCCGCCACCGCAGGTCGCGGCCTTGGCGCAGGAAAGGCAGGCCTCGTCCGGCACGCCCTGTAAAAGGCGGAAGAGATTGGTAACGTCGGGCGTTTGCCTGTGGGCGAGAAGACCCTCAAAATCGGAAAAATCCTCGCCAAATTTTCCGTATCGCATGGTATAAAGGGCGTTGCAGGGAATGAGGTAGCCCTCGGTATCGAATAAAAGCCCCGTTCCCGACATCAGCTGGCAAATGGAATGCACGTGTCTGTCGCGCTGCAGCTCTTCAATAAAGCCCTCGCGCCAAACGCATTGGGGAAGTCCCTGCTCCAAGGAAAAATGCGCGTTGCCAAGCGCCGCCTTTAAGGTGGGATAGCAGGCTTCAAATGCCTCGGCCAAACGGTAGGGGTTGTTCTTTTCCAAATGCTCGTTGGCGCCCTCGCCCATACAGACGTTGTAGCAGAAGGAAAGCCCAAAGGAGGACGCGCCCTTTTCCTTTGCCTTTTTCAGCCCTTCTATAAATTCGGGTATGTTTTCGCCCGTCAGGACGGTGGAAACGCTGAATTTCACGCCCATCTCTGCCAAAAGCGCAATCGCTTGAAGGGCGGTATCGAATGCGTCAACCTCGGTTAAGGCGCGATAGGCCTCGGCGCTATGGGCTTTCAACGAGAGGGAAACCTTGCTAAGCCCTGCTTCGATATAGCTTTTGAGCCTTTCCTTGTCGGCAAGCAAAAGACCGTTGGTCACCAGAGTGGTGCGAATGCCCCTTTCCGTTGCGTAACGGATGACGTCCAAAACGTGGGGATAAACGGTGGGCTCGCCGCCGATAAGAATGATGGAGGGAATGCCGCCCTGGGCGCAAAGGTCAATGATGCCTTTTGCTAAGGGCAAGGGCATCTCGTCCTTTTTTTCAAAGCCGGTTTCGCGGGCGTAACACCACTTACAGCGCAAATTGCAGGCGCGGTTGAGGGTCAGCCAAGCGGCAAAAAAGCTTTTTTGCATAATGAGCTCCTTTCGGGCGGCGGCCCTCGGGTTCGGATAATAGGACAATATTACCAATCACAGTATAGCACAGCTTTTTGGAAAAAGCAACCTCTTTGTGAGTGAAGGAATCGAAATCATTACTACGTGCGAGAAGCGCTTGCGAAGTAAAGAGGAAGGGTAACACGCCAAAGAAAAGGGGGCTTGCAATCTTGGCGAGGATGTGGTACAATAAGACGATAGATTTTTTCATATAACGCAAAGGCCTCAAGGGAAGAACGAAAAATGCCATGCGCTTGCCCGAATAGAAAAAACCGTCCTTGGAGGCTTTTACGAAAGGAATTTTTATGAACGTCAAATTTTTGAGCTTGCTATATCCCACGGAGGAGGCGCTGCGGCGCCACGAGCGGGGCGAGGATTCGCCGCTTATCACCGAAGCGGTGTGCGAGGAGCTGGGGCTGACGGCGCTTCTGACGCTGAAAAACAGTCGGCTTTCGGATTACTTTACCAAGAGCGCCGAGGTGATATTGTACCGCCAGAAGACGCTGGCGGACGTGGAGCGCTTACCCCAGCTGGGAGAAACGCTTTCTAAGGTGCTGCCCATTCTTTGCGACATTGAGGAGCTGCGCCGTATGGACGCAGGGCGCGCGCCGTCGGGCGAATCGTATCTGTACAGCATCACCGAGATAGAGCTGTATATTTCCTGTATCAACGCTCTCTACGAGGGACTCTCGCCCATCAAGGACAGCCTTCAAAGCCCTGCCTTTCAGACGCTGGCGTCGGCTATCGAGGTGTTGGTGGACAGCGAGTATTATCGGGATTTGAACGAAAACCTCAAAAAGCTCTCCTCCCGTATTCACGAGGTGAAGAGCATTACGGTGGGCGTGAATTTGGATGCCCAGCTCCGTCCCTGCGATGCGGGGGTGATTTCCATCAATGCGGAAACCTTCAAGTCGGGCAAGGTCTTGGATAAAATTCTGCGAATGAGCTTCAAGAACGACGCCTTTACCTGTATTGCCGACATTGTTCCCTTTGAAAAGGACCATTCGGAAAACCGCAAGGAGGCTCTGCAAAGCGCCTTTTACTCCGCTATCGACAAGGTGTTCCGTGCCTCGGTGCGGGAATGGCGCGCCATCGTCAGCGAGTACGTGCTGGAAAATACGGACTTTTTGCTCCGCATTCTTCCCGAAATTGAGTTCGTGACCCGTGCCGCCGAGCTGCGGCATCGGCTTGCCGCCTATAACAACCCTGCGGTGTTCCCCACGGTTCTTCCTATGGAAGAGAAGGGCTTTGACGCCAAGGGGCTGTATAATCCCGACGTGGCACTGAAAATCAAGGCGAGAGCCGTGCCCAACGATTTTGCCTTTGACGAGGCGGGGCGCATCTATGTTTTGACGGGCCCCAACCGCGGCGGAAAATCGGTTATCACCTGCGCTGTGGGTCTTGCCCAGGCAATGGCGCAGCTGGGTATGCCTGTGGCGGCGGAGGCGGCGGCAATCAGCCCCGTGGACGCCATCTTTGTGCATTTTCCCACGGGTGCGGAGGACACCATCGACAAGGGGCGCCTTGGGGAGGAATGCGCGCGGCTTCGTGAGATTCTGGACGCTGTTTCCAAGGATAGCTTGATATTGTTAGATGAATCCCTGTCCTCTACGGGGGCATACGAGGCGTCCTCTATCGCCTCGGAGCTGTTGGCGGGCTTCGCCGCCATTGCCTGCCGTGGCATTTTCTCCACCCATCTGCACGACCTTGCCGCGTCGGTGGACGCCATCAACGAGCGTGTGGCGCCCTTGGGCGGTAGCCGCCTGGATACTCTGGTGGCAGGCATCGAGAAGGGCGAGCGCTCCTTCCTGATTTTGCGCCAGAAGCCCGACGGGAAGAGCTATGCGGGGGACATCGCCGCCAAGTATGGGCTGTCCTTAGAGAATATTCTGCAAAACCGCAAGGGTTAACAAGCCTTCTCCTGAGGGAGAAGGGGGACGGCAGATGGCAATGCCATCTGTGTGGATGAGGCGTTTTAAGCACTTGTGCCGCCTTGCCTTCCTGAAATACAGTCGAAAATGTGCGCTCGGCACAGCCTCGCTTCATTTCTCCTTATTTCAGTTAAGCACTTCGCAAAAACGATTATCAATCGTTTTTGCTCGTTTACCTACCGGGGAAGGCTAATAGCGCGGGGACAGTCCTTAGAGAATATTCTGCAAAACCGCAAGGGTTAAAAAAGAAAAGAGCAAGAGCAAGAGAAAAAATTCTGCTTTTGCTCTTTTTTGCTTTTGCGGGCGGAAGAGTGAGAATTAGGGAAAAGAACAAATAAAATTCGTAAAGAGGGTTGACAAATGACATAAAATGGTGTATGATAAACGTAACATGGAGTCGTATCTTCTTTCGGTTTTTGCCCGTTTTTTGGTCCTTTTTGGGGCTCAAAAGGCGCCTTTTTGAGGGGACTTAGGGCAAAAAAGAGGGGAGAGAGGCTTCAAAAGAGAAAAAATTTAAGTGAGGAAAGAAAGATGAAAAAGCGCTTACTTAGCCTTCTCTTGGTGGCTTGTATGCTTTTGTCCCTGGTGCCTGTATTCAGCACCGTGGCAGTAGCAGCGGACACCGACGAGGCGGGCGCCTACGATTACAGCAAGCTGTATGTAACCGATGGGCTGCTTGGTCTTTACACTGCCTACACGGGGGACAGTACCCTGGATTTGGCAAATAAAGTATGGAAGGATGTTTCCGGCAAGGGCAACGATGCCACTGTGAACGGCACCTGGACAGCAGGTACCTACGGCGGCTTTGGGTACGATTTGGCAGCCAAGGACAACGGCTACAACCTGACCTTCCCCTCTGACGTGTTGCCTACCGATGAATACACCCTGGAAATCGTTGCCTCTGTTCGTGGCTTGACCCAGAATGCTGACGGTGTTACGGAGCTGGCAGCGAACGGTGCGTATAACGATCCGGCAGGCTTTTCGCTCGGACGCTTGCGTGGCTTCTTCTGGTTTGGTCCCAAGGGAAGCAACGAGCGCTATGCCAACGCCTTCGTTCATATGATTACCGAGGCGGATACCACTACAGCCGATGGCTGGAGCCCTTGCGGCGTTGCCAGCGGTAACTGGAACACCGTAACGAAGATTTGGCAGAGCGATACCTCTATCGTTACGGGAGGCATTGCGCTGACGACGGCAAACGACAAGTACATGTATTCCTTCTATAAGGACAATGCGCTTTGTCAGCCTACTGCCAGCACCACCTGTGCCGTAACGGAGGGAAGCGCATACCAGGGTAACTTTATCCTGTTCCGTTCTGTTCCCGCAACGGTATATTCCGTTCGTCTGTATGCTGACACCCTGACGACCCTTGAAAAGGCGCAGAACCACTTTGCCGATTTGGCAGCCTTCTATCAGCTGGATTTGGCGGACTTTGACAAGCTTTCCGCAGAGCGCAAGGCTGGCGTTTATCAAGCACTGCATTCCTTCGAGCTTTCTGCTGACGCATATGCGGACGGTAAGAAGGCGGTTGAGGAAAAGATGGCGTTCCTTTTGGATAGACCTGACGTTGATTACGCCTCTCTGTACGTGGGTGGTGACAGCCTTGTAGGCCTTTACACCTCCTTTATCGGTGACGCCTCTGTTGATATGCTGACGGGTGAATGGAAGAATAGCGTTGCAAACGGTCCTTCCGCGCAAATTACTACCGTTTCCCAATGGAACGTGTCGGCTCTCGGCGCTATCGGCTATGATGCGGCTTCTATCACGATTGACAGAGATGGAACCCAAACCACCAACCGTTCCTTGCAGCTGCCCCTCGCCTTTAACGGCGACAACTTTACGGTAGAGGTCCTTGTGAACTGGCGTATGTGCCTGGATGAAGCAGGCACGCGTCTTGGATACAAGGAGAGCGCTCCCGCAACCGCTCATCCCGGTGTGCAGGCGTTCCGCTTCGGCAGAATGGGCTCCTTCTGCTACAATACGGTAACGATGGCTCTCCGTTGGCACTATTCCGATTGGAACAATGCTCTGTTGGGCAGCACCAAGGCAGCCGACGGCATTGACCTGAACCCCAACCGTCCCTACGGTACTGTGACCGATGGCGTATATGCTAACCCCAACTCCGCATACCGTAACTATTACGATACGGGTAGGGTTTACAACCAGGCCAGCTTCTACACCACCGACTTTGGCAGTGTATACAACGTAGGACTTGTTGCCTTTACCAAGACAACGGATACTACGGGTACGGAGAAGTACGGTACTTATACCCAGACCAAGGCACCTGCAACCATTGCCACCATTACCCAGGCGCAAAAGGATTTGTTGGATGCTGCTACCTATGAGTATACCTATACGGACGAGAACGGTGACCCCGCAACCGGTACCTGGGATAAGCTTGCCAATTCTTCGGCAAAATACGCCCTGTACGGCTTTACCCTCTTTAATGAATCTCCCGCTTATCTCTACGCTGTTCGTGTGTACAACCGCACGCTGAACGACGCAGAGAAGAATATGAACTACTTCGTTGATATCTGCGCCTTTTACGGTGTGGATTTGACGGGCTTTGCTGCCCTGTCTCAGGCGAAGAAGGAAAAAGCGGTGAACAATTTGCTGGATGAGCTGAAGGGCTACAGCATGCAGAACAATGACATGGATGCTTACCTGGCTGACGCAGCCAAGGTAAGAGCAACCGTGGAAGCCACGCTTTCCGCGCTTGTTCCCAATGCGTACGATATGCTTTACGTTGGTGCGGACGGCAGCGACACCGCTAACGGCGGTAAGCTTTTGCTTCTGTACAATGCGTACGAGGCTAATAACTCCGCTGTTCCGGAGATTGGCACTTGGTTTAACAAGGTTGGCGATGCTGACGCTACCTTTGTCAACGGCACCCAGGGCACCCATGACCCTGTATGGGAGATGCGCGGCAACGGTGTTGGCTATGACGTCTACGGCGGTCCGCTGAACGCGGACGGCACCATCAACACCGCAACCTACCTCAGCTTCTATCATACCAACGGCGGATGGTCTCAGTCCTGGGGCACCAGATTGGATTTGCCTCTTGACGTGCTCTATGCGCTGAACGATGGCGACTACACCCTGGATTACGTTTCCAAGTATGACAAAATTAAGGTAAGAAATGCCGACGATACGGGCGACGCGGACGTGACCTACAACGTGAGCCTTGGTTACCGTCATTACGTTTTGTCGGTTGGCTCCTTGGTCAGCGGTGTCGGTATGGGCTCTAACACCGACTTTGGCGGTGTGAACTTTGCCCGTTGGGCATTCGTCAAGACGGGCTGGGATACGGGTAGCTATAACAACACCCAGATGTATAAAGAAGGCAAGACCTATACCACCTATAATCAAATCGTTACCAATAGCCTGACCCGTGTTCGTACCAACGGTATATCTGTTCCCGTTTACGCCTTCTATGAGGTAGACGAGAACGGTGAAAAGGTAAGCGAAACGCCTATCGGTATGGTTTCCAAGTCCACCTGGAACAACGCCAAGGTGGCGGCGCCCACCGTGGATGCGGTTTACACCATGACCAGCGAGGCAATTTCGGGTAGTACTGACGTGATGTACATCTTTACCGCTAAGGGCGGTGACGCGCTTGCTGTTACCAGCGGCAGTGGCTTCCGTTCCAACATCTACGCTGAGCATTTCGGTGCTATGCTGGATAAGAGCTTTGTGGTGAAGGAAGAAACCCGTACCACCGATAAGGTTGTGATGGGCGTTTACGGCAACGGAACCAAGACCACGGGCGGTACCTATTATACCGACTCCTGGGCAGCAACCTCCACCGCCGCTACCTATGCTTCCTATTCTCATATGTCCAGAAACATTTACTGGGCTGACGAATCCTTTGGCACCTTCGCACTCTTTAACCTCTATCCTACTACCGTTTATAACGTGCGTATGTACGATGTTGCTTTGACGGCAGAGGAGAACGCGCAGAACCACTTTGCGGACCTTTGCGCTTACTATGGCGTAGACATTGAGGGCTTTGCAAATGCAACTGCCGACGCCAAGACGGCGGCTTATGAAGCAGTAGCCGCACTTTCCTTCGTGGAAGAAACGGCAGCAGAGTTTGTTGCCACCAAGGCAAAGGTACAGGCAGCCGTTGACAATGCCAAGGCAACCGAGTT
>JAFTSW010000018.1 GCA_017467085.1 Clostridia bacterium | reverse complement strand
GAAGAATCTCTGCTGCCATAGCGGCGGAATGGGTCATACCCGAGCAGCCGATGGTTTCAACGAGCGCTTCCTCGATGATGCCGTCCTTTACGTTCAGAGAGAGCTTGCAGGCGCCCTGCTGAGGTGCGCACCAGCCCACACCGTGCGTATAAGCCGAGATGTCGGAAATTTCCTTTGTCTTCACCCACTTGCCCTCTTCGGGAATGGGAGCGGGACCGTGATGAGGACCCTTGGCAACAACGCACATGTTTTCCACTTCTTTGGAATAAACAAGTTTTGCCATAATATATGTTCTCCTTTTATTAAATTACTGACTTATGAAAGCATTACTTCAGGATTTCGCCGTAAACCTCGCCCTTGGCGCCTGCGGCATTGGACTCGTCGGTATCAATGTGCATAGCGGCGGCGAACTTGGGGCTGACACGAACCACAACATCGTCAAAAATCAAGGCGCGGTCGGTATCCAGCTTCACCTTTACGATTTGCTTATCGGAAACGCCGAACTCCTCTGCGTCAGCAGGGGTCAGATGAATATGACGCTGAGCGGCGATAACGCCCTCCTTCAGCTCATAGGTGTTCTCGCCTACCTTCAGGGTGCAAGCGCCGCTTCCCGCAATATCTCCGCTTTCACGGATGGGAGCGACAACGCCGATGCTTCTGGCATCCGTCAAGGAAATTTCCACCTGGGAGGCAGGACGGACAGGGCCGAGAACGGACATCTTCAGGCTTCCCTTGGTGCCGATAACCTCAACCTTTTCCTCGCAAGCGAACTGACCGGGCTGGCTCAAATCCTTTTTATTGGTTAATTGATAGCCCTTGCCAAACAGCGCCTCCAACGCTTCCTGGCTCAAATGCAGGTGACGCGCAGAGGTTTCAACCAAAACTTTGCTCATTTTCATTCTCCTTATAAATGATTTCTTTTCAATCCTCCCTATTGTAACACAAAAAAACGAAAAAGTAAAGTTTAGAAGCGAAGAATTTTGCAAAAAATAAAAAAAAATATTATTTTTTCGAAAAAGGAGATTTTTTGCGTGATGAAAACCGAGGGACAGCAGGAAACGCTTTCGGAAAAGGAGGGCGCCGACCTGGTGGAAAAATACGGTGCCGCCCGTATGGAAAGCAAAAACGGCGTATTCACCTGCCTTTCGATTATCGGAGAAATTGAGGGACACGCGGCGCTGGACAGCAGCCGAAAAAGCACCAAGTACGAGCATTTGCTTCCCCTGCTTTTCAGCCTGGAGCAGGACGAGGAGATAGACGGGGTGCTGTTCCTTCTGAACACCCTGGGAGGTGACGTGGAGGCGGGGCTTGCCTTAGCGGAGGTGATTGCTTCGATGAAAAAGCCCACCGTTTCTTTGGTGCTGGGGGGCGGTCATTCTATTGGCGTTCCCCTGGCGGTTTCCGCCAAGCGCTCCTTCATTGTTCCCTCCGCCACTATGACCCTGCACCCTGTTCGCACGGTGGGAATGGTGCTGGCGGTGCCCCAGAGCTTTGACTACCTTGCCCGTATGCAAAACCGCATTATCCGCTTTATTGCCTCCCATTCTCACATTACCGAGGACGCGCTTGCCCGTATGATGACGGACACCGACACCCTGGCAAACGACATCGGCACCCTGCTTGAGGGCAAGGAGGCGGTGCGCTGCGGCTTGATTGACGAGCTTGGGGGTCTTGCGGAGGCGCTTTGCGCTTTGCGTCAGCTGGCAGGCAAGGACGGGAAATAGCACCGAGGGCTACGGGGCTTCATATACTGTTAGTGCGTCCGACGCCGAGAGGACGCAGAGAAAGGAGAATTTGAAGCCCACTATGGACACCGTATTTCGCATTGGCTCTACCAGTCAGACAACCAAGGCGCGAAGCGCGCTGCAAGCTCATTCCATTCCCTCCAAGATGGTCAAGACGGACGGGAATGCCTCGGGAGGCTGCACCTGGGGCTTACGCATAGACAGGCGCCACTATTACGAGGCGGCAGACGCCTTGACGAAGGCAGGGATTCGGTATGAAGTCCTCTGACCTGCTGTATTTTGATAACGCCGCCACCACCTACCCAAAGCCGCCCTCGGTGCTGAAAAGCATTCGCCACGCCTTAGAGGAGGCAGGGGGAAATCCAGGCAGAAGCGGTCACCGTCTTTCGGCGACTGCCGCCACGGAGATTTACACCTGCCGCGAGGAGGTTGCCGCCTTTTTTGATATGCCGAGGAGCGAGGGGGTGGTTTTTACACAAAACGCAACCTACGCCCTCAACACCGCCATTTTCGCGTTTGCCAGGGAGGGCGGTCATATTCTGCTCAGCGATATGGAGCATAACGCCGTTTTCCGTCCCGTATACCACCTGGCAGAGGAGGGGAAAATCTCTTACGAGGTTTACCCTACGGGCAAGAACACGGCTGAGGAGGTAGCGCGGCGCATACGGGAGAACACCTGCCTTGTGATTGCCAACCACGCCTCCAACGTATGCGGACGGATTTTGCCCGTGGCAGAGATTGGCGCCGTTTGCAGGGGGCGCGGTGTTCCCTTTTTGGTGGACGCCTCTCAAAGCGCGGGGCATTTGCCTTTATCAATGGAAAGGATGGGTATTGACGCGCTTTGCGCTCCCTCTCACAAGGGACTTTACGGGATACAGGGGGCAGGGCTTTTGCTTTTTCGGGACGCTTTGCAGCCGACGCCTCTGGTATACGGGGGAAGCGGCGCCTTTTCAACAGACCCCCGAATGCCCACGCTTCTTCCCGAACGCTTGGAGGCAGGGACGCTGCCCACCCCTGCCATTCTGGCTCTGCGGGCAGGGCTTGCCGAGGTGAAAAAGCGAGGGGTTTCGGCGATAGCCGAGAAAATCGCCCGTTTGGAGGTGCAGCTCTACGAGGGGCTTGGGAATATGAGGGGTGTGCGGCTTGTGCTTCCCGAGGAGCGCGGCAACGGCGTTTTATCCTTCGAGGTAGAGGGGCGCTCCCCTGCCGCTTTGTCGGACGCCTTGGACGAGGTGGGGGTTGCGCTGCGAAGCGGTCTGCACTGCGCGCCGCTGGCACACCGCACTCTCGGGACGGAGGCAAGTGGAACGCTGCGCCTCAGTCTTGGCTTTACCAACACGGAGAGGGACTGCAAGCGCTTTCTGGAGCGGCTTCACCAAATCCTGTCGAAAAACGCATAGCGACCCGAAAGGGCGCCAAAATCAGCCGCAAAAAGCCGCAAAATATTTCAATATTCTATTGCCAAAAGCTTCTCTTTATGGTATAATATAAGGTAATTGGAAAATTCGCCGCTATGCGGTGAACATAAGGAGAAGCTTTATGAGGCCTTGGTATCAAAAGAACTATTTTCGTTGCCTTGTGGACATGCATATTCCCAACGGCGAGGGTAATTTAGAGGACTTCGACGCAGAGGCATATGCGGACAATATGCAAAAGGCAGGAGTGGAAACCGCTTACGTGTACGCCTCCAACTGCTTGGGCCTTTGCCTGTACCCCTCCGAGATTGGCTACTGCCACGATATCACCAAGAAGCGCGATATTTTCGGCGAAACGGTGGCGGCGCTCCGTCGCCGCGGCATCGGGGTTGTGGGCTACCTGAACAGCTGGTCCACCGAGTGCGCCCGTCAGCATCCGGACTGGCAGGTAAAGATGAGCAACGGCTATATCAAGGCAGAGCACGGACGCTTTGGCACCTGCTGCCCCAACTCTCCCTTCCGCGAGTTTTTCCACGCCCTGGTATACGAGATGGTATCCAAGTATGACATTGACGGTCTTTGGGTGGATATGATAGGCTTCTTTGCCCCCGACTGCGTTTGCGACTACTGCCGCGACAAATACAAAAAGGCAACGGGCTTTGACATTCCCGACAAGATTGACTTTCAGGACGAGAATTTCCTGCGCTATATAGATTTCAAGTGGGACACGGTGGCAAGCTACACCGAGGGCATTACCGCTATGGCAAAGAAGGCAAAGCCCGAGATTTCCCTTTCCTATCAATGCGCAAGCTGGCATTTCTCCTTTGCCCAGAGTCTGGGTCCCCGTTATTTTGCCACGATGGACTACCTGTCGGGGGACTTTTACGACAACCGCTCCAGAACCGACATTGTATGCCGCCTGTTCCACAAGCTTTCCAACAAGCTGCCCTTTGAATATATGATTTCCCGCGCCCCCGACCTTACCTATCACACCGCCTTGAAGAACAAGAACGAAATTCTCTCTCAGGCGTATGCGGCGCTTCTTTGCGGCGGCAGCTTCCTCTTCATTGACGCCATTGACCCCAGCGGCAAGCTGAACCCTGCCTTATACACCGAGATGGGCGAGGTGAAGGCGGCGCTTTTGCCCTTCTTGTCCCGTTTGGACGTGGAGGACAAAATCCAGCGCGAGGTGGGTATTTACATCAATTTTGACTCCTTCAGCTCTCCCGATGCCAACGGGAAGTCCGTTCTCACGCTGACGGAGCATACCCTGCCCATCCGAAACCGTCTGGAAACCCTCAATACCCTTTTATCCAAGGCGCACTTTGATTATGACATTTTAACCGAAAAGAACATAAACGAGCTTTCCTCCTACAAGCTTTTGATTGTGCCCGATTTGTTCCGCATGAAAAAGAGCGAGTGCGACGCCCTTGCCGCCTACGTGAAGGAGGGCGGCAGACTCTACGTCAGCGGCGTTTCCTCCCTGCTTTCCACCGACGGAAGGAACAGCAACGCCTTTATGTTAGAGGAGGTGCTTGGCGTTTCCTTTGACAAAATGGCAGACAGACGCCCCATCTATATTGCCCCCAAGGAAGAGGTCCTTTCTCTCTTTGGCTGCTTTAACGGGGATTACCCTGCTATGTATACGGGCAAGGCGCCCTTGGTGAAGCTTTGTGGCGAGGGGACTAAGGTGCTTGCCACCGTTACCCTTCCCTTCAGCGATGCGAGCGACTTTACCCGCTACTCCTCCGCCATCAGCAATCCCCCCGCGGAAAGAACGGATATCCCCGCCCTCGTTTACAACCGATACGGCAAGGGCTCCTGCCTTTATTCGGTGGCCTCCTTCGAAAGCTCTGCCAACGACTGCGACCACGTGCTTCTTATCAACCTGCTTTCTATGCTCTTGGAGGAGGTGGGCGGCCTCACCCTCACCACAAAGGAGAGCGAGGCGTTGGAGCTTGTGATGCGTCACAATCCCGAAAAGAAATACTACACCTTCTCTCTGCTCAACTACCAGGATTTGCGCACGCCCATTCCCCTACGCGGCGTGACCTTTACCCTGCATAAGGACGTTGCGCCTACAAGGGTCTACACCGTCAGAGGGGAGGAGGTTTCCTACGAGAGGACAGAGGAGGGGCTTGTCTTTACCCTTGACACGCTTGCCCACTATGACGTGATTTATCTGCATTATGACTGATGCCGAAAGGATACTTTTATGATAAAGGAAATTATTTTGTGCAAATACGGCGAAATTGTTTTGAAGGGCGCCAACCGCGCCACCTTTGAAGCCAAGCTCGCCAAGGAAATCAAGAAAAGAGTGTCGCTTTACGGGCATTTTTCCGTTTCCCACGCGCAAAGCACCGTATTTATTGAGCCCTTGGACGACAACGCTGACATTGAGGGCGCCTATGAGGCCTGCCGATGCGTTTTCGGCATTGTGGGCGTTTCCCGTGCCGCCGTTGCCGAGAAGAATATAGAGGATATTCTCTCTGTTGCCAAGTCCTATTTGCCTGCCCTGTTGCGTGGCAAGAAAACCTTTAAGGCAGAGGCGAAGCGCTCGGACAAGTCCTTCCCTCTTCCCTCTCCCACCATTGCCGCGGAGGTAGGCGGCGCCATTCTGTCGGCGATGCCCTCCATACGGGTGGACATTCACAATCCCGACGTGGTGGTACGGGTGGAAATCCGTGAAACGAACGCTTACATTCACGCAGGACAGGAAAAGGGCGCGGGCGGTATGCCTTATCGCTCGGCAGGCAAGGGGCTTTTGCTCTTATCGGGTGGCATTGACTCCCCCGTTGCCGCTTATATGATGGCAAAGCGCGGTATGGAAATTGAGGCGCTTCATTTTGAATCCTTCCCCTACACCAGCGAGGCAGCCAAGGAAAAGGTTTTGACCTTAGCTGACAAGGTTTGCGCTTATACGGGGCAAATGTACGTGCATATTATTTCTCTGACCCACGTGCAGGAGGAGCTGCGCGACAACTGCGAGGAGGAATATTTCACCCTGCTTTTACGCATTTTTATGATGACGCTGGCAGAGCGCTGCGCCAAGGGGTATCACGCCCAGGCGCTGATTACGGGTGAAAGCCTTGGGCAGGTGGCAAGCCAGACTATGGAGGCAATTGCCGTGACAAACAGCGTGGTTTCCCTGCCTGTGTTCCGTCCTTTGATTGGAATGGACAAGGAGGAAATCGTGCGTATTGCCAGACAGATTGATACCTTTGAAACCTCCATTTTGCCCTATGAGGACTGCTGCACCGTCTTTACCCCTCGCCATCCCCGTACCCGTCCGCAGCTTGACAAGGTGATGGCGGAATTAGAGAAGGTGGATTTTGAAGGGCTGTTAGAAGAGGCATACGCCACTATGTACACCGAAAAACGCACCATTTATCCCGAAGAACAGAAAAAAGGAACCGTTCAATGAAAAATCTTCGCCAAGAAATAGAAAGACGCAGAACATTCGCCATTATCTCTCACCCTGACGCGGGTAAAACCACCTTAACCGAAAAATTCCTGTTATACGGAGGCGCCATTCAAACGGCAGGCTCCGTCAAGGGAAAGGCGTCGGACAAGCACGCCGTTTCCGACTGGATGGACATTGAGAAGAAGCGCGGTATTTCCATTACCTCCTCGGTGATGCAGTTTGAATATAACGGCTACTGCATCAACATTCTCGACACCCCCGGACACCAGGACTTCTCAGAGGACACCTACCGCACCATGATGGCTGCCGACTCGGCGGTGATGGTGATTGACGCCGCCAAGGGTATTGAGCCCCAGACACGCAAGCTTTTCAAGGTTTGCGCTATGCGGGACATCCCGATTTTTACCTTCATCAACAAGATGGACCGTGAGGCGCGGGACCCCTTTGATTTGCTTGACGAGCTGGAAAAGGAGTTTGGCATCGGCACCTACCCGATGAACTGGCCCATTTCCTGCGGCGTCAACTTCAAGGGCGTGTTTGACCGCAAGGAGCGCCGCGTCATTTCCTACGGGGATTCTCACCGTGGGCGTGACCGCTTGGCATCCATCGACTGCGATTTAACGGACACCGAGAAGCTTGACGAGCTGATAGGTCCCTACCGTCGGGCAGAGCTGGTTGACCAGGTGGAGCTGATTGACGGCGCCTCCTTCGATTTTGATTTGGAGCAAATCCGCCACGGCAAGCTTTCTCCCGTCTTTTTCGGCTCGGCGCTGAACAACTTTGGTATTGAAACCTTCTTGGAGAACTTCTTGGAGCTGACCACCTCTCCCCTGCCCCGTCACACCGAGGAGGAAGAGGTTGACCCCTTCGACGAGGGCTTCTCTGCCTTTGTGTTCAAAATTCAAGCCAATATGAACAAGGCGCACCGTGACCGTATTGCCTTTATGCGTATCGTGTCTGGTCGCTTTGACAGGAACAAGGAATATTACCACGTGCAGGGTGGAAAGGCGCTGAAGCTTTCCCAGCCCCAGCAGATGATGGCGCAGGAGCGCGAGGTGATTGACGAGGCATATGCGGGCGATATCATCGGCGTATTTGACCCCGGTATTTTCTCGATTGGCGACACCATTTGCGAGAAGGGGCACCGCGTGCGCTTTGAGGGCATTCCCACCTTTGCGCCCGAGGTATTCACCTTGGTGGAACAGACCGACTCTATGAAGCGCAAGCAGTTTGCCAAG
>JAFTSW010000017.1 GCA_017467085.1 Clostridia bacterium | reverse complement strand
GGAATGTATTCCTTAGGAATAGAGCCGCCGACTGTGGTATTTTCGAACACGAAGCCTGCACCGGGTACGTTGGGCTCGATTGTGATCTTAACGAGACCGTACTGACCCTTACCACCGGACTGACGTGCATACTTGAGGTCGGAGTTCGCCTGACGCTTAATAGTTTCCTTATAAGCAACCTGGGGCTTACCTACGTTAGCCTCAACCTTGAACTCACGGAGAAGTCTGTCTACGATGATCTCAAGGTGAAGTTCACCCATACCTGCGATGATCGTCTGACCTGTGTCCTCATCCGTGTAGGTGCGGAACGTCGGGTCTTCTTCAGCAAGCTTGGAAAGTGCGATACCCATCTTTTCTTCGCCGGCCTTTGTTTTGGGCTCGATAGCGACTCTGATAACGGGTTCCGGGAATTCCATGGACTCCAGAATAACGGGATTCTTTTCGTCGCAGAAGGTATCACCCGTGGTGGTGTACTTCACGCCGACAACAGCTGCGATATCACCGCAGAAGCAGGTATCGATATCCGTTCTGTCGTTGGAGTGCATCTGCAGAATACGGCCAAAGCGCTCTTCCTTACCCTTGGTAGAGTTGTAAACGCCCGTGCCCTTGTCAACGTAACCGGAGTATACGCGGAAGAAGCAAAGCTTTCCAACGTAGGGGTCGGTTGCAATCTTGAAGGCCAAGGCGGAGAAGGGCTGGTCGTCACCTGCATGACGCTCAACCTCCTCCTCGGTGTCAACACTCACGCCCTTGATAGCGGGAATGTCAAGAGGAGAGGGCATATAATATACAATGTTGTCCAGAAGCTTCTGAACACCCTTGTTCTTATACGACGTTCCGCAGCATACGGGAACGATTTGGTTGGCGATGGTCGCCTTACGCAGAGCCGCGCGGATTTCGTCCAGGGTGATTTCCTCACCGCCGAAGAACTTGTCCAACAGCTCATCGTCAGTCTCTACGATAGACTCAATCATCTTGTCATGATATTCCTGGGCCATTTCCATCATATCAGCGGGAATGTCCTCAACGCGCATATCCTTACCAAGGTCATCGTAGTAAACATCCGCCTTCATCTCCACAAGGTCGATGATGCCGCGGAAAGAGCTTTCAACTCCGATAGGAAGCTGAATCGGCACGGCGTTTGCGTGCAGTCTTTCCTTCATCATACGAACAACGCGGAAGAAGTCGGCGCCCGTGATGTCCATCTTGTTGATGTAAGCCATACGGGGAACCTGATACTTGTTTGCCTGACGCCATACGGTTTCCGTCTGGGGCTCAACGCCGCCCTTAGCGCACAGAACGGTAACAGAGCCGTCCAAAACGCGCAGGGAACGCTCAACCTCAACGGTAAAGTCTACGTGTCCGGGCGTATCAATAATGTTGATACGGTGCTTATTTGCTTTTACCTTCTCGGCATCGTTGTGATACTCGGAAAGCGCCCAATAACAGGTGGTAGCAGCGGAGGTAATGGTAATACCGCGCTCCTGCTCCTGCACCATCCAGTCCATAGTTGCGGCGCCGTCATGAGTCTCACCGATACGGTGGGTTTTTCCCGTGTAAAACAAGATACGCTCGGTTGTGGTGGTTTTGCCGGCATCAATGTGTGCCATGATACCGATATTACGGGTTTTTTCAAGAGAAACCTCTCTAGAACCAAGTGGCATAATCTTTTTCTCCTTGTTTTACTGGGTAAATTAGAATTTGTAGTGAGCAAAAGCCTTGTTTGCTTCAGCCATACGGTGGGTTTCTTCCTTCTTCTTGAAGGCTCCGCCCATACCGGCTTTCGCATCCATGATTTCTGCTGCCAATCTTTCGGCCATGGTTCTTTCGCCACGGCTTCTGGAAGCGGCGGTCAGCCAACGCAAACCTAAGGTTTGACGTCTTTCCGCACGAACCTCCATCGGTACTTGGTAGTTAGAACCGCCGATACGGCGCGCCTTAACTTCCAAAACCGGCATTACATTTTCAAGAGCCGCCTGGAATACTTCCAGCGGATTCTGACCCAACTTTGCCTCAACCATAGCAAATGCGTCATATACAATTTTCTGGGCAACGCCCTTTTTGCCGTCCAGCATAATGTTGTTCACAAGCTTGGTAACCAGCTTGGAATGGTACATAGGATCCGGCAAAACGTCTCTCTTGGAAATTTGACCTCTTCTTGGCACTGTACTTCCCTCCTTCATTAATATTATGATATCACAGGTACTCGAAGAAATGTCTTCGTTTGTGCTCGTCGGTGGTGGGGAATCTATAAATAAACATTTATGAATTCAGCAAGCTTTGACGATACACGGTTAATAAGACGAATTACTTTTTCTTGGGACGCTTTGCGCCGTACTTGGAACGACCCTGCATACGGTTAGCAACACCTTGTGCGTCCAAGGTTCCGCGGATGATGTGATAACGGCATCCGGGCAAGTCACGAACACGGCCGCCGCGAATCAATACGACGCTGTGCTCTTGCAAGTTGTGGCCAATACCGGGAATATACGAGGTACACTCCAAGCCATTGGTCAAACGAACTCTTGCAATCTTACGAAGTGCGGAGTTCGGCTTCTTAGGGGTGGTGGTCGTCACTTTCGTGCAAACGCCTCTCTTCTGCGGTGCGTGATGGTCAGTGCTGACGTTACGCAGTGCATTGAGACCCTGCTGAAGCACGGGCGCTTTGGACTTATAAGTCGACTTTGCACGTCCTTGCTTGACAAGTTGGTTAAAGGTTGGCATTTTTTTCCTCCTTTGCTGAATTTTAAATGTCTATCCACGTCCGCTCGGTTGAAAAGCGGCGCATACGGCAGGAATTCCGTCATAAAGCCGTAGGCTTAACACCGAAATCCATAGTCCGACAAGGTATTATAGCATTATACTTTCTGTTTTGTCAAGAGTTCGTCAAGATTTTTTTGAAATTTCAGAAAAAGTTTTCAAAAAAGTCATTTTTGGCAGGTGATTTTTCTCCGTTTTTCGCCATTTCCCCGTCTTTTTCCGTCAAAAGCAGGGTAGACGCCAGGCAAGACGCCTCCTTATCCACGGCAAGAACGAAATCCCCCTTCTGACTTTGCCATAGGGGCGTATACCCCTCTGCCCGAAAGACGGCGCTTGCCAGGGGCGAGGCAAGCGACAAGAGCGGCGGCAAGGCGGCGTCTGTCGGCGCGAGAAAATAGCAGTCCTCCGCCTTGGCCACCGCCGCCCTTTCTCCCAAGCGATATTCGCCCAGGGGCAGTCCGTCTATACAGGTGCTGTATGCGTTCCTTGCGGGAAGGAGAACAACCGCGGCAGAGGCGTGAAGGCTTCCCTTCTCCCCTTCCTCCTTCGAATCAATGAAAAGATGCAGGCGGTAAACGGTAGGCTTTTCCGAGGGAGAAAGCGAAAGAAGCGCGGCGCCGACGCCTTCGTCTAACCGTCCCCGTCCCTCGGCTATCACCCAGCCGTCCTTCTCTAAAAGGAGGGTAACGGCGGCGCCCAAGAGGGCTTTATCTCCATAGAAGGGGAATACACCCGTTTGCCTGACGAGAAGCTGCGGCACGGCAAAGCCAAGACGGCGTCTTTCCCATATCAGCGAAAGCCCCGAGGGGCTTCCCATCTCCTCGGGCAAGAGAAGATACCGCGCCGACGAGGAGAAAAAGCCCGAAAGCAGGCTTCCGTAGAGCCAAGAGCGGAAATCCTCCCTCTTCCAGCCGCAGCGCATGGCGCAGGCCTCCTCCGCCTCCTTTTCCAAAAGAGAAAGGGAAAGGTCGGTATAAAACGCCGTATTTTCCTGCTTGGGAAGATGCCAAAGGCTAAGACGGGAGCCGTGGTGCGAAAGCAGGGCGGAAAGCATTTTGTCTACCGTCTTTTGCAGGGCGTGGGCGTCCTTCTCATAGAAAACGGAAAGATAAAGCAGCGAGGGATGGCGCTTTGCCAAGGGCAAAAGCCCCTCGGCGTCTGCCGCCAAAGCGGCAAGGGAGTCCCGACGTCCCAGCCTTACACAGGCGGCAACGCCCAACCCCAAGGCATCGCATTCTCCCAAGAGCGCCTCCGTCACCTTGTCAAGAGGATAAAGCAGTAGGCTCACGCCCGCCTCCTTGACGGCGGCAAGAAAGGAAGGGGTCGCCAAGTCCGCGAAAAGCCCCAAAATCCGCAAGGGCTCACCCTTGTCCAGCAAAATATGTCCGTTTTTAGCCTTGCACCGTGTATAGGCGGCGCGGCCAAGGCGAAAATCGAGGCGCTCCTCCCTGCCCTGTGCAAGGAGAAGGGCGCTCCCCTCGTACAGATGAGGCTCGTCTATGCGCCAGCGGCGCGTCTCGCTCCCCGGCACCGTCAGCGAAAGCTGTGCCTTGCCCTCTCGGTCAAAGCGCCCGTACAGCACCTTACCAAGCGCGCCAAGACAAACGTCCAAGGAAAAGAGGCGCCCTGCCTCTCCCTTTACGGAGAATAAAAGAACGTCCTTTTCCTCCCTCCGTCCCAGGCGAACGGAAAGGGCACGCGGCTCGCTCCCAACAGAAGAGGAAAAAGGAGAGGAAACGGTGGGCGCCCTTTCGGCGTCCATGCCCGTGAAAAAGGGGAAGGCGGCGACACCTTCCCTTTTTACATTTTCATCTAATTTGTCTAATTTGCGCGGGGCACATACACGCGCAAGGCTGATACAGTCCATTCGTTTTTCCCTTTACAGTCCGTTAAATCCGTCAAAGTCCTCAAGGTAGAAATCGCAGGTGCTTCGCAGGGCGGCATTGAAGCCGTCACCCGACGGGTCATACACCCCTACCGCATACATACCCGCCGCCTTGGCGGTGCCTACGGCGTTGATGTTGTCATCAAAAAAAGCGACCTTGTCAACAGTTGTTTGCATTTCACGGGCGGCGGCGCGGTAAATCTCCACCTCGCCCTTGGTCATTCCGAAATCCTCACAGCTCCAAACGAAGTCGAACAGGTCGTATACCCCCGTGCGCTTCAAGCAGGGGTCCAGCATCCTGTGCGGGCTGGCGGTCAGAACCGCCAGGTGATACCCCTTCTCCCGAAGGCGATGCAAAGCGTCATACACCCCTGCCTTCAGAGGAATTTTGCCACGGTAGGCAGGCAGCGCCACCTCGTCCATCTCCGCAATCATCTCGGAAACAGTCATAGGCACGCCTAACTCACGGATAAAATACTCTGCCGTTCCCTTGTCCCCCAAGGGGGTGATAATCTCAATGACGTTTTCGGGATAGGACACCCCTGCCCTGTGCAGAATGTGCATCATTTTGCTTATCCAGGAGGGCATAGAGTCCACAAGGGTGCCGTCAAAATCAAAAAGGTAGTATTGATACGCCATTTTTATCCTCACCAAATCTTACGGTACAGCTCCATCACCTCTGCCTTGGTGGGCACGCGGGGATTGGTAGCGGTACAGGCGTCGGCAAGCGCCATATCAGCCATAAACTCGATTTTTTCCATATATTCGCCCTCGCTGATGCCGCCGCAGGCGGAAACGGACAGGGGAATATTCATTTCCTTGCTCATAAACTCCACGTAGGAAACCAACGCGCGGATGGTGGTCACCTCGTTGAGGTTGGAGAGCCCTAAAATACGCGCCATATTGCAATACTTTCTTACGCAGGGCGCATAGCTTTGACGGCTCTTGGAGCGCATATCAATTTCGGCGTTATACTCAATAATATGGGGCAGAAGAATGGCGTTCGCCCTGCCGTGCGGCATATGGAAGTTGGCACCAAGCTGGTGCGCCATACCGTGGTTCAAGCCCAAGGAGGCAGAGTTAAAGGCAAGCCCTGCCAGGCAGGAGGCCAAGTGCATCTTTCTTCTGGCGTGGGTATCGTTGTTGTCGCTGTAGGAGCGGAGCAGGAACTGTCCGCAGATTTCCACCGACTTTTCTGCCAGGGCGGCGGAAAACTCGTTGTTGTTAACAGACACGTATGCCTCAATGGCGTGGGTCAATACGTCCATACCCGTATCGGCGGTGATGGAGGCAGGAACGGATTTTACCAGCTCCTCGTCTAAAATCGCCTCATCGGGAATCATGCTTTCCTCGGAAAGCGGATATTTCACGCCCTTTTCGGGGTCGGAAATCACCGAGAAGGAGGTCACCTCGCTTCCCGTTCCCGAGGTGGTGGGAATGGCGATAAGCCAGGGATTAAAGCCGCTTTCAATCTGGGTGGCAAACTTGCGTACCGCCTTAGACAGGTCAATGGCGCTGCCGCCGCCAATGGCAATGATGCACTCGGGCTTTTCCCGCAGCGCCTCGCTGACCCCTGCAATCACCTTATCCATAGGCGGGTCGGGCACTACGTCCGAAAAGACGGTGAAGGGGATTTTTGCCTGCTCCAGCCTATCCGTCACCTGGCGAATCATGCCGCTGCTGACAACATACGGGTCGGCAATCACCAGCGCCTTGCGATAGTGCAGCTCTATCAGACGGTCAAGCGCGTGCTCGCCAAAGCATATTTTCGTTTTTACTTCAAAATTTTTCAAGGGCTTTTCCTCCCAAAGCGCCAGATAGCGCCAAGTCTACTCTACTTCCCTTATTGTACCACACCTTTCTTCCTTTTGCAAGGGGGTTGACAAAATTTTAACGAAACGCCCTATTCCTCTGCCGACGGCACCTCGGGTGGCATCTCCTCGGGCAGCTCCTCCATTGGCTCCTCCGACGGCGTTTCCCCCTCCGTTTCGTTCAAGGGCACCGTCATAGGCGGCAGGGGCACCGAGGGCGGCAGGCTCTCCTCGGGCTCGCCCACAAAGACCAGGGCGGCGCCGCTATACAGCGCATCGAAGCAGTCTGCCGTATCGGGCAAGCGAAGCCGCACCCCCTCGATATGTAAATAGCGGGCAAATTCGTAATTGTAGGTGGAGAGAGGACGCTCTAAGGCATCGTCGCTCTGCGCGGCAACCAAGTAATCCGCCCCCTCCTTGCCCACCACCAGAAGGGAGTGATAAAACCCCTGGCGCCCGTTGCCTAACTGTATCACATCCCCCGTTTCCAAGGCGTCAGGCGCCACCTCCCTGCCGTAGGGTCCCTCCGCTTGATTGCCCACAATAAAATCATAAAAGAAGCGCACCCCCGTCCAAGAGGCGCTTCTGTCGGCGTCACTGCGGTAATACCACCCAAATACAGGGGTAAAATTCATCACACAGCTTCCTGCCAGAAGGCACTGGGACACGAAATTGGTGCAGTTGCCTCCCAAGCGCTCGTAATCGGTGAAGAGCGGGTTGCGGTCCCTTGCCCATCTCTCCGCATACAAAAGAGCCCGTTCCCGTTGATAGATTTTCTCTACAAGCATCGTCTTCCCTCGCTTCCTTTTTTCTGCTTTCATTCTATGCGGAAGGGTAAAGGGGTGCCAGTTCCTTTCCTTTTCTTTCGGCGCGGCAAGAAAAAAGATGCAAAAAAATCCAAGAGTTTTCAAAAAAATTCAAAAAAACTGTTGCAAAAAGACACATACTTTGCTATAATATTATTCGTTAATTTTGATATCGGCTTACAGCCGAAGGAGTATAAGAAAATGGAACAGAATGAAAGAAGAGTCGGTACTGTTTCCAGAGGCATTCGTTGCCCCATTATCCGCCAGGGAGACGATTTGGCGGAGCTTGTGACAAAAAGTGTTTTGGAAGCGGCCGAGGCAGAGGGCTTTTCCCTCCGTGACAAGGACGTTATCTCTATCACCGAGTCCATCGTAGCGCGTGCGCAAGGGAACTACGTAACGGTAGACAACATCGCCGAGGATGTCAAAACGAAGCTTGGCGGCGGCACCGTTGGCGTGATTTTCCCCATCCTTTCCCGTAACCGCTTTGCCATTTGTCTGCGCGGCATCGCCAAGGGCGCCAAGAAGATTGTCCTGATGCTGTCCTACCCCTCCGACGAGGTGGGAAATGCGCTCGTATCCCTTGACAAGGTGGACGAGGCAGGCGTGAACCCCTATTCCGACGTGCTAACGCTGGAGGATTTCAGACGCCTCTTTGGCGAGGTGCGTCACGAGTTTACGGGCGTCGACTATATCGAATACTACGGCAACCTGGTTCGCGAGATGGGCGCCGAGGTAGAGTTTGTATTTGCCAACCAGGCAAAGGCAATCCTTCCCTACGCCGATTGCATTCTGACCTGCGATATTCATACCAGAGCCCGCACCAAGCGCATTCTGAAGGCGGCAGGTGCCAAGGTTGTTTTGGGTCTTGACGACATTATGACCGCTCCTATAAACGGAAGCGGCTACAACGAAAAGTACGGTCTTCTGGGCTCCAACAAGTCCACCGAGGACACCATTAAGCTCTTCCCCAGAGAATGCAAGCCCCTGGTGCTTGACATCCAGGCGCGTATTCTGGAGGCAACGGGCAAGCACGTGGAGGTTATGGTATACGGCGACGGCGCCTTCAAGGACCCCCAGGGCAAAATCTGGGAGCTGGCAGACCCCGTTGTTTCCCCTGCCTTTACCGATGGGCTTATCGGTACCCCCAACGAGCTGAAGCTGAAGTACCTTGCCGACAACGATTACAAGGACTTGTCGGGTGAGGCGCTGCGCCAAGCCATTGCCGAGAGCATTCGCTCCAAGGGCGACAACCTGGTAGGCAATATGGCGTCCCAGGGCACGACCCCCCGTCAGCTGACGGACCTGCTGGGCTCTCTTTGCGATTTGACCAGCGGCTCGGGCGACAAGGGCACCCCCGTGGTTCTGGTGCAGGGTTATTTCGACAACTACACCAACTAAGGCAAGGCCTTCGCCTTCCTTGAAGGCGCGGCTTTTGCCGCGCCTTTTTAACCTTTTTCAAACTGTTAAATCTTTACCTTATTATATTGGAGGAAAATTATGTTAAACAACAAACGACCCGACGATATGGCACGCATCACCACCCCTGCCTTGGCAGAAGCTTTTATTGAAGAGCAGGTTGCCGCTGTCCGCGAACAGGTAGGCGACAAAAAGGTTCTTCTCGCTCTTTCGGGAGGTGTAGACTCCTCGGTGGTTGCCGCGCTTCTGATTAAAGCCATCGGCAAGCAGCTGGTTTGCGTCCACGTGAACCACGGCTTGATGCGTAAGGGCGAAAGCGAGCAGGTAATTGAGGTGTTCAGAGAGGGTCTTGACGCCAATCTGATTTACGTAGACGCTACCGACCGCTTCCTGAATCTTCTGGCAGGCGTTGCTGAGCCCGAGAAGAAGCGCAAGATTATCGGCGGCGAATTTATCAAGGTGTTCGACGAGGAGGCAAGCAAGCTTTCGGGCATTTCCTTCCTGGCGCAGGGCACCATTTATCCCGACATTCTGGAAAGCGACGGCGTAAAGTCGCACCACAACGTGGGCGGTCTTCCCGAGGGAATGCAGTTCGAGCTGGTTGAGCCCGTCCGCTTGCTCTACAAGGACGAGGTGCGCGTGGTGGGTAAGGCGTTGGGTCTGCCCGCTTCTATGGTTGACCGTCAGCCCTTCCCCGGTCCCGGTCTTGGCGTGCGTTGTCTGGGTGCCATTACCCGTGACAGGCTGGCGGCGCTGCGTGAGGCAGACGCCATTCTCCGCGAGGAATTTGACAAGAACGGTCTTGCAGGCAAGGTATGGCAGTACTTTATTGCCGTTCCCGATATGAAGAGCGTTGGCGTCAAGGACGGCAAGAGATACGAGGGCTGGCCCGCTATCATCCGCGCCGTGAATACCACCGACGCCATGACCGCCACCATTGAGGAAATTCCCTATTCCCTTTTGCACCGTATCACCGACCGCATCACCCACGAGGTGGACGGCATCAACCGTGTGCTCTTGGACCTGACACCCAAGCCTATTGGGACGATTGAATGGGAATAAGCCGCAGGCTTATTCCCATTCAATCAACTATGATTGCCTGACGGCAAGTTATGATACGCTTCGCGTAGTTGTGATGCTCGCAGGGGCTCGCAACTATGAGTGGCAAAGCCACGTTTGAAGTTAGATAGGCAATCATATCATAACGCTTGCAAAGCAAGCTCATAACATTTGGCGAAGCCAAATTCATAACTCTAAACTAAAAATTTCGTTTTGGTGACCGACATGGCAGACAGTATATTAAGAAACAAATCCAAGGAATTTGCCAAAAATATCGTTTTGCTTTGCAGAAAGATGAAGCAAAACGGTGTTGAAAGCGTTTTAATCAACCAGCTTCTGCGTTGCGGAACCTCTGTTGGCGCTAATATTCATGAAGCACAATACGCACAAGGCAAAAAGGACTTTATTTCAAAGCTTGAAATTGCTCTTAAAGAGTGCAACGAGAGCGAATACTGGCTTGAACTCTTACATGAAACAAACGGTATATCCAAGACGGATTTTGATGAATTTCAAAAGAAATGCATCGAGCTCCGCCGTATGCTTGTTTCCTCCGTTACCACCTTGAAGGAAAGCGCCCAATGAAGCATATATTGAAATTGCATTGCGTAGCTGATAGCATTCTATACCGCAATAAAAATCCCCCCGTATAACGGGGGGTATTTCATTTTCGGGCATAGCCCTAAATATTACTGGCGGCGCACAAGTGCGCTTTAGATTGGCCTGCCAGCCATGCAACTGTTACTTACTACCCATAAATGGGTCCCGTGG
>JAFTSW010000016.1 GCA_017467085.1 Clostridia bacterium | reverse complement strand
TATATTGTTGTTACGCACTTTTCTGTTTTGCATCCGAACTTCAGTATTCTGCAGAAGTTTGCCGACAAGCTCAAAGGTATTGGATGTGGGATCGTAAGTCTGTACGAGAGAGTAAACACCCTGTATCTCAATGACACTATCAGGAATACAATTCTACCGAAAACTCAAAATACATAAGCTTCGTTACAAGCATGGTGCTGACAGCCCGGAAGATAGCGGTTACTGTCAACTCCCGTCAATACCAAGGGATAAGTGTACCTAAACACAAAAAAATCCGGACTGTTTTTGTAGCACAGTACGGTTCGGACGTATTTTGTAGTGGTATCACAAACAAAAAGCACGCCAATCGGCGTGCTTTTTGTTTGGCAGGGGCGCAAGGTTATGAGGAAATCTGCCAAGTGCAAAGCACTTGGTCAGAGGGCGAGGCTGACAGTTGCCGCGCAACTGTCAGCCCAATGAAGTTGCGCTTCGCGCAAACGGAATGAAACCGTTTGCTTAGTGCACTGAAATATAGTTGAGTCATAATCGAAAGTATGGTACGGAAACTCCCCAAAATATCTTTTTCATCATACCAAAAAGCCATTTGCTTTCGCAAATGGCTTTTTGGGTAAAACATCCTTTATACGCACGGCATCAAATTTTAATATGCACCGTGGCGATATTGCTGTAATGCACGAAGCCCGAAAGGGATTTGGGAAGTCTTGGCTCGTCAAGCTCCTCGATGCGGCTGATTTCACCGTCGAGGTACGCACGGATAAGCATAATCGCGGTATCGCATCTGGCGAGAACGCCTCCGTAGCGGACGTCAAGCGTTTGCCAGCCGAATGCCTTATTATTTTTGAGCCAGGCGGCTCTGTGCGAAAGACGGACGCTTTCCGTCTTTTCCTTTAAGAGGGGGAAATACTCCTCTGCCAGCGCCTTGAGCGTTGCCTTATCGCCTGCTTTATAGGCAGGAACGAGGCGCTCGGCGATATAGGTCTTGGTTGCTAGGTAATCAAGGGTGCGGTAGGCCTGCTCATAAAGATAGCCCCAAGCGGTGTCCTTCCCCTTGTTTTGATAGAGCGCTGCCGTTTGGGCGTAATGCTCGGACATTTTTTTCTCGAAAAGGTGGCTATCGTAGAGCCCCTCCAACACGTCCTGCCAGAACAGGGGCTTGCCGAAGAAATGCTCGCCCAGGCTCTTATAGTCCAAGGTGTTTTCAAAATCATTGTGATAATAGCACATCTTATAGAAGAGGTCGTAGTCGCCGCCCGTAGAGATTTCAAATCTGGATTTGCGCTGTTCCTCCGTGGCATCGGGGTTATAGCACATCTCCGCAAAGAAGGAGAGCCCGTAGAGATTGGCGAAGATATCACACTCGGCGTTATCGTCACGCCAGACGGTGAAGATTGCCTCCCGCACGCCGCTTTCACGGCAGGCATTCAGAGAAAAGCGCGTGGACTTCATCATATAGTTATGCTCGGGAAAATGACCCGTCCAGCCCCAGGCGCCACCCGCAAACAGGATTTTTCTATCAAGAGCGCGGTGCATTTCCAGCATATACCCGTCGCACTCGGGGGCTTCGCCGTAATGCCAGAAAACCAGCTCCACCTCCTTGGGAATACACTGCTTTACCTCGGCAGGAATAACCGTGTTTTTATCGTAATACGAGGAGCCGCTGGCGCTGGAGATGCGGAAGTACATATCGCTCCACATCATCGGCGTCAAGCCGTATTTGTTGGTAATGGAAATGAGGCGCTCCATAAACTCGTTGAAGATTTCAAAGGGCGGCACGTAACCGTTTCTGTTCAGGAAATTGCCGCGGCCCATATCCCATGCCTCGTCCATACCGATATGGATTCTCCGCGAGCGGAGGGCACCCGATACGGTGGCAATCAGCTGCTCCAAGAAGGCAAAGGTTTTTTCCTCTCGGGCGAGAAGAACATGCGCCGTATCTTTTATCCCTGCCGCCTCGGGCCAAATCAGATATTTTTCCATATGCCCGTAGCACTCAAGACAGGGGATTAGCTCAATGCCGTAGGCAAAGGCGTAATCGTCTATTTCACGAAGCTCCTCGACGGTATATCTGCCGCGCATATACCCGAAATAGGGTCTGCCCTCAAGCTCGATTACGTCCTCTGTATAGAGCAGAATGGAGCTATAGCCCATGACCGCTAGATGGTCAAGCAGGCGCTTTGCCGACACCACCGAGGGAACGGCGGCACGGGAGGCGTCTATCATCGTGGAAACATTGACGAAAAAGCCGTCCTCGAAAACTTCAAACCGTGCGGATTTTTTCAGATTTTCAAGCAAAAGCCCGATGCCCCGATAGAACTGCACCCTTTCACGGTAGTATATAACCGCCGCCCCGTCCTTACAGGCTACGCCGATTTTCTCGCCCTTTTGCGCTGTGACGGTGATGCCGTCCTCGGCGCAGGTATAGCCGAGCGTTGCGGCGAGGCGCTCGATTCCGCATCTGAAGGCTTCGTCAACCTTAAAATTCAGCTTCATATGGTTTCCTCTCATCCTATGGATTTTTATAGCACCTTCAGTATACCATACATTGAAACGAAAGTAAAGCACTTTACGTTACAAAAATTTCCTCTTGCCAAAAACTGGTTACTGTGCTACAATGGAAATAGAAACCACGGGCGGCAATGCTATAAAAATATACAAAGGAAGCCTTGCGCCGTCCAAGGCACAGACGAATATGGCTGATTTTCATTTGAAGCATCTGGAAAACGGGGACTCAGAGGGGGCAAGACGCCGCAAGCTGCTTTGCCTTTTCCATCCCGATGACCTTGCCGTTTTCAAGACTGTGGCACAGGGCATTTTAGAGCAGAGCGACTGCTCCTTATACTACGCCGAGCAAGAGGCGCTTCTTCGGGACGAGGAAATGATAGGCGCCGTGCTATCGGACGTGAGCGCGGTGGTGCTGGTGGTGACCTCTCGCTTCTTATTCAAGGATTGCGCCGCGCGGCAGATTGCTTTGCCCCAGGTGAAGCAAAGCGCCTTGCCCATTCTGCCCATTCTGATGGAAACGGGGTTAGAGGAGGCGTTTAATAAGGAGGTCAGCAACCTGCAATGCCTTTCTCCTCTCTCGGAGGATTTGGACGCCACCACCGTTTCCTACGCCCAGAAGCTGAAAAATTACCTGGCACGCATTCTGGCGACGGACGTGGACGACGAGGAGCTACGCCTTGCCTTTGACGCCAGCATCTTTCTCAGCTACCGCAAGCGCGACCGCGGCTTAGCCCAGCGCTTGATGCGGCTGATACACGAAAACGGCGCCCTGCGGGGCGTTTCCATCTGGTACGATGAGTTTCTGACCCCCGGTGAGGACTTTAACCAGAGCCTACATGATGAGATTGAGAGAAGCCATCTTTTCATTATGGCGATTACGCCCTTTATGTTGGAGGGCGAAAACTACGTAAAAATAACCGAATATCCCTTGGCTTGCTCCTTGCACAAGCGCATTTTACCCTTTATGATGGAAAAGACGGACGAGGGCGAGATGAAGGACATCTTCCCCGGAGTTGCGGATGCGTTAAGTGCCGAGAGCGCCGATGCGGTGGCAGATGCCATTGCCGCCGCCTTAGATGCTTTGGCTATCACCCCCGTGGAGGATTCCGCCAAGCGGCAATACCTGAAGGGTGTTGCGTATCTCAAGGGCATTTGCGTGGAGAAGAACAGCGAGATTGCGCTTTCCCTTTTGACGGAGGCCGCCGAGGCGGGGCTTCCCGAGGCGCTGGAGCGCTTGGCAATGGCGTACAAGGAGGGGGACGGCGTTGCCCGCGACCTTTCCGCGGCCGCCCTTTGGCAGGAACGGCTTTTGGAGCGCTTGGAGGCAGACTTTACTGCCGCCGAGGACGAGCCCACCTCCCTTCTCTACTACAACGCGCTTTTGGAAATGGCAGACATACACACCAAGAACGGACAGTATGAATACGCCGTTTCCGCTTATAAGCAGGCAGAGGCATTTTGCCGCACCCGTGCCAAGGGCGAGGCGCTGACCCTCTCCAAGCGGCGGGCTGCCGCCTTGGAGCTTGCGGGCAAGACCCTGATGCTGGCAAGCGAGCCCCGACGGGCAGGAGCAGAATGCTTTGCCGAGGCGCTTACCGTCCGCGAAGAGATAGCGAATGCCGCTCCCTCCGCCGAAAACCGCCTGGCAGTCATAGAGGCACACGGCTTTCTGGCGACCTGCGCAGAGAGGTGCGACGAGGTAGTGGACGTAAAGCAGGAGATTGTGCTGATTCGCAATCTTTTGGAGGCGTTAGACGAGGACCGAATGGAGAGCGAGGGCGAGGCAATCCTTCGCCGCTACGTTGGCGCTTGCAACCTGCTTTCCCATTTGCTTATCTATATGATTCCCCACAACGCCGCCCTTTCCTGGAATTTGTGGGATATGGCGATGAACCGCGCAATGGAGAACAAGCGGATTGTCAAGCGGCTTGCCCACGCCTTCCCCTCTCGCCTATCGGATATGGCGCTAATGCGCACGCACATCAACGAGGGTGACATTCACGCGGACAAAAAGGTCCCCAATCACCAGCGCGCGGCGCTTGACGCCTACCGCGCGGCAAGAGAAATTTACGATACCGCTTTCCCCGATGACGAGGACACGCCTGAGTCCTTGGGCTGGCTATACGAGATTGACGCCAAGGCCGCTATGTGCTTCGGCTATCTGAAGGCCTCGGGCACCGCAAATTTGATTTTTGATAGCCTGCTGACGCGCATCCGTGGGGTCTTGGAGGAAACGGGGCTTCCCTTTTTACAGGGTCTGCTTTACGCCTCTGCCCTGAAGGCCGCACAAATCAAAGAGATAGACAAGGACACCGACGCCGCGCGCGCCCTCTTAGAGGAGGCAGAGGCGCTGGTTGCCGAGGGTGCCGCCATTCCCGCGCTTGACCGTATGGAGGCGCTTGGGCTTTTAGCGGAGCTTTGCAAGGCAGAGTGGGATATGGACGGAGCCGTGGCGCATTTGGCGAAAAAGCACGCGCTTCACTTAGACTATGCCTACACGATGGGCAGAGTGGTGGATTACAAGGCGCTGGTTGCTTCCTACAAGGCGCTGATTTCCGCCCACAAGCTGGCAGGTGACTTTGCCGAGGCGAAGCGCCTGACCGCGGAGCTTGACTTTTTACTGAACAAGTACCCCCATTTGAATTCATAATATACAAATAAGAGGAGAACCGCTATGTTTAAGGAAACCTTTGGCAACGTGACCCTGGAAACCGTATCCGAGGCAAAGAGAGGTCTTTGCTTGCAAGCCTCTATGGAGAATGGCGAGCGCATTTTGATGGATATTTGCGGTATGGCTATTCCCGACGGAACTAACGTATACTTTTTCGGCAACAAGCTTTTGGTGGTGACCCGTTGGGCAGATATGTCCGATGCGGAGAAGGACCGTACCCAGAACGGCGATATTGTTTTAGCCATTCATCCCAGCGAGCTGATGCAATTCAGCATGAAGCTTGGCCCCCATTGGGGGGACGTGATGCTGACCCTTCCCCACTGCTACACTCCCTACAATGACGAAAAAGCCCCTGTTGACCAGATTATTTTCGTGTTTACCGACAAGTATGACACCGATTTTCTGATTGCCCGCGCCGTTGCGCTTCCTCCCTTTTTGCAGAAGCGCTTCCAGAAGGCACTCGCAACCAGCCACGAGATGATTGACCTTGACGAGGCAATGCCCACTCTGCTTGCCAACAGCCGAACCAACGAAACCAAGGACGTATGGGACCTGGTCTATGACGTTTGCTGGCGTGTAATTGCGCCTTATGACCGTGAGGCAAGAAGCAAGAATTTCGAGGTTGAGGACGGGCTTTACGTGGAAATCAACGGGGACAATGAGATTGTCAACGTGGAGCAGCACGAGGTCAAGGCAGAGCCCGAAATGTCCGATGAGGTAAAGCTTTATTTACAATTAGCGCAAAACGGCTACGCCGAGGGCGCTTACAACCTGGGCGTTTGCTACGAGCAGGGCGACGGCGTGGAGCAGGATTTTGAAAAGGCGGTGTACTGGTACACCCAGGCAGCCGAAAAGGGCTACGACAAGGCACAGTATAATCTCGGCGTTTGCTACACCAACGGCTACGGTGTCGAGCAGGACAACGAGGAGGCCATTCGCCTTTACAAGCTTGCCGCTGAGCAGGGCAATATGTACGCGCGCTTTAACCTGGCTGTTTGCTATATGCAGGGCATTGGCGTTGAGCCTGACGTTTTTGTGGCGCTGGAATATATGCAGCAGGCCGCCGAGCAGGGTCACCCCACGGCAAGAGAATTTTTGGGAATGGACTAACGGAGCAGCGCGATGAAGAAGGAAGCCACAGAGGAAATTGCCGCTTTGGAGAAAACGCTTTCCTATTTAATTCATTCCGAGATGCGCGCGGATGAAAAGATAAAGGCTCTGCGCGACTCCTTTTTCCGTTCTCATAACACGGGCTATTGCAACTATATGGCAGGACAAGAGCAAGGGGGCGTTGAGGATAGCGCAACCCGCACCTGGGATTTGGACTGTCGCTATAAATACGAGGTTGCGCGTCTTTTGACGCTTTTAGAGGAGCAAGAATGAACACTTATAAACGACTGAAAAAACGGGTTTACGAAATTATCGGTCCCACCACCAAGGGGGACACTGCCTCTACCATTTTCGACGTAGCGCTTTGCGCCTTGGTGCTTGCCTCCTGCGCGGCGGTACTTGTGGAGATGTTCTTCGGCGTATCGGATAGCATCCGACACGGCTTGGAGGTTTTTGAATACGTAACCGTCGGTATTTTTATTGCGGAATATATCGTCAGGCTTTGGGTGGCGGAGCTTGCCTATCCCGAATGTAAAAACAAGCTACACGCCCTTTGGGAGTACGTAACCTCCTTCGATTCTCTGATTGATATTCTTTCCATTGTTTCGGTGCTTTTCAACGCCATTCCCAAGGAATTTGCCATTTTGCGTATGATAAAGCTGGTAAAGCTGGTGCGCTTAGTGAAGATGTCCGACTATATCAAGACCTCGGGCAAGCTGGAGAAGAAGCTGCAACAGCTCCAGGTTCGCACCAACGAGATTATTGACAAGGGCAAGGAGGGGGACGTTGTTTCCAAAATCTTCGATATCACCTCGGTATCGCTGATTCTGATTTCCGTTTCCTTTATTCTGGTGGAAACCTTCCCTATTCCTGCCGCTATGCACAGCTTTATTTACGTTTTTGAGCTGGTGATTGCCTCGGCTTTTGCGGTGGAATATATTCTCCGTGTCTGGACGGCGCCCGTCGACTTCCCCGATATGCGCCCCGACAAGGCGAGAATGAAGTATATTTTCTCGCTGATGTCCTTCATTGATTTATTATCCATCGTTCCCGTTTTCGTTGCCAATCTGCCTACGGCTACGGGCATTCTCAAAATCTTCAAGCTTTGCAAGATTTTGCGTCTGCTGAAGGCAAGCCGCTATCTGAACAGCGTTGCCAATTTCGGACACGCCATTCAAAAGAAGAAAAAGCAGATACTGATGTCCATTATCGCCATTACGGTGATGATACTGATTTGCTCGGTTTTGATGTACTCCTTTGAAAGCAAGGAGCAGCCCGAGGTATTCACCAACGGCTTCAGCGGCGTTTGGTACAGCATCCAGGTGATGATGGATGCGGATGCCGAGATTGCGCCCGTGACCCCCATCGGGCAGGCGCTTTCCACCTTGATGCTTTTGCTTGGCGGCTGTATGTTCGGCGTTCCCGTTGCCATCGTTGCCACGGGCTTTGAGGATATGATAGCCGAGCAGGCAGGGGAGGAAGAGGACACCGAGATTTACGAAACGCTGAAGCTATACGACGGTATGAGCGACGAGGACAAGGCGCGCTTCTTAAAAATCGTCCAGCTGGACGCGGAAAAGGCGCCTCCCGAGGACGAAGAATAGCTTTTGCAAAGTCCGACACAAGCTCACCAAGAAAGGATTGGTCACACATATGACGGTATTCACACTGGCTACTCCCGAATACGACAAGGGACACTCGACCTACGCACGCAAGCATCCCCCGAACAGCAGTGTTTCGGAAACCTGGACTACCTACGGCTTTGAAAACGGGGGAGCGATAATCCGCTTCGTCCAATACGATTATTACGATTTGGACCCTGATGGCGTCAGAGAGGCTTATGGCTGTCTGTACGATGACATACACACCGTTACGCCGGACACATCCGAGGCTGACCCCGAAAAGCTCTTTGCCTACACCGTCACGATGGACGGCAAAGTGGAAAGAGGGCTTTCCTTAGACCTTGACGCCGCCGCTATGGTGCTTGTCCTTGCCGAGCCCCACCCCTTGACAGACGAGGCGCTTCTTTCCGCTTACACGGCGATACAAGAGGCGCACACCGAAAAGAAGCTTTCCCTGACAGAGGGAGAGGCGCTTTTGCGCCGGCTGCTTTTTGACGGCAGAGAGGACGTACTCGGTATTGCCGTGCTTCTGACGGCATAAAATTGAGCCCCGTGGCGCTTTTGGCGCCCACGGGGCTTTTTATATTTGGTTTTTGGGCGTTAATCCTCGTCGCTTGCCGACCACTCCACACGGGCAGAGCAGCCCGAGAGCCAATCCGCATCCCAATCCTTTGGCTGCTCGGGGGCGGCACAGCGCACAACCCCAAGGTCATAACAGCCCTCGAAAACAGCCTTACCCATATGGGTAACACCCATAGGGATATAGATATCAAAGAGGTCCCGACAGTGGGCAAAGGCACCGCTTCCTATGGAGCGAAGCGCACCCGGCAGCTCGACGCGCGCCAGAAATTTACAGCAGGCATATGCCTCCTCTCCGATTTCGGTGACGAAATGGGGGACGGCGATAGCACCGCGCAGGGCAATATCACGGATATTTTTCACCGATTTGATGCGAATGCCGTCCGAAGCATCCTCATATTCATAGGACGCCAAAAGGTCATATATTTGCTTCTTGGAAAGGGCAGAGAGCGGCTTTTCCTCGTAGCCGCAAAACGCGCACGCCGCCAAGCCCTTTTCTAACTGGGGCATTCCGCACATAGGACAGGTTTTCATATGCTTGCTTCCTTTCGCTTTTTCTATACGTATTGTAGCATAAAAATACCGTTTTAGCAAGATTTTATCCTTGCTTTTTTTATGTTTGTATGCTACAATACTTAAAGATTGCAAAAACGCCAATAAGGAAAGGAAGGGTATCACGATGGAACGCGCAACGGATATGACGAAGGGCTCCCCCACGGGGCTGATTTTGCGCTTTGCCCTTCCCCTCCTTTTAACCAACCTGGGGCAGCAGCTATATCTGATGGCAGACGCCGCCATTGTGGGACGGGGCGTTGGAGTGATGGCGCTTGCCTCCGTTGGCGCCACGGACTGGATTTACTGGATGTTCCTTTGGACGGTGATGGGATTGACCCAGGGCTTTTCCACCTTCGTTTCCCGTTTCTTTGGGGAAAAGAACCAAGAGGCGCTGAACAAGACCGTTGCTATGTCCGTCCTGCTCTCTGCCTTTTTCGGTATTCTGCTGACAGGCATCGGGCTTCTCTCTGCTAAGCCCCTGCTTCTCCTTTTGAACACCCCTGCGGACATTATGGACGGGGCGCACCTGTATTTGATGACGATGCTTTGCGGCACTCCCGTTATTGTGGCTTACAATATGTCTGCCTCTATTCTGCGCGCCTTGGGGGACGGACGCACGCCCTTGATAGCGATGGTGATATCGGCGGTTTTGAATATTGGGCTTGACTGCCTGTTTGTATTTGTATGTCAGCTTGGTATTTTCGGCGCCGCCTTGGCGTCTGTGCTTTCCCAGCTGGTATCCTTTTTCTACTGCTTTTTGGTTTTACGGGGCTTTTCCGTTATCTCACCCACCAAGAGAGATTTTCGCCCCGACCTTTCCCTTATCCGCACGATGGTGCTGTTCGGGCTGCCTTTGGCGCTTGAATATATCGTGATTGCCCTTGGGGGCATCGCTCTGCAATCGGGCGTCAATCTGCAAGGCAGTACCTTTATCGCGGGCTATACCGCCACCAACAAGCTATACGGGCTTTTAGAATGCAGCGCCATATCCATCGGACTTGCCGCTTCCACCTTCTTAGCGCAGAATTACGGGGCAGGAAAATATCGGCGCGTCAAGGCAGGGCTTTGGAGCGCTGTTAAAATCGTGCTACTCCTTTCCGTTCTGGTTTCGGCGCTGACCTTTTTACTGCGGCGTCCCCTGTTACGCCTGTTCTTGAACACGGGCGAGGCGGTAGGGGCAGACGCTATGGCGATTGCGCTACGGTATTTGACTATTTTGGTTTTTCTTTTATCCATTTTGTATCTCATTCACATTTTCCGCAACGCCCTGCAGGCAATGCAGATTGCCTCCTGGTCGATGATTTCGGGCGTTGCGGAGCTACTGGCAAGGGTGGCGATGTCTAAGCTTGTCATTCACTTTATGGGCGTGGAGGCGCTTTTTTGGGCAGAGCCCGTTGCCTGGCTTTGCGCTCTCTTTACGGTGCTTTTGCCCTATATATACTATCACAAAAAGCGCTTGACGCCCAAGGACACGGAGGACGCCGCAGAATAACGGCGCCAAGGAGCGTTTTTCCTTTTTTTCTCTACGAAGTGAACAGAAATGCGCCTTCATTTTTGTAGCTTTTGCCAAAAATTTATTTTTCTCTTGACAGATTTCGTTATATATGCTATACTTTATGTGTAGAAATTTAGAAAATGCGCCGCATTTTTACCTGTGGCGAAGCTGTTACACATTTCGCTTGAAAGGAACACATAATTATGAAAAAGAATTTTCTCGCCCTTCTGGCAGCCGTTCTGATGCTTTGCACATGCCTGTTCGCTTTTGCTTCTTGCGACGATTTGAACGTAAACGAAGGCTTTAATGCCAACGATGCTGAAAATCCGAGAATCGATGTTTCTGCCGAAAATCCCGGTGCGGACGAGGATTCCTTCATTCACGAATAATTTTTGGATATTGTGCAAGGGGGCGTTTTGCCCCCTTTTGCTTTATATGAGGTATATGTATGGAACAATGGGTTACCAATGAGCCAACGCCTCCCCCCAAGGAAGAAAAAATCACGCTGGCTGACCTTTTGCCCTTGATTGAAGAGGTAATTGGGAAGGGCAAGGCGTTTCGCCTCTTCCCGATGGGGCGGAGTATGCTTCCTCTCTTGAAGGAGGGACGGGACTCGGTGATGCTGGTGGCGCCCTCCTTAAAAAAATGGGAGAAGGGCGATATGCTTTTATACCGCCGCACAGACGGCGCCTTTGTTTTGCACCGTGTAGTTGCTGTTGCGGCAGACGGGTCGCTGACCATGCGCGGCGACAGCCAATATTATGACGAAAAGGGTGTTTTGCCCTCCCAGGTAATTGCCCTTGTTTGCGGCTTTTATCAAAAGGGGCACTACCGTGACTGCGACTCCTCCCTTCCCTACCGCTTCTATCTATGGCGGCGCGCCGTTTCCTATCCCTTCCGCCGCTTTTTTGTTCGTGCGGCGGCGCACATAAGACGCCGCTGCAGAAAGAGAGGACGCCGATGAGCGAAAAAAACGAAAAAAAGCCCCCTGTCAAGAAAATGGAAAGCAACTGTGACTCCTGCTACCATTTTGTGTACGATGAGGACTGGGGCGAATACGCCTGCGACGTCAATCTGGACGAGGACGAGCGCCTGCTCTATTCGATGCACCGCTTCCGCAGCTGTCCCTATTATCAGTATAACGATGAATACATTCACGTGCGCAAGCAAAACTAATAAAAAAGCTTATGCGTATTCTCCGCTTGAGAGAGTGCGCATAAGCTTTTTTTATAGATGAATGGGAGAGTAGCCGTAAGGGAATCGAACCCATAAGGTTTTGGAGAAAAAATAACGGCGTATGCTTTCGATAAATCGCTTGCAATATCGTATATTACTGCGCGCTTTCTCGGCGCCTCCACTCGCTATTTTTTGTCCAAAACTGCTTC
>JAFTSW010000015.1 GCA_017467085.1 Clostridia bacterium | reverse complement strand
GCTGCACGGGCATACCATCACCGACTGCAATTACTTCTGGGGCAATAGCAAGCTGTCCTTCAGTAGCAATATCAAGGCGCAAATAGAGGAATGCGGTGCCTATGCCCATCGCGGTGAGTGGGAATGGCTTCTTGGCAACGAATATTAAGGCTGTGCCACAAGATTTTGGGCATCTTCGCCCGACCTGCTTCGCCTGCCGTATGAAAATACGGCGGCGGAGCCGTTCTAACAAATCTGCTTCCAAACTTTGCGGCATAGGGAGAATACCCCGCGCTTTTCCGTTGGGAAGCACGGAAAAATATGAATCGCATAACCTAAGCGGCGTTCCTTGAAAAAGGACGCCGCTTTTGTATATATTTGTATATATTTGTATATAAAGGACGAGTAGCGAAATGCACAAAGGAAAAGGAGAAAAGTTAGACATTCTAACGAAATTGAGAGAGGCGTCTTGCTTTTCGGCTTGAAATAGTGTAAAATAAAGTTGTATAATTGTCTTTTACAGAAAAGGAGAACAGTATGAAAAAAAGAATTTTATCCTTTCTTTTGTTGCTCTGTATGGTAGCCTCCCTCATTCCTACCGCCCTCTTTCCCGTGGCGGCGGAAAGCGGTAGTGGCACCGCCACGCAAAGCACCCCCGACGGCTATACCGACCTTTACGTGGGAGCAAACGGTGAAGCCACCAAAAACGGCGGCACGCTTTCCGTGCTTTTAACCGCCTTCAAGGGCGGCTCCTCCCTGGATATGGCGAATAACGCCTGGACCAACCTTGCCAAGAATGCCACCAAGCACGCCACCTTTGCGGGCTCCTGGACGGCAGGGGCAGATGGCGGCGTTGGCTATGACCTTGCCGCTTGGGACTATACCTATACCCTGTCGATGGATGCCTCTCTTTTGCCCACCGACACCTATACCCTGGAAATCGTATCCTCCGTCCGCGGCTTGACCGTAAACGCAGAGGGTGTGACCCCCGTCAAGGGCTACCAGGAGGGTATGGCGGGACTTTCCCTTGGACGTCTGCGCGGCTTTCTCTGGTGCGGCGATTACGGCTCCTCCCGTCTGCGCGATAAAAACGGTATGATTGTGATGTATACCGAAAACCCCGACTCCTCCACCGACACCTGGAGCAAGCTCTGCGCTACGGCGAATATGTCCAATAACGCCATTGCGCCTCACCGCGAGGATACCTCCATCGTCAATATGACGGTGACCTTAACCAATGACGCCGACTATTACTATTACAGCTTTCTGAAAAACGGCGACACCTGCCCCAAGGATACCTACTTCGCTAGCAAGTGCGCCAAGGCGGATACCCCCTATGTGGGAAGCTTTATTCTCAATCGCTCTATCCCGGGTACGATGTATGCGGTGCGTCTGTATACCAAGCCCTTGACCGAGGCAGAGCTTCTGCACAACCGCGCGGTTGACATTCTCTTACATACGGGCGTTGCCTTCTCCGTGTATCAGAACGTGCCCGATGCCGATAAGGACGATTTCCTTGCCCTGGTTGCCAAGGAGGACTTTACCGCCACCGAGGCAGACATCCTCACTATCGTGGAGAACTTAGAGCAGCTCCGCGCCGAGGAAGCGGCAAAGCGCCAGATGAGTGTGTACGATGAGCTGTATATCGGCGCTGACGGCTCCAAGAGTGAAAATGGCGGCTCCCTCTCCGTTCTTCTGACGGCGTATGGGAGTGGCTCTCTCTCCTTTACCGATACCAAAAACGTTTGGTACGATAAAATGGGCAACCACGACGCGACCCTCGTTGGCTCTCTCTGGCATACGCTGGAGGGCGGCGGCGTTGGCTATGAGCTGAACGTTTGGGCAAGCGATGCCAAGAAGGGTACCTACACCCAGGAAACCTATCTGGATTTAGGCATTGCCGCCCTTCCCACCGAGGATTTTACGGTGGAGTATGTTGCAAAGTACAAGAATATGCAAAGCGTGGACGCAGACGGTAATATTCTTGGCGATTACAGCGGCACGGACTGGTGGGGCGGCGTTCTGTCGGACGCTGTCGGTCAGCTGAAGGTCATTTATGACCGAAGCGAGGGTACCACCCTCAGCGGACGCCGCGGCTGCCGCTGGTTCCTCTCTCCGGGGGCTGGCGACTGGTATGACGCCAGCTATAACAACCAGCAGCTCTGGTACGATTCGAGCCGTAACGATACCACCGTCTTTACCCAACAGCTCGTCCGTGACTTGACGGTAGAGGGAGGTGCGACCCTTGCTACCTACAAGATTCTGAAAAACAGCACCACGGTTCGCACGGGTAACTACAACAGCACCACACCCTCTGCCGCAAACAGCAATACCTACTATACGGGGGCAGAGAGCGAAACCCTTTTCTATCTCTTCCGCCGCACCCCTGTGAACGTGTACGCCGTGCGTGTATACGATGCCGTTCTGACCGAATACGAAATGGCGTATAACCATTTCATTGACCTTTTGGCGTATGCCGAGGCAGACCCGGCGCTTTTGACCAACCTGGACGCGGAGTCCCGTGCCTTCGTGATTGACGCCTTCAAGAAGAACTCCTTTAGCGACAGGGAAGCCTTCATACAGTCCGTGGAGGAAACGGTAAAGCTGATTACCAGTGATTGGAATGCCGACACCTCTCTTTACGTGACCGACGGCTTACAGGTTCTGCTTTCCTCCTATAAGGGATTCTCCACCGCCACCCGCTTTGGTGAAACCAGCGTTCTTTGGGCAAATGCCGTAAAGGACGCCACCTTTGGTACTCTGATGGGTAAGGGCTGGTACAGAGCCGAGGACGGCGGCTTGCGCATCGTTGACAGCGTGCCGCAGCTGGTGGTAGAAAACCAGGAGGTAGAGGAATACCGCAAGGCAAAGGCAAACGAGTTTTACCTTTCCTTGGACTACGATATGCTCCCCGATGGGGATTATACCCTGGAAACGGTTCTGACCCCCGACGGCTTGACCGTGGAGGACGAGGCAGGCAACCTGACCTCTCACTACGATGAATATACCCAATACGGTATCAATCACGATGGCGTTTTCGTGCTTGGCGCCTTCCGCTGTATGGGCTTCGTTTGTAACAGCCACGCGGGCAACGCCAATATGCAGCGCCGCTGGATGTACCGCACCTCGGGCGGCTGGGGCTCCGCGGGCCGTGTGCAGATAGGAACGGATAACGTTCTTGCTACCCGTACCCTGGGCAAAATCGTAAACTACTCCATTACCCACGACCGTATGGAGGACAACGAGGAGGGCATCGCCTCCGCATACACCGTCACCCTGGACGGCAAGCGCGGAATGTTTGTAGAAATTCCCAAGAGCGATTATATTGCCAACGAGGACGTAGAGGACCAGAGATTTGATGTCTGGCGCTATATGGCAGGCTCCTACTATTCCATTCGTGTCTATGACCGCCTGCTGTCCGAGGCAGAAATCCTCCAGAACCGTGTGGCAGACGTCTGCTACTACCTGGGACTTGATACCTCGATGTTAGAGGAAACCCTTTCTAAAATTCCCGATAAGACCACCGTCTTTAAGGCGTTCGCCCATTTCAACTTTGAAATGAGCAAGGAACAAGCCCAAAGCGACCTGGATAACGGTATGGCAGGCATCTGGGTGCTGTCCGAGGACGTGGCAATCAAGAGCGATATGTCGGATACCATTCGCTTCTATTTCACCCTCCAATATCCCTCCATCGCCGCCATTATGCAGGCAGGCTTCAAGGTGGAGCTTGGAACACTGGTGAATACCCAAAGCGACAGTATGCCCGTTTTGGAAAGCGGCGCCTACGATTACCGCTTTATTGCCTTTGATTCCGTGGCAGGCGCCCACACCCGTTACTTCTTGGACGAGGACACCTACGCCATCACTCTTACCTACGAAAATGCGGATATTGACCTCTATAACCAAAAGCTGAAGGTCATTACCTACGTGAAGCTGACCACCGCAAGCGGAGATGACCTGGTCTTTTACGGTAGCTTCACAGGCAAGGAATATGGAGAAATCACCTCCTTCTTCTCGGTAATGAACCATCTTTCCAAGCAGGAAAGCATCAAAGAGAGCGAGCTTGTCGATTACGTCAATAATACGGTAGAGAACTGCTACTATGACCATACCGTGTATTTTGACTCCTATGCCGAGGGCAAGGGTGACGGAAGCGAAAATGCTCCCTATACCGACTTTGCCGACGCCTTTGAAGCGTGCAACACCGCCTTGAAGCAGCTGGATAAGCCCACCAATGTGCGGCTCTTTGTAGAGGGTGGTATTCATTCGGTCACCGAAATTGCCGAGTTCGACTTTGACGAAATTTCCTACCCCTACTACTACTACACCATCGAGGGCAACTATATGGCGGACGAGGCACCCGAGCTGACCACCACCCTGCCTCTTGCCTCCTCCGATTTCACGGCAGTAGCAGGAAAGACAGGGCTCTACGTTTACGAGTTTGCGCCCGATGAAAACGGAAGCTATCCCGTATTCCGTAACCTGTACGTCAATGACGAGCTTGCTCTTCGCGCCGCCAATTCCTCCACCGCCGCCGCCAGCGGCGTGATGCCCTATTTCTTCGCCTATGACAGAGATTTGGACGGCACGTACCTCAAGGCGAAATACTACTTCGAGCAGGGCGTTTTGGCAGACCATTCTCCCGAGGTGGAGTATGCCTCTCTCCCCGAGCGCACCGACCTTATCGCCGCCTATACCGCCCATTACCAGGGCTTCCTCGCCGAGGGCGCAAGCTATGCGGCACCCGCTGTGGACGAAGAGAACCGTGAAGCTCGCTTCTATGTCCATCTGGATATGATTCGTCCCTTGCAGGAAATGACGGCTGAGCGCCTTGCCGAGCTGAGGAACAACAAGGCAAGCTACGAGAGCGAGGTAGCCAGAATCACCGCCCTGCTTGCCGAAAAGCAGGCCGCCTATAACGCCGCCAAGGCTGACTATCAGGCAGCTCTGGAGGCAGCAGGCAAGGCTGATGCCACCGATGAAGAAAAGGTTGCCTATATTGCCGCCAAGGCGGTAATGGAAGCGGCAGAAGCCACCGTTACCAAGACGCAGGCGATGCTGGCAGCGGCAGAGGAAAAGGTATATGACGCAACCCTTTCCTACAAGACCTGTCTGAAGGGCTTGCAGATTGAGCTGCATACCGCCGCCAACTGGTGCTTTGACATTATGGATATCGACGGCATCGACTTTGATGACGTTGTCTACTATTATGACAAGACCGCCAAGAAGGAAGAAACGCTGGTTGCCGTCTATCTGAACAAGACCCAGTATGCCGAGTTTGCTCTTCCCGGTGGCAATACAATGGCAAACAGACTCTATTCCGTGCAGAATGCCCTGCCCTTCGTAGACGAGGAGGGAGAGTATTATTACGATGAAGAAACGGGTAAGCTCTACTTCTATACCGAAGAGGATATGGAAACGCTTTCTCTCTCCTATCCTACTCAGGATAATATGTTAGTGTTCCGCAACGCCAACCATCTGGTTATCAGCGACCTGACCTTCTGGGGGGTCGACGATTCCGTTTTGTCCAAGATTGGCCTTGCCGCCAACCAGGCAGGACAGAACTCTCTGGAAACGGACGTGGCGGGCTTGACCTGGTTTAGCGAGCGCGCCGCTATTGCGCTGCACGATACCGACGGTGCCACCATTCAGGATTGCTATATCCACGATATCGGCGGCTCGGGACTGTATCTGCAGGGAAGAACCGAAAACGTGGTGATTTCGGGTAACGAAATCGAAAACGTGGGTGAATGCGGCATCCGCTTCCGCGGCTGCTATGCGCCTTGGGGCGGTAACCGTGAGTTCTCCGAGCGAAGCGGTGTGGAAAACGTGGTTATCAAGCAAAACTACCTCCACAAGGTTGCCCAGGTGAACTTTGCCGCCGTTGGCATTTATCTGCCCTCCTGTAAGGATGTGGAGATTGCCAACAACACCATTATCGGTTGCTCCTATTCGGGTATGTCCATCGGCTGGAACTGGTCGGCGGCTACCTGGGAGGAGGGCGAGAAAATCAACCTCTACAACGTGGAAATTCACCATAACTACATTACCGACTTTATGCAGGAGTTAGGGGATGGCGGTGCCATCTATATGCTGGGCGGAAACCTGAAGCCCGAAAATCCCAAGCTCGTCAACTTCATTCATCACAACTTCGTGGTGTGCAGTAAGCTGTCGGGCAACGGTCTGAGAGAGTTCGCCGCCTGCTATTACTTTGACGGCTCCTCCACCAGCTGGGCAAACTACAACAATATTGCCGTAGAGCATTCCGCAGGTGCGGACAGAGGCGCCAAGGCGGGCGCAAGCGAAGCGGATTACCGCACCTACCTGCGTCGCGCGGCAACCAACGTGGTGTATAAGCAGCTGCAGAATATTGCCTATTCCTACAATATTCATTCCTACAACAACTACTTCTACAACGTCCGCGCCACCACGGCAAGCAGACAGCAGAACGAGGTATTCGTCATTGGCACGAATTATGCCAAGCGCGGACACCAGGTCTACAACAACAACTATTTCTTCGGTGAAAACAAGCTCTCCTTCTCCACCAACATCAAGGCGTTGATTGAGGAAACGGGCGCCAATGCGCATCCTGGAGAGTGGGAGTGGTTGCTCTCCAACGAATATTAAAGGGGCTCTGCCACAGGATTTTGGGCGCCTTCACTCGCCCGTTTCCGCTCGCCGTATGAAATACGGCTTCGGGTAACGGTCAAGCAAAATCGCTCCAAAATCCTGCGGCACCGAGTGCCGTGTAGGATGAAATGGGCATCTTCGCCCGACCTGCCCCCTTGCCGTATGAAATACGGCGGCGGGTGCCGCTCGAACAAATCTGCTCCAAAATCCTGCGGCACCGAGTGCCGTGTAGGATGAAATGGGCATCTTCGCCCGACCGACCCCCTTGCCGTATGAAATACGGCTTCGGGAAACGGTCAAGCAAAATCGCTCCAAAATCCTGCGGCATTGGGCGTAGAGCAGGGAAAATGAGTTTTCTTTTCCCTGTTGCTATGACCTTAAACCAATAAAAAAGGGGCTGTCCTGTTTGGACAGCCCCTTTTTTTGTAAATATAGAAAGAAAAATCAAAAAAGCCCTTGCATTTTCAAAAAAGTGTGCTATAATATGTTATGATAGTAAGAAGATAGGATGGAAGAGTGGAAAGACGCCACTCTTCCTTTTCTTTGGCTTTCAGACAAAACTCTTGATTTTGAAAGGAAAGGCGGCTTTCGGAGGGAAGCTGAGGGAAGGGTATGAAGAAAAGCATTGCCGAGCAGGTAGAGGAATTGATTTCCCCCACCGTCACGGAGTTAGGCTATTCCATCTGGGACGTGGTATACAGCAAGATTGGCGCTGAATACTATTTGGAGATTACCATTGACAGTGAAGAGGGCATCGGTATCGAGGACTGCGAAAGGGTTCACCGTGCCATTGACCCCCTGCTTGACGAGGCAGACCCTATTGAAAACTCCTACCGCTTGCAGGTTTCCTCTCCCGGAATTGAGAGAGAAATCCGCACCGACGCCCACATTGAGGCGTGCTTGGGCGAGGTAGCGGAGGTGCGCTTCTATGCCCCCAGAGAGGACGGCAAGAAGAGCGTGGTCGCCGTTTTGACCGAGTATGAGGACGGCGTTTTGAAAATGGTCACCAGGGAGGACAAGGAGCTTGCCGTTCCGAGAAAAGAAATCTCCCATATGAACCTCATCTATTTTGAAGATTAAAAATAAAAGTTAACATAACTACAAACCGAAAGGATATAACAATGAATAGCGAACTTTTCCATGCGTTAGACCTGTTAGAGCGCGAAAAAGGCATCTCCAAAACCTATATGATGGAGAAGCTGGAGGCGGCTCTTGTCAATGCCTACAAGAAGGAGCACAACGGTGCCACCAACATCCGCGTTGCCTTCAATCCCGACAAGAAGGATATCAAGGTATACCAGCAGAAGACCGTTGTTGAGGTGGTAGAGGACGAGGAAACCGAGATTTCCTTGGAGGCTGCCCGCGCCATCAGCCGCCGTCACAAGCTGGGTGGGGTTGTGGAGTTTGAAATCAAGACCGACAAATTCAGCCGTCTTGCCGCCCAGGCAGGAAAGCAGGTTATTATCCAGGCTATCCGTGAGGCGGAGCGTGTACACGTTACCAAGCAGTACGAGGAAAAGAAGGAGCAAATCATCACCGCCACCGTCTACAAGGTAGACGAAACGGACGGCAGCCTCGTGCTTGACACGGGCACCAGCAAGGTGGTGCTGCTGCAGAAGGAGCAGATTCCCGGTGAGGTGTACCAGGTAAATGACCGCTTGAAGGTATATCTCAGCGAGGTGCGTAGCGGCGAAAGCAAGGGTCCGATTGCCCTCTTTTCCCGTGTGCATCCCGGCTTGGTTACCTGCCTTTTTGCCCTGGAGGTTCCCGAAATTCAGGACGGCACCGTAGAAATTAAGAGCATTTCCCGTGACCCCGGCTCCAGAAGCAAGATTGCCGTTGCCTCCAACAACCCCGACGTTGACCCTGTTGGTGCCTGCATCGGTAACCACGGCGCCCGTATCGCCGCCGTGCTCAAGGAGCTTGGCAACGAGAAGGTGGACGTTATTCGTTACGCCGAGGACAAGGCGGAATACGTCAAGGAGGCGCTCTCTCCCGCAACGGTTCTTTCCGTTGAGTATGACGGCGAGCGCTGCTGCCGCGTTAAGGTAGCAGAGGATCAGCTTTCTCTCGCCATTGGCAGAGAGGGTCAGAACGCAAAGCTGGCCGCCAAGCTGACGGGCTGCAAGATTGACATCAAGGCCTGATAAGCAAAGATACAGCACCGTGGCAAAAGCACGGCGCAAGAAAGGAAACAGTAATGGCCAACCAACAAAAGCCCATGAAGAAAATACCCCAGCGGCGTTGCGTCGGATGCGGTGAGCATTTCCCCAAGGGAGAGCTGATTCGCGTGGTGCGCTCGCCCCTTGGCGACATTTCCTTGGATTTCACGGGAAAGGCGGCAGGCAGAGGCGCGTATATCTGTAAAAATCCCCTCTGTATGCAAAAGGCGCAAAAGGCGCACCGCTTGGAGGCGGCGTTCTCCTCTCCCGTTGATAAAGAGATTTATCAGTCTTTGGAGGAAAAGCTGAGGAATGTGTAAGGAAAAGGATGCCAAAGGAGAAGGCGTCGAGCGGCTGCTTCGCTTTTTGGGATTAGCCAGAAGAGCAGGCAAGGTCGTGATGGGCACGGACCTGGTTTGCCGTGCGTGTCGGGAACGGAAAAAGCCCTTCTTGGTTTTGCTGGCAAGCGGCATATCTCCCGCTACAGAAAAAAAGGTGCGGGACAAATGCGGCTTTTACAGCCTACCGATAGAAAAAATTTCCGCCTCTGCCGATGAGCTGGGCGAAGCGCTTGGAAAGCTTGGCTCCATAGCGGCAGTGGCAATCACGGATGCGCATTTCGCAAGTGAGCTTGTCAGATTGAATACCGTAGGAAAGGAACCCCCGAAGGACGAGGGAGAAGGTAATTGAGTATGGCACAAACATCGTATAAATTAACCCAGCTGCAAAAGGACTTTGATATCAAGAGCAAGGACCTTTTGACAGTATTGGCAGAAATCAACATTGTAAAGAAGAGCGGCGCTTCCCTGGATGGCGCCGAGTTTGAGGCGCTGCTGCAGTATATTACTCTCCAGAATCAGATTGAAAACCTGGATGATTACTGCGAACAGCGCGCAACCCTCATCTCCTCTGCCGCCGAGCAGGCAAAGGCAGAAAGAGAAGCGGCTGCCGCTGAGGCAGAGGCTAAGGCGAAGGCAGAAGCCGAAGCCCAGGCAAAAGCAGAAGCCGAGGCAAAAGCCAAGGCCGAGGCAGAGGCTAAGGCAAAGGCGGAGGCAGAAGCCAAGGCCAAGGCAGAAGCCAAGGCTAAAGCGGACGCGGAAGCCAAAGCAAAGGCAAAGGCAGAGGCAGACGCAAAGGCGGCTGCCAAGAAGCCCCAGAAGCAGACCTTGAAGGTCATTCCCTTGACCCCCAGTGCAGGCACGGGTAGCGGCGAAGCCGTTGTGGTACAGAGCCCCCGTCGCCGTGTGGTGGACACCCGTACCGCTACGGCAGATGACCTTTCCAAGTATGACGATACGGTAGACGAGCGCTTTGCCTCCTACGGTGGCAACGCCAACGCCGCTGTGGGCAAGCAGAAGCTGAAAAAGCAAAACAATCAGCAGGGCAACAACCAAAAGGCACAGAAGGAAAAGGAAAGAGCCGAGAAGGAGCGCATGCAGCGTATGGAGGCAGAGCGCGCCCGTAAGAAGCAGCTGGAAATCACCCTGCCCGATGAAATCACCGTTGGCGAGCTTGCCAGCCGTATGAAGAAAACCTCTGCTGAGGTTATCAAGAAGCTGATGCTGCTTGGTGTAATGGCAACGGTCAACCAGGTGGTGGACTTTGATACCGCATTCCTGGTGTGCGATGAAATGGGCATCAAGGTTACCAAGGAGGTTGTCATCAGCATTGAGGAGCGCCTCTTTAACGAAGCCGAGGACACCGAGGAGGAAAAGACCGAGCGTCCCCCCGTTGTCTGCGTTATGGGTCACGTTGACCACGGTAAGACCTCCTTGCTTGACTACATTCGTCATATGCACGTGGCGGCGAAGGAGGCAGGCGGTATTACCCAGCATATCGGTGCCTACAACGCCCACGTAAAGGGCAAGGATATCACCTTCTTAGACACCCCCGGACACGAGGCGTTCACCGCTATGCGTGCCAGAGGTGCTATGGCAACCGATATTGCCATTCTGGTGGTTGCCGCCGATGACGGCATTATGCCCCAGACGGTAGAGGCAATTAACCACGCCAAGGCAGCAGGCATTGATATCATCGTTGCCATCAATAAAATGGATAAGCCCCAGGCTGACCCCGACCGTGTGAAGCAGGAATTGACCAATTACGAGCTTGTTCCCGAGGAATGGGGCGGCGACGTTATCTGCGTTCCCGTTTCCGCCTTGACGGGTCAGGGCATTGATGACCTTTTGGAAAGCGTGCTGTTGGTTGCTGAGGTGAAGGAGCTTCGCGCCAACCCCAACCGCCGTGCCAAGGGTATCGTTATTGAGTCCAGCCTGGATAAGGGACAGGGTCCTATCGCCACCATTCTGGTGCAGAACGGTACCCTGCATATCGGAGATATCGTCATTGCGGGAACGGCAGTTGGCCGTGTTCGCTCGATGGAAACCTCCGAGAGAAAGAACGAAAAGGCAATTCTCCCCGGCTATGCCGTGAAGATTGCGGGTCTTGCCGAGGTTCCCTCCGCAGGTGACGAGTTCAACGCCGTCGAGGATGAAAAGATGGCGCGCTCCCTTGCTGAGCAGCGCCGCGCCAAGATGAAGGAGGAAAGCAACCGCGCCAAGTCCGCCGCCAACCTGGATGAGCTGTTTGCCCAGATTTCCGAGGGCACCAAGAAGCTGGATATCATCGTGAAGGCAGACGTGGCAGGCTCCGTGGAAGCCGTCAAGGCAGCGCTTCTGAAGCTGTCTAACGACGAGGTACGCGTGTCCGTCATTCATACGGGCGTTGGTGCCATCACCGAGGGTGACGTTATGCTGGCAACCGCCTCGAACGCCATCATCGTTGGCTTTAACGTGCGCCCCGATAAGAGCGCAACCGATTCCGCTGAGCGCCATAGCGTCGATATCCGCACCTATCGCGTTATTTACGAGTGCATCAACGAGATTCAGGACGCTATGAAGGGTATGCTGGATCCCGTCTACAAGGAAAATATGCAGGGTCGTCTGGAAATCCGCAAGCTGTATCACGTGCCCGGCGTTTCCTCCGTGGTTGCGGGATGCTACGTCTTGGATGGCAAGGTCACCCGTCATTCTCTGGTCCGTGTGGTCCGTGACGGTATCGTAATGTTTGACCGCAGAGCCGAGGAGGTTGGAGAATATTCCAACAAGCTCAGCTCCCTGTACCGTTACCAGGATGCCGTCAAGGAGGTTGCGGCAGGCTATGAGTGCGCTGTCACCATCGCCCGCTACGATGACCTGAAGGTAGGCGACATTTTGGAAATGTATACTATGGACGAGGTAGCGCGCTAAGCGCTGTCATGCAAAAGCCCGTATACGGGACGGGGCTCCCTATGGAGTCTACCGCCTTGTATACGGGCTTTTTATACGCCTGTATGTAAAGAACTGTTTACAACCCGAAAGGCATAAAAGAAAAACGTCCCTCATACCCTTAAAGGAATGACCGAAGAGGGGAGAGGAAATTTTGACCGATAAAAAGCAGTTTTTGAAAAACGGAATGCTTCTTGCCGCGGTAGCGCTCTTAATGCGGGGTGTTTCGATGCTTTTCAACGCCTACATCGTGCGAAAGGTGGGGGCAGAAGGAATGGGGCTTATGTCCTTGACAATGAGCGTCTACGCCTTCGCTGTCACCTTCGCCACCTCGGGCATCTCCCTGGCAGTCACGCGGTTGGTGGCGGCGGCGCTGGGGAAAGAGGAGGGAGAACGGGCAAGACGGGTCATCAGAAGAGCCGTCCTCTATGCCATTGCCTTCGGGGGCGTGGCGGCGCTGTTTCTCTATTTCGGCGCCGATTTCATCGCCCTTCGGTTTTTGGGAGATATGCGCGCCGCCCCCTCTCTGCGCCTGCTTTCGGTGAGCCTTGTGCCGATAGCCCTTTCTGCCGTATATAGCGGCTACTTTATCGCGGTGCGGCGTGTAGCGCACAACGCCGTTACCCAAATGATAGAGCAGGCAACCCGTATTCTCCTCACCGTCTTTGGGCTGGCTTTTCTTTTGCCCAAGGGCTTGACCTATGCCTGCCTTGCTCTGGTAGGCGGCTCCTCGCTGGCGGAGCTTTTGTCCTTCTTCGTTCTCTTCGTCCAGGCAAGGTGGGATATGCACCGCCATAAAATGCAAGGGGGCGCCGTAGGGGGCGAAATGAAGGCGCTTTTAGGCACCGCCTTGCCCTGCGCCCTGTCTGCCCACGCAAGGCAGGGGCTCGTCACCGTGGAGCATCTGCTTATCCCCTTCTGCTTGGGACTCAGCGGCTTTCTGCGGGAGGAGGCACTTGCCTCCTATGCCACCTTGCACAGTATGGCAATTCCCACCGTCCTTTTTCCCTCTGCCATTCTCGCCTCCTTCTCGGGGCTTTTGGTTCCCGAATGTGCCGAGCTTGGCAGCCAAAATCAGAAAAAAGCCCTTTCGCTTTTATCTACCAAGGCGCTGAAAATGGGTTTTCTCTATTCCGTTCTGTCCATGTTTATCCTGCTCTTGGGGGCAGACGCCTTGGGGGACATCTTTTACAAAAGCGGGGAAGCCGCCCGCTATATCGCCCTGCTTGCGCCCTTGGTTCCCGTGATGTATATGGATAGCGTGGTAGACGCCCACTTAAAGGGATTAGGCTATCAGGTGTACGCGATGGGGGTCAATATTGCGGACGCCGCCGTGTCTGTCCTTTCGGTGCTGCTTTTGGTGTCCCGCTTCGGAGCGGACGGATATATCTACGTGATTTATATTGCCGAATGTCTGAATTTCGCCTTCAGCTTCGGTAAGCTATGGCAGCTTGCCAAGCCCTCCTTTGGGGTGCGGGATTTGCTTTTACCTCTTTCTCTTGGGACTGTCGCGTTTCTTTTCGTCAGCCTGGTGATGGGGAACGGACTTTCCCCTCTTTCGCTTTTGCTACGGGGCTTTGTGTTTCTTGGGCTTTTCGCCTTGGGGCTCTTCCTTTTGCGCCAAGCAAAAAAGGAAGCCCCCAAGAAAGGGGCTTCCGTATCGCTTTATCGGGAAAGAGGTGTGTCGGGCTCTGCTAAATACAGGGCGTAGGCATAGCAGAGGGCAGGGTAGATGTGGAACAAATGCTCGTCAAGGAAGGAGCAAAGCACCAAGGCGAGAATGGAGAGAAGCAAATAGGTGGAGGCGGCGCTTTTTCTTGTTTGCCACGCCAAGCGCACCGTTTGCACACGGTGGTAAACGTAAAGCCCAAAGCCCACGATGCCCGTGGCGGACAAAAGCTGTAACACCGTGTTATGGCAGGTATGGGGGAAAAGAACCACGTCCCCGACCCAGTCTACCTTTAAGGGAATGTCATAAAAGCCGGCGCCGAATACAGGCGCTTGCAGGAAGGACTCCCAGGCGGTTTTCCAAAGGGCGAAGCGCCCGTTGTCGCTGAAGCCCTGGTTGAGATACACAGAAAGCAGGGCAAAGAGCTTTTCGTGCAAAAGCAAAAGCGCCAAAGCACCTAACAGGCAAACAACCAACAGGCAAACCCGTGTCTGCCGCTTGTTTTCTGCCTTGAAGAACATAAGCAACAGGCAAAGTAGAAAGGTAAGCGCCCCAAAGAGCAGAGCGCCGCGGCTTCCCGAAAGCAGAATACCGCCGAAAACCAGAACACCAAGCACAAACCAAAGGGCAGGGCGCTTTTGGTCGGTGGTGGCAAAATAGAAGGGGGCAGGCAAAAGCAGGGCAAGATAGGCGCCAATGTTGGTCCAAGCGCCCCAGCCAAGCACGATGCTTTCCTTCACGGGGGAAAAATCGCCGTCAAATTTCACCGTGGTGGCGTAGGCAACCACCAGCTGGGCGGTAATCATCAAGGCAACCGCCAGCATAGAGAAGAAGAAATACTCTCGGGTTTCCCTGCTACGGGGCAGGAAAAAGGAAATCAGAAGATATACGCCAAGGAAGGAAACGGAAACCGCCAGCCCAAACAACAGGTTCTGGAGAAGCGCCCCTCCCGTAAAGAGCCCGTTCAGCAAGAGCGCCGCGCAAAAGGCGGCAAGCCCCCAAAGCTGTGGGGAGGCCTTGAAGGGAAGCGCCTCCTTGCGCTTGCGGAGAATAAAGAGGACGAGCCCTACAAGAAAGAGACCCACGGCAACGCCCAACAGAATGGGTATAAAGGGCTTATCGTACAGGGTTTCCTCTTGGTTGAAGGTGGGAGAGTTTTTTACGCTGACAAGACAAATCACCGCCATAGAAACGGGAAGCAGAAAGCGCAAATCCTCGGCAAATAAAAAGCCCAAATAGGAAAGAAGAAGGAGAATAACGGCGCCTGCTACGTCTGCGCCCAGGGTATGACAAACGAAAACCGTTGCGGCAACCCCAATGGGAAAAAAACGGCTGTTCAAAAACCAAGCGGCGCGCTTTTTCAGCATAGGCATATGCGTTCTCCTTTCTTGTATGCAAGTGTATACCGCCCCTGTTGGAAGGGGCGGTCTTTTTTATGCGTTTTCGCCGTTGCCGTCGGTATCGGCGGCGTCGGCACTCTCAGCGGTAGCGTCGGTGTTGTCCTCGGCGGCAGGGGTGCTATTCTCCTGCTTGTCCTTGGCAGCGGCCTTTTCCGCCTTTTTCTTTTCGCGCTTAGTGGCAACCGTCATCTCAATCTGGGTGGGGTCTGCCTCGGCGAATGCCTGCTCGGTGTACTTGTTCTTGTCGCCAAGCTTCTCTGCGTGCTTTTTCCGTTGCTTTTCGTGGAAATTGATGAACTTAAAGGGGGTCAGCAGAATAATCTTGATGTCGCCAAGTAAGGACCAATGCTCGATATAGTTGATGTCCTCGTCAATGCGAAGCTCAATAGAGGTGTCGCCGCGCAAGCCGCGAATCTGGGCAAGACCCGTAATACCGGGGCGCACCGAGTGCTTCAGCATATAAAGAGGTACGGTTTTGCGGAATTGCTCCACGTAGTAGGGGATTTCGGGACGGGGACCCACGATGCTCATATCCCCCTTCAGCACGTTGAAGAATTGGGGCAGCTCGTCAATGGAGAACTTGCGGATGAAGTTGCCAAAGCGCGTCTTTCTGGGGTCATAGTCGGTGGTCCAGCCCGAGCTTTCCTTGGCGTTGACACGCATAGAGCGGAATTTGTAAATGGTAAATTCCTTGTTATGCATACCCACGCGCTTCTGACGGAACAGAATGGGGCCGGGAGAGGAAATACGCACGCCAATGGCGGCAAAAAGCATAATGGGCGAGGTCAGAACAATAAAGAACAGGGACAAAACGATGTCCATAATGCGCTTCAGAATCTGGTTAGTGGGGTTGTCCAAGGGGTTGCAACGTACGTCCACCATAGGCAAGGAGCCCAAGGAGGTCATCTGACGGGGGGATTTCAGGAAGCCGCAAATAGCAGGCACCACGAAAACCTTAATGCAATGGTCGTCACATACGGTGATATACTTGGTAATGATGCTCTTACGCACCGTTTCAAAGGCAATAACCACCTCGTCCGGCTCAGTTTCATCTAAAACACGGTCAAGGTCTCCCGTAGAGCCCAGGTGCTTCAAGCCCTCAATGGCAAGATTGCCCACGTAGCCACAGACCTCGTAGCCAAATTCGGGATTGCAGTGAATTTCCCAGAGGTACTCCTCCGCAATCTCCTGGGAGTCGGTAATCAGCACCACGCGCTTGATGTTCTTCTGCTTGCGGCGCATAGCGTGCAGCGTCCAAATCATCACGGACTTCTTCAAGCACAGAATAACCGTGCTGGCAATGCAGGAAATAGCCGCCCAGCTGACGTAGTAGCCAAAGAAGCCGCTTTGGGTGGCGGCAATCAGAATGCAAAGGCAAAGAATGCAGAAGTTGGCAAATACGATGCGGCGAATAAAAAAGGATTGTCGCAGAGAGCGCATTGGGCGATACAGGGTGTAAACGTCATACCAAAGAAAGGACAAAAGGCAAATGGACCCTGCAATGGCAAAGGGGTGATTGAGGTTGATGCCTGCCTGCACCTCGGGGGGTTGGTAGGTTAAAAAGTATCCAAGATATACAGCGGCAATATTGACAAGCACGTCAAAAAGCTTTTCAAGACCTCTGGCAAAGCGTGTATAATCCTTCATCCTTTGGGTACCTCCGTTCAGGCTTCCTGCGTGCGCTTGGCACGAGCGATTTTTTCGGCGTTTTCTCTCGCCTTTGCGGCTTTAGCCTCTGCCTTTTTCGCCTTAGCTTCTGCTTTTTCGGCGCGGGCGGCGTTTTGCTTTTCCAGCTTTTCCTTGGCTCGCTCGGCGTCCGCCTTTTCCTTCTCCGCCTTTTCGGCGCGCACAGCGTCTGCTTTGGCGTCCTTAGTGTCCGTTTCCAGCTTTTCCTTCTCACTCTGAGCCTTTGCCTCGTCCGTCTTGAGGGCAACGCCAACCAGCGCCTCCGCCATCAGGCGAAGCGCCTCCGCGCGCAAGGAAAAGTCCAGCGCCAGGCGAAGCAACGCCTCGCGGCCGCCCTCGCGGCACGAAAGTGTTTCCTTGGCTACCGCGGCGGCAGCCTCGGTCTGTCCTTGGGTAAAGGCGGCGTACAGGGGCTGCATTTCCTCCTCACCGGAGGGGGAAAGATAGCGCAAAAGCGCCGAAGCCGTGGAAATGGGAAGCACCTGCTTCAAGGAGCAGAGCATATACAGAGCAGCAATCTGCTCACGGGAATATTTTTTGTTTTCGGGTCTGTCAATATAAGAGAGCTTTACGTAGTTGTTTACCATACTGGACGTCAAGCCGCCCTCCTCCGAGAGCATAAAGGGCGCCAAACGTCCGTTGACGTAGCCCGTCACCTGGTCCATATATAATCCGATATCGGGAAGCCTGTCCCACGCCTCCGCCTGCACCTGTCCGTACGTCTGCAAAAGCTTGAACAGCGCCTCGTATTCGTCAAAAGCGGCGGGATTGTTTTCTGCTTGGTTGCTCATGTCCCTGACCTTTCGTTTGTTCGTTCTTGTATAGGCAAGTTTGTACCAATTTTTCTTGTTTAGCGCGCATAAAATAAGGAAATCGGCAAATACTAAAAAGCAGTTGTCAATATATCTTCCTTATTCTATCACAAAATACCCCTTATGTCAAGTGTTGTTTTATTGGAAAGGAGAAGGACGGGCTTTCAAAAAAACGATAAAAAATTATAAAAAGCTGTTGACAAAATTACAATAATGTGATAACATAGTTTTGAAAACCAGATAACAAGATAATGAGGAAAAGGAAAATGAATTTTTCAAGATTCGGTAAAACGATAGTCTGGGGCGATTCGGTTGCCCGTGGGGTCGTATACGATGAGGAGCGCCGCCGTTACAGTATCTCGCAGCAGGCGGCGGTAAAATATTTTGAAAGAGAGGGCGGCGTGCCCTTAACCAACCGTGCCAGAATGGGGATGACCTCGGTGGACGGTATGGCGCAAATCGAGGATGACCTTGCCAAGGGGATGACGGCGGATACCGCCCTTATCGGCTTTGGCGGTAACGATAGCGATTTTGACTGGCAGTCCATCAGCGACGCCCCTGAGGCAGAGCATCTGCCCAAAACCTCCTTGGAGGACTATGAAAGCACCCTCTGCCGTATGGTGCGGACCTTGCGGGACAAGGGTATGCAGATTATTATGACCAACCTGCCTCCCGTTATTGCCGAGCGCTATTTTGATTTTATCAGCGGACACGGCAGAAGCCCCGAGAACATTTTGCGCTGGCTTGGCACCAAGGAGCGCATCTCCACCTTCCACGATGGGTATTCCAGAGTCGCCGAAAAGGTGGCGAAGAAGCAAAGCTGTATCTTCGTGGATTTGTACAGCGCCTTTTCAGCCCACGGGAATCTTTCGGAGCTGTACTGCGCCGACGGCATTCATCCCAACGATAGAGGGCAGCAGCTGATTGCCCGCGCGGTGGGCGATGCTCTCTCGGCATCTCCCGTATGAGGGAGGGGGAGAGCCTCGAGGTTTGCGGCATCCGCTATACCGCTATGTCAAAGGAGCGGCTGGCAGAGAGGCTTTGCCGTTTAGCCAAGGAAGGGCGGTTTACCGCCGTCTTTACGCCCAATGCCGTTATAGCGGCAGAGGCGGAAGGAAGCCCCGAAAAGCAGGCGCTTTTAGAGGCGGCAGATATTTTGATAGCAGACGGAATAGGCGTGACGGTAGCGGCACGCCTTTCTTTTTCGCCTCCGCCACCCCGTATAGCGGGAATTGAGCTGGCTGAGGCGCTTTTTCCCCTTGCGGAGCGAGAGGGACTGCGGCTTTTTCTCTACGGCGGAAGGGAAGGGGTGGCAGAACGGGCAAGGGAGAAGCTGCTTTCCCGCTATCCCCGTCTTTCTATCGCCGTACACGATGGCTACACCGAGGGCGCCGAGGCGGCGATTCTTGCCTTTGCGCCCCACATCTTGCTCGTCTGCTTGGGCTTTCCGAGACAGGAGCGCTTTATTCTTTCCCTGCGTGGGCGGCTTGGATGCGTGGCGTTAGGGCTTGGAGGAAGCCTCGACGTCTGGTCGGGGGACAAGCGCCGCGCCCCTCTCTTTTTTCGTAAAACGGGGCTTGAATGGCTCTTTCGCACCGCAAGGGAGCCCAAGCGCCTGCCGCGGCTTTTTCCTTTGCCCGCCTTTTTCCTCCGCGCGGCAGGGCGGGGCTGGCGCCGACTCATACAAAAGCCACAAAAAAGAGGGCAACGGAGTTAAATTCATCGGGAAATGCAACAAAATTGTTAAAAAAAACGCAAACCCCCTTGCAATCGGCAAAAGGGTGTGCTATAATAGCAAAGGTTAAAAAGGTTAATTTCGGTTTTATTTTATTGGGTATAAAAAAATTATATATTTTGGAGGATTTATCATGTCTGTAAAAGTTGCCATTAACGGCTTTGGCCGTATCGGTCGTCTGGCTTTCCGTCAGATGTTCGACGCAGAGGGCTATGAGGTAGTTGCTATCAACGACCTGACCGCTCCCAAAATGCTTGCTCACCTTCTGAAGTACGACACCGCTCAGGGTAGATACAACCACGCGGTTGAGGCTGGTGAGGACACCATCACGGTTGATGGAAAGACCATCAAGATTTATGCTGAGACGGACGCCAACAACTGCCATTGGGGCGAGCTGAACGTAGACGTTGTACTGGAGTTCACCGGCTTC
>JAFTSW010000014.1 GCA_017467085.1 Clostridia bacterium | reverse complement strand
TTTTCATACTCTTCCCTCCTCTCAATTCCGCTGGGATTCTTCGATTTCACGGTATACCTGGCAGGAGGCAAGAAGCGCCTCGTGGGTACCCTGGGCTACCAGCTTACCGTCATCGAGAACCAAAATCAAATCGCAGGAGCGCACGGTGGAAATGCGCTGAGAAACGGTCACAACCGTACAGCTTTCCTCCTTGATGGCGCGGCGAAGCGCCGCATCCGTGGCATAATCCAAGGCAGAGGAGGCATCATCCAAAATCAGAATTTCGGGCTTTTTGATAAGGGCGCGTGCAACGGTCAAGCGCTGGCGCTGCCCTCCCGAAAGGTTGCGACCGCCCTGCTCAATCAGGTAATCAAGCCCCTCGCTCTTGGATGCCAAAATATCGTCGCCCTGCGCCTTATGAATGGCGGCAAGGCATTCCTCATCCGTGGCGTCTGCCTTTCCCCAGCGCAGGTTGTCCCGTATGCTGCCCGAGAACAATACCGCTTTTTGGGGCACAACGGCTATTTTTTCAAGCAGCGCACCGCGGGGATAGGACTTAACGTCACAGCCGTTTACCAAAACGGCGCCCTCGCTTGCCTCATAAAATCGGGGAATCAAATTGACGAGAGAGGTTTTTCCGCAGCCCGTGCCGCCGATAACACCAACGCTTGCGCCCTTGGGAACGGAAAAGGAAATCTCCTCCAAGGCGGCGTCCGCTCCCTCCTCATAGGAGAGCGCAACACCCACGAACTCCACGGCAGGCGCCGCAGGGTTCTCTATTGGCGCTTCTTCGGGATACCGCAAGGAGGGCTCCATATCCAGTATGGCGCCGATACGGTTGCCCGAGGCAACGGATTTGGTTATCATAATAATCAGATTGGCAAGCTTCACAAGCTCCACCAAAATCTGCGTCATATAGTTCCAAAGCGCAATCACCTCGCCTTGGGAGAGGTTGCCGCTATTCACCTGGAAGGAGGAGCGCCAAATGAGGAACACAATCCCCAGGTTGACGATAGCGTAGGTTAAGGGATTCATCAAGGCGGAAATTCTGCCAACAAACCGCTGGGCGTGGGTCAACGCCTCGTTTTCCTTCCGAAAGCCTTCTATTTCCTCTTCCTCGTGACAGAAGGCGCGCACCACGCGCACGCCGTTCAGGTTTTCTCTTGCGCGACCTAACACCCTATCCGATGCCGCCCGCACCCGATTATAGAGAGGAATGGTGGCAAGCATAATGCCGAACACCACGATAGACAAGGCAGGGATAACGATAACAAAGGGCACGGCCGCCTCAGCATCAATAAAAAACGCCATTATCATAGCGCCGAACACCACCAAGGGCGAACGCAAAAACAGGCGCAGGGTCAGATTGACACCCGTTTGCACCTGGTTGATATCCCCACCCATCGCCTGCAAAAGGCGAGGCGTACCGATTTTATCGGTATCGGCATAGGAGAGGCGCCCGATATGGGCAAAGAGAACGGACTTTACCCGTTTGGCAAAGCCTGTTGCGGCACGCGCCGAGAAAAACTGGGCAACGATGGTGGCGGAAAGCCCCAGAATACCCAGCCCGACCAAAACGGCAACACGCCGCAGAATGTACCCCGTATCCCCGTTTTCAATGCCGTAGTCAATGATGCTTGCCATCACTAAGGGCACCAAAAGCTCAAAGCAGACCTCCAGCATTTTGAAAAAGGGCGCTAAGATACATTCCTTTTTATAGCTTTTCAAATATTGCAGTATGCGCTTCATTGCATCCTCTTACTTTATTCGCCCCGAAGAGCGTTTTCTTTGACGATACGGGACATGGAGCGCTCCGCCTCGGCACGGGCAATAGATTCGCGCTTATCGTACAGCTTTTTACCCTTACAAAGTCCAATCGCCATTTTTACCTTGTTTCCTGAAAAATAGAGAGAAAGAGGGACTAAGGTATACCCGTCACGGGAAAGAAGCCCTACCAGCTTCCGAAGCTCCTGCTTATGGAGCAAAAGCTTTTTCTCGCGCAAGGGGTCGTGGTTAAACTGGTTTCCCTGGTCATAGGGACTGATATGCAGTCCTAAAACGAACAGCTCCCCCTTTTTGAAGCTACAATAGGAATCCTTCAGATTTACCCTTCCCAACCGAAGAGATTTAACCTCGGTGCCGTAAAGGGCGATGCCTGCCTCATAGGTTTCCTCCACGAAATAATCGTGGTACGCCTTTCGGTTCTGGGCTATATTTTTATCAAAGGCCTTTTTTTCTGCCATTACTTTTCCTTTCCTTACCGCTTATCGGCAATAGATTTCCTCAATCTCGCACACGTAGACGGTGTGCAAGCCGTCCTTTTCATAAAATTTCAAAAGCGAGGTGTCAACGAACTGCTCCTTTTGCATATCCGCCTCGAAGAGCTTGCGAAGCGCAAAGGACAGCCGCGCCTCCTCATAGGTGGGATAACCGCCCTCTAAGAGCGCAAAATGGAGCCCGGCAGCGGTCGCCTTATCCCCCTCCCTGCCGCTATGCTTGCCGCAATAAGCAAGAGCGCTTTTATATTCGCCGGAAAAGAAGGAGAGAGAAATTTTAGCGTTATCCGTCATAAATCCGTGGGTATAGCGCTCAGGGCGAACAAACAGGAACGCCACGGGCTTGCCCCAAAGGACACCGACGCCACCCCAGCTTACCGTCATCTGATTAACAGCGCCGTCCTCTCTTTTAGCAGAGAGCAGCGCCCAATCCTTATCCAAAAGACGAAAGACGCTCTCGTTGAAATCTTCGGGTAAAATCTGCTTCCAGCCTTCCATTTGGTATCCATCCCTTCAAAAAATCATTCATTCCTTATCAGTATAGCACATTTTCGGCTTTCTGCAAAGGCTTTTTTGCGATTTTCTGCCGCTTTTTCTTTTTTTTCGTGAGAATCGTTGACAATCCGTGGGAAAAAATATATAATAACACTATAATACTTTTTACAAATACCGCAAAAGCGAGGAAATAAAATGGCTCTTTACCATTCCGTTGAGGAGTTGGTTGGAAAAACCCCTCTTTTGGAGCTGCACCGTCTGGAGCAGCAATTACAGTTAAAAGCTCGGCTGCTTGTGAAGCTGGAATCCTATAATCCCACCTCCAGCGCAAAGGACCGCGCCGCATTACAAATGCTGATTGACGCCAAGGAGGCAGGACTTCTGCCCGAGGGCGCTACCGTGATTGAGCCCACCAGCGGCAACACGGGCATTGCCTTGGCCGCCATTGGCGCCTCCTGGGGCTTGCGTGTGATTATCGTGATGCCCTCCTCTATGAGCGAGGAGCGGAAGCGTCTGATGACGGCGTACGGCGCCACCCTGGTGCTGACGCCTGCCGAGGAGGGCATGAAGGGCTCCATCGCCAAGGCCGAGGAGATTCACGCCCAAACCCCGAATAGCCTTATTATGGGGCAATTTTATAACCCCTCCAACCCCAAGGCACATTATCTCACCACGGGTCCCGAAATCTGGGAGGACACCGAAGGCGAGCTTTCCGCTTTCGTAGCCGGAATCGGTACGGGCGGTACCCTGTGCGGCGTTGGTCGGTACCTGAAGGAAAAAAGCAAAGCTATCCGCACCGTGGGCGTTGAGCCTGCCGACTCTCCTCTTTTGACCAAGGGCTATGCCGCCAGCCACACCATACAGGGCATTGGCGCCAATTTCGTTCCCGAAAACTATGACCCCTCTGTGGTCGACGAGGTGCGTGCCATAACCGAAGCCGAGGCATTCTCGGCGGCTCGGCTGTTGGCAAGAACGGAGGGTATTCTGGTCGGTATCTCCTCGGGTGCCGCCCTTTCTGCCGCGCTCGCTCTTGCCGCCTCTGACGAATACGCAGGCAAGACCGTTGTGGCACTTTTGACAGACACGGGAGAGCGCTATCTCTCCTCTGCTCTATTCTCTGAATAAACAAAAAGGTTGGTTTGACTATGAAAAGTAAGACACAAGCCGTTTTACAGGACGCATTAAAGGGGGTTTTGGAAAACCGCCATTCTTCTACGGCGCCCTTCTGCATCAATACGGATGAAATGCCCAATCAAAAGGAAATCGTGGACATTATTTTGTCCTTACACCGCATTCTTTTCCCCGGATTTTTCGAGAAGGAGGCCCAATGCATTCTCTTAGACGAGGATGACGTTGACCAGCTTCTGTACCAGACCTATCACCGCTTGAAGCAGCAGATAGTAAAGGCGTTTTCTCTTTCCAAGGCGGAAAAGGATGGCTTGGACGCCCGTGCGGAGGAAATCTGCAACGTTTTCTTTGCGGAGCTTCCCTCTATTCAGCTGAAGCTGCAAAAGGACGCGGAGGCAGGCTTCAAGGGTGACCCTGCCGCCATCTCCAAGGAGGAGGTTATTTTCTGTTATCCCGGCTTTTACGCCATCTCCGTATACCGCCTGGCGCACGTTTTGTACACCCAGGGTGTTCCGCTGATTCCCCGTATTATGACCGAGCACGCCCACAGCAAAACGGGCATTGACATCAACTCGGGCGCCGTTATCGGTGAAAACTTCTTCATCGACCACGGTACGGGCGTGGTTATCGGGGAAACCTGCGTCATCGGCAACAACGTGAAGGTATACCAGGGCGTGACCCTGGGCGCTCTTTCCACCAGAGGCGGTCAGCAGCTGGCAGGCGTGCGCCGTCACCCCACGGTAGAGGACAACGTCACCATTTACGCAGGCGCCACCATTCTGGGCGGCGAGACCGTCATTGGAGAAAACTCCGTCATTGGCGGTAACTGCTTTATCACCAAGCCCATTCCCAAGAACACCAAGGTGTTTGCCGCGGTGCAGGAGCTGACCCTGAAATCGGGAAATATCAATAAGGAATAAGAGGAAGCGCTGTGCAAAAAACACATAAGCTTTACGAGAAGGACGCCTATCAAACCGACTTTGAGGGCGTCGTTCTTGCTGTTACAGAGGAAAAGAACGGCTACGCCGTTGTACTTAACCAAACCCTGTTCTTCCCCGAGGAGGCAGGGCAAAAATCAGACCTTGGCTATTTAGGGGAAGCCAAGGTTCTCTCCGTTACGCTTGCCGACGGTATCATTACCCATCATACGGACAAGCCCCTGCCTCTTGGCGCCACCGTATCGGGTAAAATTGACTTTGCCGAGCGCTACCGCAATATGCAAAACCATACGGGCGAGCATATCGTTTCGGGGCTTTTCAAGCGCTTATATAACTATGACAACTTCGGCTTTCATTTGGGGCGCGAGGACGTCACGATTGACATTATGGGGGAGTTAACCCGTGAGGATATTTTGCGGGTTGAGCGCTTGGCAAACCAAGCTGTTTATGACAATCTCCCCGTGCTTTTGCACTACCCCACCCCCGAGGAGGCAGCCGGACTCTCCTATCGCTCCAAGATTGAAATCAAGGAGGATTTGCGGTTAGTGGAAATCCCCGATATTGACCTATGCGCCTGCTGTGCGCCCCACGTGAAAAGAACGGGAGAAATCGGGGTCATCAAGCTCTTGGACTTTATCCGCTACAAGGGCGGCGTCCGCATTCATATGCACTGCGGAACAGATGCTTTGCGGGACTATCACGCACGCTATGAGGCGGTTGCGCATATCGCCCAGGCGCTCTCCTTGAAGCAATCGGAGCTTGCCGAGGGCTTTGACAGATTCTACCGTTCCTACGAGGAACGGGGCGCTGAGATTGCCGCCTTGAAGGCCGCGCTTGCCAAGGAAAAGGCGGCTCATATTGCCAAGGGTGACGAAATCCTATGCCTTTTTGAGAAGGAAAACGACCCCGTTTTCTTACGGGAATACGCCCTTTGCGCTATGGAGAGCCACGGCGGCACTGTCTGCCTTTGCGCCAAAAAGGAGGAAGGCGTTTACGCCTATATTCTCGTATCCGAGGATATGGATTTTAAGGCAGACCTTCCCCGTATTAACGGCGCCCTTTCGGGTAGAGGCGGCGGCAGAGGCACCTCTGCCCAAGGACAGTTTGCGGCAACCGAGGAGGAAATTTCCGCCTTCTTTGCCTCCTTCACGCCGACGAAAAAATAACGCTACCAATAAAAGGGGCTGTCTCACTATTTCGTGAGACACCAAAAAGGAGCCGAAACGGCGACCTGCGATAAAGCAGGTGTGCCGTTTCGGCTCCTTTTTTGCCCTTGTTCGTTTCACTTTTGACGAAAAGCGAAACGAACGCACAAATTTTCTTCGAAAAATTCCTCATTTTGCGCCTTTCTTGACGCAAAATGAGACGGGCTGTCTCAAATGAGACAGCCCGTTCTTCTGCTATACGGCTTATTCAGCCTTAGCCTCCAGGCTCTCCAGAACCTCGGCGGCGTATTGCATATACTCATCCTGCATCAGCTCGATGGTGCCGCTATCGCACATATTGGCAAGCTTAGCATCAATGGGCAGGCGCTCCAAAACGGGCAGTCCGTACTCGACGGCAAGGCGATTCATACCCTTCTCGCCGTAAATGGAAATCTTCTTACCGCAATCGGGACAAACCAGATAGCTCATATTTTCCACCACACCGAGAATGCGGATATCCATCATTTTGGCCATATTGACCGCTTTTTCCACAATCATGGAAACCAGCTCCTGGGGCGTGCCGACAATGATAATGCCGTCCAAGGGCAGGGACTGGAATACGGTCAGGGGAACGTCACCCGTTCCGGGAGGCATATCCACGAACATATAGTCTACGTCATTCCAAACCACGTCACTCCAGAACTGCTTGACGGTGCCTGCGATAACGGGGCCGCGCCAAACAACGGGCTTCGCCTCCTCGTCAATCAACAGGTTTACGGACATAATTTCAATGCCCGTTTTGGTCTTGGGGGGAATCATACCCATCTCCGTGCCAAACACCTCCACGTCCTTCATACCGAAGGAACGGGGGATAGAGGGTCCCGTAATATCGGCATCCAGAATGGCGGCTTGATAGCCTCTGCGCTGCATCGCAACGGCAAGCATAGAGGACACCATAGATTTTCCGACGCCTCCCTTTCCGCTGACAACACCAATCACGTGCTTCACGTTGCTGGCACTGTTGGGCGGAGCCAAAAAGGAACTTTTATCTTCCTTCGCCTCAGAGCATTTGCTGGCGCAGGTGCTGCAATCATGTGTACATTCACTCATAATATATCTCCTTTATCTTAATATGATTTTTGAAAAATATTTGCAAGAGCTTCTCTGCCACAATGAATACAACCAAGGGCAGTAAAACCCAACAAAGCAACGAAAAGGCAACGGGAAGCGAGGAAAGGCTTCCTCCCATTCCTGTTAACAGTAGCGCCCCCGCCAGGCACAGAGAATAAAGCGGAAAAAGGACTGCCGCCCCTGCCACACGCACGCGGGAAAAGGAAAGAAGCGTCACGTTCAAGAGCAAAATCAAGGAAACAGAGGCAAAAAGCAAGGCAGTAAAAGGGAAAGCCGACGGATACAGGCTTACGCAAACAGCGATAATGCCCATTGCAAGGGCGGTGGGCGCCGAAGCTCCAATCCAAGCAAAAACGTGAGAAAGAGTCTTTTTTTCCTCGCCGTTTGCCCCCTGGGGAAAGTGCATATATGCTAAGCCAAACACCACGGATAAATCCAAGGCAACGCCAAAGGCGAGCAGCATCCAGGGAGAAAGCAGCGTCAGTGAGAAAAAGATACCGAAAAAGGAAACGGCCGTTCGCAAAAGCAAGGAAACGGAGAGATAGACCGTCAGGCTACAGACGGCGCCTATCATATCCTTGGCGGTGTGCTTGGCCTCGTCAAGGGAGCGAATACTTTTTTCCGAATGCACCTCGGCGGTATCGTATACCACGCCGCAAGCGCTTGCCTTGGCGGCAAAGGGCAACGAAACGGCCGCCCTGGCGGCACAAAGCATACGGTGCTCCGCAAAGCCCTCGCCGTAAGCGGCAACCGAATAGCCTACCGCCTCTAACGCACGCACCGTCCCTGCCTTTTGCAGGGGGGTCACGCCACACAGAATGAGAAAATGGCGCTCCTCTGCGGCGGCAAACGCCGCAACCTTGTTTTCAAAATCGCTGTTTACACCTTCCACAAGGTCAAAAGAAAACCTCTTGGAAAAGGTGTGGAGCAAATCCGAAGGGTCTGCGCCGTTATAGAAAATAACCGCCTTCTTCCCTTCCTTGACCGTTCTTTGGAAGAACTCGTTAACCTCACGGTTGGGAAGCGCACCCAGCACCAAAAAGCCGCAAAGCTTCATATCGCACAGCGCATCAAAGCTGAGAGGCTCGTCCTTGTGCCTTGGCACGAAGGAGGACTCCGCATAGGCAACAACACGGTAGCCGTTGGTTTTGTACAAGGAAATAACCGAAAGGAGCTTTTCCTTGGTTTTGGCGTCTAAAAGATGGGTTCTGCCGTTCTCCTTGGCATACAGAATATGGGAAAGAAGAAAGGCGGCATCCCCACCCACTAAGGAAAAGGGCTTTCCGCCGCTTTCCCACCGAAAGGTGGCGACAGAGGCATATTCCTTCTCCCCGCCAACCTCGTTCAAGCAAAGCAAGCGAGGCAGCTCCTTATAGGAGGAGGCGGCAAAAAATTCAGAGAGTCTTTTCTGTCTTGCGCCGTTTTCCTGTTCCATAGCGCAAAGACAGGAGGCAACGAAGGAAAGCTCACGGCTTCCCTTTTTCAAGGGCACCGCCGTGCCCGCCGCATTCAAAAAGGAGTTGACGTAGGTGGTGTCCCCCGACACGAAAAAGGAGGAGGGCAATACCACGCAATCGGCGTGAGCCAGGCGGTAAATGCGGCGCAGGGACTTGATATAGGTGCCGCGCGCACGCAGAAGCGAGGCGTTCTTAATATAGAAAATCGCCTCGGCAAGAAAGTCGAGCCACTCTAAGGGAGAAAGCGCCATCAAGGCGGCAACGCACAAAAGAGTGGTCAAGATGGCGGCGCTGTCCCGAAAAACAAAAAAGGATATCGCCATCATCAAAAAGGCAAGCAGGTAACAAATACGGGACACCATTCTGCCAATGTTAAGCAGCTGGGTGGGCATCCCCTCATCCGTTCCCTTTAGGAAGGCCTCTTCGCTTGGCGCAATAACCAAGGCAATTGCCCGTCCCTGGCGCACGATGTCCCCCTGCCGCAGAATATTGGGCGGATTTTCCTGCCCAAAGAACACGCCGCCCCGCTTTTTCATAGCGCAGTAGCGCCCGTTTTTCTCTGTCCAGACGGTCAGCTCCTCTCGGGAAACCAGGTACGCCGTAAAGGGAACGACGCTTCCCTCCTCCAAGATCATCAGGTCACCGCGGACCAGCTTTTCCTGGGGAATTTGTATTTTCCTTCCCTGCCGTATCACCCATACGGGCAAGCGCATTTGCCGTTCAATCTGACGGGACGCCGCATCACAGTACAGCCATA
>JAFTSW010000002.1 GCA_017467085.1 Clostridia bacterium | reverse complement strand
TTTTTTCATAGATAAATCCTCCAATGCGTTTTTTATTTTGACTGGCAGGTCATCTTATTATAACACATTGGAGGATTTTTTCTCACCGGTTAACCTCTTTGGAACCACGCGACTATCGCGTGGTTTTCGTTTTACAAAAAGAACGGGTTGTCCTTTTCGGACAACCCGTATGAGATACTTTTTTAATTAATGGAAGCCCGATTCATCAAGCTCCTTGAATTTATTAAATGCCTTTTTGGCTTCCATATAGGCCGTAACGACGCGCCTGTCCTCAAAATAGTCGCAGGTGTTGCTACGCCCGACCTTTGCCCCACGCTTTTGGCAATCCAAATCGCCATCGCTCCATTCTGCTTTATTTACGTAAGCGCAATTTTTACAAAGGCGCGGCGCTTGGTTCGCAAAAGGAAGATTGAGCTTGATTGCCTCGGGGTCAGGCTTTTGCCCTTGTCGCGCGGCGGCTAACTCCACCTCGGCAATACGCAGCTCCTCTTTTGCTATGAGATAAATATCGCCTTCAAGGGTGTCCTTGCTTACATCGGTGCGCAGTTTGGCTTCTTCTTCATATTTTTTGTATCGTAAATTACTACGAACTCGTTCGCTCAAAAAAAGTATTGCCGCTAAAATTACAACAATCATTGCCACCACCATTAACGGGGTATAGTCCTCAGAGGTTGTCCCTTTAAGAACCGTTTGAAGTATATAGATTAGCACAAGCAAAATACCTGCTGTCCAAAAAATCCGGCTTGTTCCTTCAAAGGTGCTCCTTTGACCACGCTTTGCTATCTCTTGCCTTTTCATATTGGCTTTGTGGCGGTAGTCCTCTACTACTTTACCCCAGACACGTACTTTTCTTTCTCGTTCCACCATACTGATTTGCTCACTCATTGTCGTTCTCCTCTATAATGTATTTTTATTTTTTATAACGGTAGGAATCTATCAACTTTTTATCGAAATAAATGTACTGCTCTGCGCCACAAATGCCGCATTTGCAATATGCCATAATGCGCTTATAAGTATTAAAGCCAATGTCTACCGTTTCGCTAATTGTGTACGGCTCTCCCAAATCAACCGTACCTTTTTTGCCGTCATATTCAAAATCAAAGGAGCCGCCGCCTCCGCCAATAATTTTTTCTTCCGTGACAGGGCAAGTAAAATTTCCACCGTCTATCAAGCCGATTTGGTAGATACAATCAAAGTGACCGCATTTCTTTCCTTCGACGCCGCCCGTGCAGGTGTTTTTGCGAATGCGATGCAGCGTCATAATATAAAAGAAGGTATAATACGCAACGAAACACCATGCAAAATGCATAAAGGTGGGCATCCAGGGGGCTATACCGGGAAGAAAATCCACACCAAGCAGGTGACAGAGAATAAATTCCAAAACTTGCGCACCGGCACGATGGGAAGCAGGATTGGCTGCCATATATTCTCGACAAAACATAACCACGGCGGCAATTACCGCCAAAATGGCGACAAGGTAGAGCCTCGTCAACAAAATCAAGCTCTCGCCCTTGATTTTTTCGTTCGCCTCGCTTCCCTTCGCACCGCTGATAAAGCCGCCCTTGGCGCGGCATAGCGGCGTCTTTTCACAAAGGAACGCCCCTGCTATGGAAATACCAATCAAAAACGCGAAAAACAAAAGAAGCGCAAGCCCCGACAGAGATTCGTGCCAGAAGAGCAAAAGCTTCGTTGCCACGGCAAAACCGATAAAATAGAGTCCACCCACCAGGGTGTGCTTCAAAAAGCGAGAGAGTGTTGCCATTGTTTGTCCTTTCTTAAAGCTGATTTCTCTATTGTTTTCAAAAGACTCTTAGAGTATTTGCGCCTGAAAGAGCCTTTGAAAAAATATTTTGATGATTTACCAGCAAGACTATCCTAAGATATCTTGCGTAGGCTGACCGGGATGTCCGGATTCACCCACGGCACCCTTAGAGCCGGAGGAGCTGCACAGGTCGAACTTTTGTCCCGCTGCGCCGCCTTCGCCGCCCAAGCCGCCTTGACCTGCTTTGCCCCAGGCGCTGAAATCAAGCTGCAAAGACGCCTGCGCTTCGTTTACCGAGGTATTATAGGTGTTGTGCGTGGCTCCGCCTACGCCGCCGTTTCCGCCTCGACCGCCCGTGCCGCCTCGGCCACCGTTTCCAGTTGTGCTGCTGGCTCCAGACGCACTGCCTCCTTGACCGCCTGTGCCACCTCGGCCGCCTCGTCCACCCGCGCCGCCCGTACCGCCGCAAAGCGTTACGTTGCCGGCATTGACAAGGATGCCGCTTGCAAGGGCGTCTCCGCCTTTGCCGCCATCTCCTCCTTGACCGCCCGTTCCGCCTATGGCGCCCGCGCCAGCTGTGCCAAACCAGGCACCGTTGTTCTCCCCCTGCTTGCCTGTTACGCCCTGATTGCCATCAGAGCCGTTGCCACCGTTTCCGCCACGGATTGTGATGGTGCTATAATGGAGAGGAAGGTTGTTAAGCGAATCGACTGCAAGGCTGCCGTATTCCATACCGTAAGCGCCGTCGCAGCCCTTATTGCCCGCAGCACCGTCAAGCAAGCCCGTATTGGCAACGGCATTGCCGCCGTTTCCGCCGATAATTTCAACACTGGTATATTCATCCGCCAACAGCTTGACGTCACGGGTGGCATAGATGCCCGTGCCGCCGCTGTAGCCCACCATTCCGTTACCGCCCTTTACAACCAGGTCGGCATCCGTACAAATTTCAAAATCAACGCTTCCATCAACAGAAACAGCGCTTTTTCCTGCCTCGTTACCTGCGACACCGTCACTGCCGTATATGCCTACCTCGCCCAAGACGCGAACGGTAAAATCGTGCATATTCTTGCCCGTATAGATGGCGGCAAGCCCCGGCTGTGCCGCAAAGCTGATATTATTCAAAACGAGAGTCGTGGGGCTTTTGATAAGAATGCTCAAATTCTTGAAGACGGTTTCCGCCGCCAAGCCGTTTGCGCCTATCAAGGTGAAATTCTTAATCTGCGCAGGCAAAACAATGGTATAGTCGGCCTTGAGAAAATCCTCATTGTTGCCGCCTGCTACACCGTCATAATTAATCATTTTGGAAAGGTCAATGGTTAAATAGGTTTGCGCGGGGCGCAGCTCAGAGAAGATAGTTTTAAGCATATCCAGCTTCATCAGCTTTTTGGGAATATACTCAACGTTCTTGACCGTATAGGTTTTTTGGTCCTCTATACGCGCCAAGCTACCGTCCAGATGGCGAATGGTATAGGAGATAGGAAGCGCCGCGTTGGGATTATGAGAGGCACTGAAAATGTCGGACAGTTCCCCTTCTTCTCCCGCAAAGGATTTCGTCACAATATCGGTATTCTTTTCGCTGCCACCGTACTCGAAGTAAGTGATGGTGGTGGAATCGTCCTCCGCAAGGCGCTGCAAATTCCATTCCAGATTGATGCCGTTTCCAATACCGATATCGGTAAGAAATTTGATGCCGTGGGTGTTATATCCCGCGCTTAACGCATTCATAACCTCTTGCTTGGAATAGTTGGTTTGGATAGCCATTACCACAATGCGCCCATAATCCACGGAGGATACGTAGGCGGGAACGGTTTCCTTCAAGGCATTTTCAATCTGTGTGTTGCTGGTTCCTGCGGCAAAGAAGCCGTTAATGCCGGGATAGCTGCAATCCACAGAATAATACACCTGCTTAAATACCACAACGAGATTGGTCTGCTTGACTGCCATATCCAAATCGAATTGCTCCGCAAAGTCAATAGGACCTGCCGACAAGCCCAAGCCTAAATTCATCGCAAATTCTTCCTTGCTTTGAATTTCGTGCATAGTCATGGTGATATTGGAGGGCAAGGCGCTTACTCCTGTCATATTTTCATTAACGATATCTCGTATTGCTTGTCTTACGGTATGTAATTGAGGCTCTGCGCTTTTGTACAGAGTTTTCGTTTCGTACGAATCCACAAGGACAGTTTCCATATTGGTGGAAAGCATAACGGAGGAGCGCTTCAAGCCATCGTGCACCAATGGCTTCACGGTGGGCTCGCTTAAATCCACAAGCGCCCCCGGAAACAAAATATCGTCATTGGCGCCCATTGTGAACCACTCGCCATAGGAGGTAGTTGCGGTTTTGGTCGCATAGGAAATATTATATTCCCCGCTTTGTATCAACGCCTTGTCATCCACTGTCAGATGCGCGTCAATTTCCGCTGCGGAAAGAGACGTGGTGGTGCCATTAAAGCCCTCCTCGTACAGGGCTGCTTTTTTGTTCAGATTGGGAGAACGGAAAAACCAAAGCCAGGAGCCAACCGCTATGGCGGCTACCAGCACAAGCGCGCCAAGGGTGACAAGCAGCTTGGTAGGTGCCTTGCGCGGACGTCTGTTAACCGTTTTTTCCTGCAGCTCTTTTTCCTTGCTTTCGCTTCGCGCGCGGGCGTCGTTGCTTTCATGGCAAAATTGGAATGCCGTGCTTTGGGAAAGGTGCTTGATAGCGGCGGCAGGCGTTCCCATATAAAGAAACCCCTGCTCTGTGGTGCAATATTTCCAAACAGAGTCCTTCTCGGGCGTCTTTACCATTTCCAAAAAGATAGGAATAACCTCTCGATGGGCCTGTTGAGCAATGCCCATTTCAAAATAACAGTATTTGCTATCCAAAAAGTTTTGTGAAAAAAACGCTATAACCACGCTGGCGTCCATCAGATTATTAACGATTTTTTTCGTGTATTTATCGCCTGTTTTCAGCTTGTCCTTGTCATACCAGATATGATACCCCGCTTTTTTCAAGGCATCAATAATTGGCAGTACCTTTTCGCTATCCAAATGAGAATAGCTGACAAAGGCGTAATTGTTTCTTTTTTTCACGGCGGTCTTCCCCTTCTTTTTTGTCCACTTCCATTATTTTCCTATTGACATTTACTGAATGTCATTTATGAGGAAAGTATAGCATATAATAGAATAAAAGTCAAGCACTGAATGTCAAAATCTGACGGGCTTCGACAGGGAATTTAGGCGTGGCTTGGGCAGAAAATTCGGGGGGCAATTCGCCGAAAACCGACAAGGGACGGAGGGGATAGCATGTTCAAAACCAAGGCAGATGCCGGGCGCTGTAATATCTGCGGTCCCAACGTGTACCGCTTGCGCCGTGGAGCGGTGCCCAAGATGTCCCAGCGGGCGCTGGCAGATAAGCTGCAGCTATACGGTATGGACGTGGACAAAAACGCCGTCCAGCGTATCGAATGCGGAAAGCGCTTCGTCACGGACATTGAGCTGATAGCGCTATCCCTTGCCCTGGGCGCCTCCATTGAGGAGCTGCTTGCCCCATCCTTTGAGGCAACAGCCAGCGCATCCCCTTCCCTTTCTATTGAGGATGAAGAATAAAAGCAAATAAAAAACCGCTTAAAACGGGCTTGCCGTCTTAAGCGGTTTTTTGCGCCCTACGGCGCTTTTTGCTTTTTCAAGGAATGGGGGAGGGCGCGAGCAGGCGCGGAGCGGTGCGGAAGCAGGCGCGGAGCGGTGCGGAAGTAAGCGCGGAGCGGTGCGGAAGCAGGCGCGGAGCGCGGGGGTTTGGGCGGGGTCAGACGTTCAAGAACACTAAGGCGACGGCACCGACCAAGAGCCCCAGCCACTGGGAGAGGGAGAGGCGCTCCTTGTAGACGAGGACGGAAAAGAGGGTGGTGACGGTCAAGGCGCCGATTGCCATACAGGGGAAGAAGACCGACTCCGAGAGGGGGGACGCCATCAAAAGGATGGTGAAGAGGTTCAAGAGCGTGCTGCTGAAGCCGCCGATGACGGGGAAAAGGAGGGTTTTGGGGGAGAAGCTCGCCTTTGGGGGCTTTTTGTCCTTCAAAAAGAGGGCAAGGCAGATGAGGGCGGCGAAGAAGGTGGCAGAGAACATCAAGAGGTTTCCGTGCTTGCCGTCAAAGGTCATTTGCTGGTATTTTTGCAAAACCGAGCAGGCGATGTTGCCGCCAAGAAGCATCATGGCACCGACGAACCATTTGAGAAGCGTTTTTTTGGAGGCGCCGTTTTTCTGCGGCTTGAAGCAGAGATAGAGCGCCAGCACGATAAGAAGGAGCCCGATGCCAACAGGCAGGGTGAAGGGGGTATGCCAAAAGACGAAGCCCCAGAGCGCAACTCCAATGAAGGAGAGCTGCTTGATGAAGGCGGTCATAGACACCATTCCCGTGCCGATGGCTTGGAAGAGCCCGAAGATTGCCATGGCGTAAAAGAAGCCGTAGGCAGCCGCAAAGGCAAGCACCAGAGGGTCGAAGGTAGGGGCGTTCAGAAAAAAGAGAATGCCCCAGCCAATGCAGGCGCTGCTTGACACCAACAGGTTATAGAGGGGTGAGATATGGGGGACTGCGCCGTTTTTCTTATTGAAAACCGTGCTCATAATGCTGAGCATCGCGGAGAAAACGGCGGCTAAAATCAAGTATATATATGGCATAGTGATGTCCTTTACTGTCTGCTATATGTAGGCTGCTGCTTCTTGCTTGTTTTTTACTTTACGCCTTCCTCGGTTTCGGCAAGGTCGCCCGTTAAAAAGGCGGTGACGCCAAGCTCCGTGAAGCGGAGGCTTCCGTTTTCGTATTCCGCAACGGAAACCGAGGCGTTAGGGAGAATGGAGAGGCGCGTAAGCGCCGCCAAGGGCTCCCCTTCACAGGAGGCGCGCAGGGCGCGGATAACGCCGCCGTGGGTGGCGATGACAACCGTTTTTCCCTCGTTCGCCTTGGCGATTTCCTCCACCGCGCGGCGAGCGCGGATTATCACGTCCCCGTAGCTCTCGCCGTCTATAAAGCGAAAGGTGTTGGGGGCGGTTTTATACTGCTCTATTTCCTTGGGGTAGAGGCGGCGCACCTCTTCAATTTCCATGCCCTGCCAGACACCCACGTGAATTTCCCGTAAATCGGCACACGTCCGAATAGGAAGCGCCAAGCGCTCCGATAGATGCCGCACCGTTTCTACGGCACGGGAAAGGTCGCTGGCATAGATGGCGTCAATCGAATAGCGCTCCGCTATGTAGCGCGAGGCGGCGACGCCCTGCGCCAAGCCCACCTCGTCCAGGGGAAGGTCTAACTGCCCTGTGAATTTCTTTTCCTTATTGCCAAGGCTGAGTCCGTGGCGCAGGAAAATGAATTTCGTTGTCATAACGGTACCCCTTTTTTCTTTTTTGCTTATTGTAGCATAATTTTTCACGCTATGGAATTGACAATTTGGCTCATTTGTTGTACAATGTTGCTGAAAAGACAGAGAGGGAGCCTTGACGATGTCCGATTATACCAGAATCTGCTTGAAGAAAAACGACGCCTTCGTGATTTATTACGGCATAGGGCGAGGCATTAACGCCGTGCAAAGCGCACTGTGGCATTATGACGTCGCCCCCGCTATCTCCTACTTCAAGGAGGGGGAGGGGGATATGAAGATTGAGGGACGGGGATACCGTGTTACACGGGGGGACGCCGTTCTGACATCCACCGATGAAATTCATTATTTCTCCGCCGAGGACAGCACCTATATCGAAAGAATTACACTGTACGTAAACGTCAAGACGCTTCGGCAATTTCCTTTTATGGGGGAGGGGCTTTTTTCCTGCTTCACCCAACGAAAACGGGGGGAGGGCAATCTGCTTCCTGCCGCCCTTTTGGAAAAGAAGGGTATTCACACGCTATTTGAACAGCTGCTGGCGCTTGCGAAGCGCGAGGACGAGGCGGCAGACGCGCTTTGCTTTTGCAAAACAGTGGAGCTTTTGGCGGCATTGGAGGGAGCATCGGACGCCGCTGTCCTTCCGCAAGACGCCATAGGACACGAAAACAAGACGGTTGCCCGTGTCATTCGCTACATTGGCGAGCATTTCAAGGAGCCGCTTTCCTGTGAGGAGATTGCCGCCCGTTTCTTTATCAGCCGTTATCACTTAGAGCATATTTTCAAGGAATTCGCGGGAATTTCCCTTTGGGATTACGTCATTTTCCGTCGGTTGATTTACTTTCACGAGCTATGCGAGGAGGAAGGGCTTTCCGTGACGGACGCCGCACGGGCGGCAGGCTTTCAGAATTACTCCAACTTTTACAGGCTGTACAAGAAGCACACGGGCAAAACACCGCTGGCGTACAAGCGGGAAAGAAAAAAACGCTAAAAAAAGCGCCTTGGCAAAGGCGTCCCAACGGACGCGCCAAGGCGCTTTTTTACGGATTAAAACAGCTCGCTGCAAAATTCGGGTGGGGCGGTGAAATCCCTTCTTCTTTGGGCGAGGAGCCAGGAAAGAAGGTCGGTATTGCGGTACGCCTCGTCAATGGCGTCGTTGTGTCCCTTGTTCTCCAAGAGGGTCAGACGGGCGCTTCCGCCCTGGGCGTTGATGGCGTCTACCATCATTTGGGAGCAGATGGGGGGAACGAGGGTATCCTCCTTGCCGTGGAACGCCCAAAGAGGGGTGTTCAGCAGGTTACCCGCCCGCCAGGACATACCGCCCCCCGACACGGGGGCGATAGCGGAGAAAAAGCCGCCGTAGGTCTTGCCCATCATAAAGGTGCCGTAGCCGCCCATACTGGAGCCCGTCAGACAGATTCTGTCCTTTTCGATGCCGTAGCGCCGAGCGACGTCGTCGATAACGCCCTTCACTCTATCCACCACGTTGTCCCAGACATATTCGGCGGGGCATTGGGGGCAAAGGACGATGGCGGGAAGCTCTCTTCCCTCCTTTATCAGCTTGGGCACGCCGTGGCGAAGGATATGCGACAGGTTTACGCCGCGTTCGCCTGCGCCGTGCAGGTATACGAGCAGGGGAAGCCCCTCGTTTTTTTCGTCCTCGGGGTAAAAGATTTGGTAATTCATTCCGTAGGGGTTGTCCCGATAGGAAAATTCCACACTTTTCATACGCTTCTCCCTATCAGCCGAATTTTTCACGGTTCAAAAAGCCGTCCTCGCCCAAGGCGCTTGCCCTTTTGCTATGGGAAAGGAGCCACTCGAACACTTCTCTGTTGCGGTAGGTGTCCGTCCAGGCGTCGTGACCGTTCTCGGGATAGAGGGTCAGACGGGCGCTTCCCCCCCGGGCATTGACAGCCGCTGTCATTTTCTTGCTTTCCTCCACGTACACCACTGGGTCCTTTTCCCCGTGGAACGCCCAAACGGGAACGGAGGCTAAGCGGCCCGCGTTCCAATACATACCGCCGCCGCAGATGGGGACGATGGCGGCAAACAGCTCGGGCATACTCATAGCCAGCTGCCAGGTGGCGTAGCCACCCATACTGTTGCCCATCAGATAGACACGGGAGGCATCCACGTACGGCAGAGCCGCCGTTTCCTTTATCCACGCCTTCAGGGTTTCCATCATATCAAACCAGGTATTTTCGGAGCAAAGGGGCGCCGCCACGATAAAGGGAAGGCTACCGTGCTTGGCGTATTCCACGAGAAAGGCATTGCCCTTCAGGTTAGAGAGCTGGGTGCCACGGGTGCCCGCGCCGTGCATAAAGAAAAGCAGGGGGTGCTTTTCGCCCTCGTTGAAATTTTCGGGGTAGGATAGGATATATTGCATTCCTTGAAACGTTCCGTCCTTCATAGGTGTGTTCCTTTCTTTTTGTCAATTCCAATAATCGGTTTGCCGGGGCAGGTCTATATCGGCTGCCTTGAAGGTGGGGTCCTTCCCTTCCTTGCGCTGTCTTTCGTAGTCCTTCAACGCGCGGAAGGCGTACTTGGAGAGATAGACAATAACAGGCACGTTGATAAGCGCCATCAGTCCCATTGTCACGTCCGCAATATCCCAAAGGAGTCCCGCGGAGAGCCCTGCCCCCACGAAAATCACGGCAGAGGCTACAAGGCGATAGACGGTTAAGAAGGTCTTGGAGGGCTCTTTTTTGAAGAGGAAGAACCAAGCCTGGTCCACGTAATAGAGGTTGCCAAGCAGGGTGGTGAAGGCGAAGAGAATCATCGCCACGGTGATGAAGATGGGGCCGAAGTCACCAAGGGTGGCAGACAGCGCCGCCTGCACGTAGGGCGCCCCCTCTAAGGCGGCAGATGGCTCGATGCCCGACATCATACACATAAAGGCGGTGGCGGAGCAGACCAAGAGGGTGTCAATAAAGACGGAGAGAATCTGGGAAAGCCCCTGCTTGACGGGGTGCGAAACCTCGGCGGAGGCGGAGGCATTGGGCGCCGAGCCGACGCCTGCCTCGTTGCTGAAAAGCCCGCGCCTGATGCCGTACATCAGACAGGAGCCGCTAATGCCGCCGAAGATGGCAGGCAGATTAAACGCCTCGGCAAAGATGCGACCCAAAACCCCGGGCAGGGCGGTGATGTTCAGCAGCGTCAGCAAGAGGGCAACCAGGATATAGACAACGCCCATAATGGGAACGAGAATGCCCGACACCTGTATCACGCGCTTGCCGCCGCCAAAGAGGCAGATTGCCACCAGCACCGCCAAAATGCCGCCGATGACCCAGGGGGTCACGGAGGGATTATAGAAGGCGTAGCCCGCAAAGGTGGATTGCAGGTTATAGGACGCCAGCATATTGAAGCCGAAGCCGTAGGTTAAAATCAGACAGACGGTAAAGGCGATTGCCAGGGGTCTGGATTTCAGCGCCGTTTCTATGTAGTAGGCAGGACCGCCCACACAGCCGCTTCCGCTTTTTCTCTTATAAATCTGCGCCAGGACGCTTTCCACGAATGCCGAGGCGGCGCCGATGAGGGCGATGAGCCACATCCAGAACACCGACCCGAAGCCGCCAAGGCAAAGAGCGGCGGACACGCCGATGATATTGCCCGTTCCCACACGGGAGGCGGTGGACACGATGAGCGCCTGGAAGGAGGAAACCTTTCCCTTATCCTTGGGCTTTTCGGTGACGGCTCTGAGCTGCTCACCCAACAGGCGAAACTGGACAAAGCGGCTTTTGACGGTGAAGAAAATGCCCGCCGCAACCAAGAGAAATATCAGAATATAGGTGTAGAGCGCATCACTCACCAGGGAGATAGCCTTGTCTAAAAAATTCATAATGCTCCTTTTTTCACGGTTTGTGTTCGTTCCCGCTTATTGTAGCACAGCAGGCGGCGCAAGTCAAGCCCACGCGGCGCTTTTTATGAAAGTCTCCTCACGAAAAAAATCATTGACAGAAGAAAAAATATAGACTATAATGGAAGAAAACATTTGAAAGGATATCAGCTATGGATTTCGTTGCTCTTTTTCGCGGCTTGCGCCAGGAGGCGCTTTCGGCACTGCAATACCGCTGTCTTACGAAAGGAAAGCGCGTGCTTGCTTTTATCGGTCTTTTTCCCTTTATCGTGATGGCAACCGTTTTGTTTGCCTTCTCGTACGTGTTTCTTTTTATCTATGAGGCCCTTTCTTCCGTTGTGGAATATATGGAGCTTTGGCTCAAGGGCATGAAGAAGGACGTGCGGCACGCATCTGAGTTTGTGCTGTATCTGATTTGCACGCCCGTTTTATTCATGCTTCGTTTGATGGTTGCCTTCTTCCCCTTCTTTTTCAGCTTCCTTTGGTTCTTCACCAACTGCGTGACCTTCGTTGCCTCGCTGGGTAGCGTTCGTTATCAGCCCTTTATGGACAAGGCGGATTTCTCCCGCGTTTACCGTATGGAAAGCAAATCCAACCTGAAATGGATAAACCTTCTCGTGACCGTTATTTTCGCGGCACTCGTGGCATTTATCGCGCTGAAGCTTCTTCCCAACGTTATCGAAATCTCCAACCCTGACGTGACGAACATTCTGAGCAAGCTCAGCACCGCTTCCCTTGCCGTATACGGTGCCAGCGTTCTTCTCTCGGTTATTTTTGAAAGAAAAACGGTAGAAAAAGCCGAAGGCGATGAGGACGACGAGAATGCGCCTATTCAGTACGGCTTTACGGCAACCCCCGAGGAAGACGAGCTTCCTCCTCTGTAAGCAAAGCAATTGAAAGGTTTGAACGATGAGCCAGGAAAGATTTCAGCGCCTTTATGAATTAAAGGACACCCTCTACGCGAAGGACGCGCCTCTTCTTATTTGCGCGGGCGCGCTCCTTTTTGATATGAAAACGCAAAAAAAGCTTGCGCACTTCAAGTGCAAGCTTATCAAGGGTAAGGCTCCTCTATCGGTTACGCTTGCCATTCGCCTTTATGATGAGGCGGGGGCGTTTTTGGAGGAAATCCGACACACCTATGAGGATTTTGCTCCCGACGGAAACGGCTATTTCGGCGCGCAATCTCCTATTGCCGTGCCTGCAAGCACGGGCGCCCTTGCGGTGTACGTTTCTTCCCTGGACCGAGCAGACGGCACCGCGCTTTACTATACGGCAGAGGAATGGGCACCGCTTCCTGCACGGCGCACGGTGGATAGTCTGTCTGCGGACGAGGCGGCGCTTTGCCGCCGCGCCTATAAGCGAGCGCTGTTCCTGCCTGAGCGATACGATGCGCTTTACCTTTGCGCCTGCGGCGAGATTTATCTCAACAAAAAAGCGTCTTGCCCTATCTGCAAGGCAGGCTTTTTGGGCATGGAGGCGCTCTTGGCGGACGAAGCGAAGCGCGCAAAGCAGTATGCAGAGGCATCGACACTGTATAATGCAGGGTTTGTAGGCGCCGAAAAAGCCTTTACCATCTTTCTGGCGCTTGGCGACTATAAGGATGCCGCCGATTTGGCAGAGGACTGCCGAGCGAGGTTGGCAAGCGCCGAGGCACAATATGCCGAGGCGAAGACCCTTTGCGCCGAAGGCTTTGTTGGCGCTGAAAAAGCCATGGCAAGCTTTGAGGCGCTTGACGATTACAAGGACGCCGCCGATTTGGCAGAGGACTGCCGAGCGAGGTTGGCAAGCGCCGAGGCACAATATGCCGAGGCGAAGACCCTTTGCGCCGAAGGCTTTGTTGGCGCTGAAAAA
>JAFTSW010000001.1 GCA_017467085.1 Clostridia bacterium | reverse complement strand
TTTTTTCATAGATAAATCCTCCAATGCGTTTTTTATTTTGACTGGCAGGTCATCTTATTATAACACATTGGAGGATTTTTTCTCACCGGTTAACCTCTTTGGAACCACGCGACTATCGCGTGGTTTTCGTTTTACAAAAAGGCAAGGCGGACACACCGCCTTGCCTTACAGAATCCGGGATTATTTTTTGCCCGTGGAGCCAAAGCCGCCCTCTGCTCTTGCGGTATCGGAAAGGCTATCCGCCTCCTCCCAAAGGGCGCGGGCAACGGGGGCAAACACGATTTGGGCGATACGCTCGCCGCCCTCCACCGTGCGCGCCTCGGCGGCGTGGTTATGCAGGGCAACCATAATTTCGCCGCGATAGTCGGCGTCAATGACCCCTACCTTATTGGCAGGCGCCAAGCCCTTCTTGGTGGCAAGGCCGCTTCTGGCATAGATAAAGCCGCCGTAGCCCTTGGGGATTTCCAGCGCAACACCCGTATGAATCAGACGGGTTTCGCCCGCAGGAATGGTGATGGGCTCCCCGGGCAGGGCGTAAAGGTCCGCCCCCGCGGCGTCCTCGGTGGCGTAGGTGGGAATGAGAGCATCAGCGGAGAGCCGCTGAAAGCGAAGCTTGATTTCCATAAGCATCCTTCCTTTGCCGTTTGTCGGCAGCTTGTTTTCTTGCAGTGTACATATTTGTTTACATAATAAGAGCTTGTCTTAGAGCTTGCTACGCAGGAAAAGGCCCGTATAGGAATCGGGGCAGGCGGCAATTTCCTCGGGGGTACCCGTGGCAACCACGGTGCCGCCGCCCTCGCCGCCCTCCTTACCCAAATCCACGATGTAGTCGGCGGTTTTGATAAGGTCCAGGTTATGCTCGATAACCAGGACGGTATTGCCTGCGTCCGTCAGACGCTGGAGAATGTCTATCAGCTTGGAAACGTCCTGGGTGTGAAGTCCCGTGGTGGGCTCGTCCAGAATATAAATCGTTTTGCCCGTGGAGCGCTTGGCAAGCTCGGTTGCCAGCTTGACTCTTTGTGCCTCGCCTCCCGACAGGGTGGTGGAGGACTGTCCGATTTTGATATAGCCAAGCCCTACATCGTAGAGGGTCTGGAGTTTTCTCGTCAGCTTGGGAAGCCCGTCGAAGAAGGCAAGCCCCTCCTCTACCGTCATTTCCAAGACGTCATTGATGCTTTTACCCTTGTAGCGGATTTCCAGGGTATCGCGGTTATAGCGGCGTCCGCCACAGGCGTCGCAGGTGACGTAGACATCAGGCAAAAAGTGCATTTCTATCTTTTTCACGCCGTCACCCTCGCACGCCTCGCATCTGCCGCCCTTCACGTTGAAGGAGAAGCGACCTGCGGTATAGCCACGCGCCTTGGATTCGGGGACCATGGCATACAGCTCCCGAATATCGTTGAACAGCCCCGTATAGGTGGCAGGGTTGGAGCGAGGGGTGCGCCCGATGGGGGACTGGTCGATAGCGATGACCTTGTCTAAATGCTCCAGCCCCTCTACCCCGTCTGCCTTCCCGGGGAAGGCGTTTGCACGGTTGAGGTCACGCAACAGGGTTTGCAAAAGCACCCCGTTGACTAAGGAGGATTTTCCCGAGCCCGACACACCCGTCACGCAGGTAAAGGTACCAAGGGGGAAATCCACCGTGATATTTTTCAGATTGTTTTCTTTAGCGCCTAAAACACGGAGCGTATACCCGTTGCCTTGACGACGGGTGGCAGGGACGGGGATTTGCTTGCGTCCCGAGAGGTAATCGCCCGTAACGGAGCGCGGGTTTTTCGCCACCTCTTCGGGAGTCCCTGCGGCGACAACCTGACCGCCCCAGATGCCTGCCCCCGGTCCGATATCCACTAAGTAGTCTGCCGCGCGCATTGTGTCCTCATCGTGCTCTACCACAAGGACGGTATTGCCCAAATCACGCAGCTCCTTCAAGGTATTTATCAGCTTATCGTTGTCCCGTTGGTGCAAACCGATGCTGGGCTCGTCCAGGATATAGAGAACGCCTACCAGCGCCGAGCCTATCTGGGTCGCCAGGCGAATGCGCTGTGCCTCGCCTCCCGACAGGGTGCCTGCCTTACGCGCCAGATTGAGATAGTCAAGCCCCACGCTTTCCAAAAAGCGCAGTCGCGCCTTGATTTCCTTTAAGATTTCCTTGGCTATTTTCTCCTCGGTGGGCGAGAGAGAGAGATTTTCCACAAACGCCAGCATTTTGCCGATGGAAAGGCGGCAAATCTCGTCGATATTCAAGCCGCCAACCGTTACCGCCAGCATCGAGGGAGAGAGTCTGGCACCGCCGCAGGCGGGGCAGGGGGTTTCCTCCACGAAGCCCTCGTAGTAGTCGGCGCCGAACATAGAGGCACGGCGCTCGATGGCGTGCAGTACCCCCTCGAAGGTGATAATCTGCTCCCGACGGACGCCCTCAAAATGGCGCACGATATGGTAGGTTTTGCTACCCGTGCCGTAAAGAAGCGCCTGTAACGCCTCGGGAGAAAATTCGGAGATAGGGGTATCTAAGGTAAAGCCGTAATCCTTGCCAACGGCGGCATAGAGGGGTCCTCCCCACCCGTCCTCCTCCATGGTTTTGAAGCCGTTGACGGCGATGGCGCCCTGGCGCAGGGAAAGGCTCTTATTGGGAATGATTTTTTCGGGAGAAAGCGAGCGGTCTACCCCCAGCCCCGCGCATTTGGGGCAAGCGCCCATCGGATTATTGAAGGAGAACATACGGGGCTCCAGCTCTCCGAAGGAAACACCGTGCTCCTCGCAGGCGTACTTCTGGGAGAACTCCATTTCCTTCTCCTCCTCCCCGTCCCGAGGGACGGTGAGAATGCGTACACGCCCGTCGGACAGCTTCAGGGCGCTTTCCAGGGAATCGGAAAGGCGGCTCTCCATTCCCTCCCGAATAACCAGGCGGTCTAACACAATATCCACGGTATGCTTGATATTTTTATCCAAGGAAATCTCTTCGGAAAGCTCGTACATCGCCCCGTCAATACGGGCGCGGACATACCCCGAGCGTCTTGCCTCCGCCAGAATTTTCTCGTGGGTACCCTTCTGGGCGCGCACCACGGGAGAAAGCACCATAAAGCGCGTTCCCTCGGGAAGGGTCATAATCTGCTCCAAAATCTGCTCGTTGGTCTGCTGACGGATTTCCTTGCCGCAGACGTGACAGTGGGGAATACCGATACGGGCATAGAGCAGACGCAGATAGTCATATATTTCGGTGACCGTTCCCACGGTGGAGCGAGGGTTCTTGGAGGTGGTTTTCTGGTCGATGGAGATAGCGGGGGAAAGCCCCTCGATAACGTCCACGTCCGGCTTATCCAACTGCCCCAAAAACATACGGGCGTAGGAGGAGAGGGACTCCACAAAGCGGCGGTGTCCCTCGGCGTACAGGGTATCAAAGGCTAAGGAGGATTTTCCCGAGCCCGAAAGCCCCGTGATAACCGTCAGCGTATCTCTGGGAATGGTCAGGTCTATATTTTTCAGATTGTGGGTTCTGGCACCCCGAATAACCAATTCTTTTTTCATCGTTTTATCCGCGTAATTCCTTAATTTTATCGCGCAGGTATGCGGCACGCTCGAACTCCAGGCGCGAGGCGGCACGCTTCATCTCTGCCGTCCATTCCGCAATCTGCTTTTCCTTGTCCTTGGGCGAAAGCTTGCGCTTCTTGTCCTCCTTGGCGGAGGCCGCCTCCTTCTTGCCGATTTCAATGAGGTCACGCACCGCCTTTTTCACCGAGGCAGGGGTGATACCGTTTTCCTCGTTATACGCCTGCTGTATGGCACGGCGGCGCGCCGTTTCGTCAATGGCGGTTTTCATAGAGTCGGTGATTTTATCGGCGTACATCACCACGCGCCCGTGCTCGTTACGGGCGGCACGTCCCACCGTCTGTATGAGAGAGGAGGCGGAGCGCAAAAAGCCCTCCTTGTCCGCATCCAGTATCGCCACCAGCGATACCTCGGGGATATCCAGACCCTCTCGCAGAAGGTTGACGCCCACCAAGACGTCAAAGACGCCAAGGCGCAAATCCCGAATGATTTCCTGGCGCTCCATGGTTTCCACCGTGTGATGGATATACTTGACCTTGATGCCCTGGGCGCTGAGATAGTCGGTCAGCTCCTCTGCCATTTTAACGGTCAGGGTGGTTACCAGCACCTTTTCCTCACGGGCGGCGGTGTCCCTGATTTCGCCTATCAGGTCATCCACCTGCCCCGCAATGGGGCGCACCTCGATTTCGGGGTCCAAAAGCCCTGTGGGACGAATAATCTGCTCCGCCATGGTGGAGGAATTTTCCCGTTCATAGGCGCCGGGAGTGGCGCTGACAAAAATGGTTTGCCCTATTTTTTCCTCGAACTCGTCAAAGAAAAGGGGACGGTTATCGTAGGCGGAGGGCAAGCGGAAGCCGTACTCCACCAAGTTCGTTTTTCTGGCGCGGTCGCCCCCACTCATACCCCGTACCTGGGGGAGGGTCACGTGGGACTCGTCCACGAAAAGCAAAAAGTCATCGGGAAAATAGTCAAGGAGGGTATAGGGGGTAGAGCCGGGGGCTCTGCCTGCCAGGACCCTGGAATAGTTTTCAATGCCCGAGCAGAAGCCCACCTCGCGGAGCATTTCCAAATCGTACTTGGTGCGTTCCTCAATTCTCTGCGCCTCTAAGAGCTTGCCCTGGCTTTGGAAGAAGGCGACACGCTCCTTCATTTCCGCTTCGATTTCCCGAAGCCCCGCTTCCCTTCTATCGTCCGATACGGCGTAGTGGGTGGCAGGAAAAATGGCGGCGTAGGAAAGCACCTGCAGTATTTCCCCCGTGAGAACCCGAATCTGGCTGACACGGTCCACCTCGTCCCCGAAGAACTCCACCCGAATGGCGGTATCGGTGGAGGAGGCGGGGAAAATCTCCACCACGTCCCCACGGACACGGAACTTATCACGAATGAAGTTCAAATCATTGCGCTCGTAGCCAATGGCGACAAGGCGGCGCAACAGCTCGTCCCGTTGCATTTCCTGCCCGGGGCGCACCGACACCAGAAGGCTCTGGTACTCCAAAGGGTCACCGAGGGTATAGATACAGGAGACGCTTGACACCACGATGACGTCACGGCGCTCAAAGAGCGAGGAGGTTGCCGAATGGCGCAGCTTATCAATTTCATCGTTGATAAGGGCGTCCTTCTCAATATACATATCCTTCCCGGGGATATACGCCTCGGGCTGGTAGTAATCGTAATAGGAGATAAAATACTCTACCGCATTGTCGGGAAAAAACTCGCGGAACTCGCTGCAAAGCTGGGCGGCGAGGGTTTTATTATGCGCCAGCACCAGGGTGGGGCGGTTCATTTGGGCAATGACGTTTGCCATAGTAAAGGTTTTACCCGAGCCCGTTACGCCCAAGAGGGTTTGCATTCTTTCCCCTGCCTCGAGCCCTGCCACCAGCGCCTCGATTGCCTTGGGCTGGTCGCCTGTGGGCGCATAGTCGCTTTTCAGATGAAACAGCTTTTCCGCCATTTTTCTCTCCCCCTTCCCCGCGATTTTCCGTTGCCGTTATCATACGAGATAAGTATACCTTATTTAACGGAAAAAGTCAATGATTCTTTTTTCCATTTCTGACAAAAAGCGCCAGCCAAAAGCCGCCCCAAGGGACAAGCCCTTGGGGCGGCGCAACGGACGTTATAAAGTTATCTTGGAACGATAAGACCGTAGTCCCCGTCCTTTCTCTGGTAGACCACGCAGGTGTCACCCGTTTCCGCGTCGCTGAACACGAAGAACTGGTGCCCGAGAAGCTGCATTTGCAAAATCGCCTCCTCCACCGACATAGGCTTTACGTCAAAGGTCTTGGTGCGGATACGGAAGGGCTCCTCCTCCGCCTCCTCCTCAACGGGGTCAATATGAATCCCATCCCGCAATCTTTTCTCCAAGCGGGTTTTATTCTTGCGAATCTGGCGCTCCAAGGAATCAATGGCGGCGTCAATGGCGTTGGCAAAGGAATCGCTTCCCTCCTCGCCGCGGAACATCAAGCCTCCGGAGCGAATGGTTATCTCAACCATATCCAATCCGTGCCTTTGGCTGAAGGACACGGTCATTTCGGCGTTATCATCAAAGAATTTCTCGAACTTCGCCAGCTTTTTGGCTGCCATTTCCTTGGTGGTTTCGTAAACGGTCATTTGTCTACCCGTCATAATCATCTTCATGGTGGATTCTCCTTTTCGCTTTCTGACAAGGGCTTCCCAAAGAGAAATGCCGTGGGAGCTTCCCTTACCGTATTTATTTTACCATACATTTTGCACAATGTAAAGAGGTTTTTTCATATTTTTTTGTATAAATTGTAAAATTGCTATAAAAAATTCCCCGATTGGTGTTTGCCAATCGGGGAACAGGGGTTTTGGAAGGGGGGATTAATACATACCGCCCATACCGCCACCCATACCGCCACCTGCGGGAGCAACGGGCTCCTTCTCGTCCTCCTTGTCGGAAACGACAGCCTCGGTGGTCAGAACGGTTGCGGCAACCGAAGCGGCGTTTTGCAGCGCGCTGCGGGTTACCTTGGCAGGGTCAACGATGCCTGCCTCCATCATATCGGTGTATTCTTCCTTGTATGCGTCAAAGCCGTAGCCGATTTTGCCGCTGTTCTTGATTTTGTCCACGATAACGGAGCCGTCAAGCCCTGCGTTCTCGGTAATTTGACGCATAGGAATTTCCAGCGCCTTGACAACCAGACGGACACCCGTCTTTTCGTCGCCCTCTACCTCGTCCAAAATCTTCTCTACGTCCGCAATCACGTTGATAAGAGCGGTACCGCCGCCTGCGACGATGCCCTCCTCAACGGCTGCCTTGGTTGCGTTCAGGGCGTCCTCAATGCGGAGCTTCTTCTCCTTCATTTCCATCTCGGTGGCGGCGCCAACCTTGATAACGGCAACGCCTCCTGCCAGCTTCGCCAGACGCTCCTGGAGCTTTTCACGGTCAAAGTCGGAGGTGGTGGTTTCAATAGCGGCACGAATCTGGGCTACTCTGTTCTTGATTTCCTCGCTATCGCCCGCACCGTCTACAATCACGGTGGTTTCCTTGCTGATTTTTACCTGTCTTGCTCTACCAAGCTGCTCTAAGGTTGCTTCCTTCAAATCCAGACCCAGCTCGTCGGTAATCACGGTGCCGCCCGTCAGAATGGCGATATCGCGGAGCATTTCCTTGCGGCGGTCGCCAAAGCCGGGAGCCTTTACGGCTACGCAGGTAAAGGTGCCGCGAAGCTTGTTGAGAACCAAGGTGGTCAGAGCCTCGCCCTCTACGTCCTCCGCGATGATAACCAGCTTCTTGCCCGTCTGCACGATTTGCTCCAGAAGGGGCAGCAAATCCTGGATAGAGGAAATCTTCTTATCGGTAATCAGAATGTAGGCATCGTCCAGCACTGCCTCCATCTTGTCGGTATCGGTGACCATATAGGGAGAGAGATAGCCTCTGTCGAACTGCATACCCTCTACAACCTCGCAATAGGTTTCCGCGCTCTTGGACTCCTCAACGGTGATAACGCCGTCCGCGGTTACCTTTTCCATAGCGTCGGCAATCAGGGTACCGATAACCTCATCGCCCGCGGAGATGGTGCCGACTCTGGCGATATCCGCCGTACCGCTTACCTTCTTGGCGTGGGACATCAGGGAAGCAACGGCAGCCTCGGTAGCCTTGCTGATACCCTTGCGGAGAACCATAGGGTTAGCACCTGCGGTTACGTTCTTCATACCCTCGCAAATCATAGCCTGCGCTAAGATAGTTGCGGTGGTGGTACCGTCGCCTGCGGCATCGTTGGT
>JAFTSW010000013.1 GCA_017467085.1 Clostridia bacterium | reverse complement strand
GAAGAAGATGCGTCAGCTCGGTTCGGTTCAGGTATCTCCCGAGGCGTTTATGGCTGTGCTTAAGCTTGATGATGATAATTAAAGAATATAAAACAACCTTTGAAATGATGCATCGCCTTTCGGCGATATGATGCATTTGCTTCGCAAATATGATGTTGCTCCACTGCGTTCCGCAATGATGTGATGTTTGCCTCAATGTGCCGTCAGGCACGCATCATTAGGCGTAGCCGTCATCATTGGCGAAGCCAACATCATTTGCCGAAGGCAAACATCATTCAAAAAAGCCTAATTTGTCTACCAGACAAATTAGGCTTTTTTGTTGGTGGAGCATAGGGGATTCGAACCCCTGACCCCAACACTGCCAGTGTTGTGCGCTCCCAACTGCGCTAATGCCCCTTGCGCCGTTTTCTCAACGGAACAGGTGCATTATAACAAAATTAGAACAGCTTGTCAAGAGGTTTTACAAAAAAATATACACGAGGCTGAAAAAACTTTCAAAAAAGCGGCTTTCTTGAAAAGAAAAAAACTTTTCTTATCTTTTTTTCAAAAACCCCTTGACTTTTTGATTTTCTTTTGATATAATACGCCTGTTCCAATTTCAAGGCCCGTTGGTCAAGCGGTTAAGACATCGCCCTCTCACGGCGAAAACATGGGTTCGATTCCCGTACGGGTCACCAGAACGAAGCACACCGAAAGGTGTGCTTTTTTCGTTCTGGTGACCCGTCGGCGAACCCAGCACCGAGTGCAACGCACGATGGTGTATGGGTTCGAGAGAACACCGACAAGCTGCGTCAAGCTCGCTTGTAAGCGGCATAGGTGTTCTCCGCCGATGCCGCCAAGGGCGGCAGGCGGATTCCCGTATAAAAAAAGCACACCGAAAGGTGTGCTTTTTTGTTGCCGTCCTGTCGGACGAACCCAGCGCCGAGTGGTGTGGGTTTGAATAAACCGAAACCAAGCCGATTGGCTTGGTTTTTCTTGCTTGTGGCACTTCCCTCTTGATTTTTTGGCTTGGGTGTGCTATAGTGACTAAAAGGGCTGATATACCTTCCAGCACGGGAAGAAAGGACTGCCGTATGAAATTTATCGGATATTGGGCGAAGCAGCTGTTGGTAGCGGAGTTTCAGGAGCTATTATCCTGCCGCCATTATTACAGGGATTGCGATTTTTACGAGCCGGGGGACTGGGTGGTAAAGGTAAGCGTCGGCAGGGGCGCAAGTGTGCAAAACAGGTATTAGTCGTGGCTGACTCCACGAAAATCTGGCGCACGGGCTTTTCTTTCGTGGAACACACAAACGATAAAATTCGAATTTTAACAAACGAATGAAAACAATTTAACAAATAAAATAATTTTTGGAGAACTTCTATGAAATTACTTATTGACGATGCAGACATTGAAAACATCAAACGCATTTATTCTTACTACCCTATCGACGGCGTTACTACAAACCCGTCTATTCTCGCGCAAAGCGGACGTAACCCTTACGAGGTATTAAAAGAAATCCGCGCCGTTATTGGTGATAACGCAGAATTGCATGCGCAAGTTATTTCTGAAAAAGCAGAGGATATGATTGAAGAAGCGCATAAAATGGTTGACATTTTAGGAAAAAACACCTACGTAAAAATCCCCACCGTACCCGAAGGGTTAAAAGCAATGAAGCACCTTTCCAAAGAGGGTTACAAAATAACCGCTACGGCAATTTATACCCCCATGCAAGCATACTTAGCCGCAAGAAGCGGGGCCGATTACGTTGCGCCTTACGTGAACCGTATCGATAACCTTGGAGCGAACGGCATCGAAAGCACGAAGATGATGCAAGACATTTTAGACGGCGAGCAAAAAACGCAAATCCTCGCGGCCAGCTTCAAGAACGCCAACCAAATACAAGAGCTTTGCGCATACGGCATAGGCGCGGCAACCGTAGCGCCCGACGTCATAGACAATTTAATTAAAAATGCTTGCGTAACCGCTGCTGTAAAAGATTTTACCCGCGACTTTGAAACGCTTTGCGGGAAAGGCAAAACGATGCTTGACTGCGACGCGTGAGGTGAAAAAACAGCCATTATAACGCCTTCATCATGAGCCGCCGACCAAATAAATATGGAACGGGATATCCGTCTTTTTGGAAGCAAGCGGCGCAAAATTTAACAAAAACCAAGCCGATTGGCTTGGTTTTTCTTGCTTGTGGCACTTCCCTCTTGATTTTTCGGCTTGGCTGTGCTATAGTGACTAAAAGGGCTTTTATGCCTTCCAGCACGGAAAGAAAGGACTGCCGTATGAGATTTATCGGATATTGGGCGAAGCAGCTGTTGGTAGCGGAGTTTCAGGAGCTATTATCCTGCCGCCATTATTACAGGGATTGCGATTTTTACGAGCCGGGGGACTGGGTGGTAAAGGCAAGCATCGGCAGGGGCGCAAGCGTGCGAAGCTATTTTCTTTGTCCGACGGACAAGGATGCCAAGGAGGGCTACCGCCCGTTCCACAGCGAAAATGAGGCAAACGCCTTTATAGAGCGCTTGCTGCAAGCAGACCCCGACAGGATTGATTTGCGAGAGATGGGCGCTTGCTGTGCCTTTATGGAGGACAGCTATGCCAAGGTTCAGCTTCTGACGCCCACAGACGGGGAGAAGACTTAATCCTTCATTTTGCGTAAAGGACTCACAAAAACACCAAAAGGAGAACACTATGCTTTACCGTTCACACAGAGGCGGCGTGGCCTACACGCCCGAAAACACAATGCCCGCATTTGAAAAAGCGCTGACGGGCGGCTTTGCCTACATTGAAACTGACCCGTGCCTGACGAAGGACGGCGTTATTGTGCTTTCTCACGATAAAATTATCAACCGCACCTGCCGCCACGCCGACGGCTCACGAATTGAAGGACAGGTACCGGTTGCCGATTTAACCTATGAGGAGCTGATGGCGTACGATGCGGGGATTGCCAAGGGCGAGACATTCCGCGGCACGAAAATTCCAACCTTGGAGGCGCTACTTGCCGCCGCCGAGGGAACGGGCGTAACCATCACGATTGACAAATTTGCCAAGTTGCATGACGGCGAGGAGTTAGACGCCCTTTTTGCGCTGGTGGCGAAATACGACACCCCCGTATCCTTCATTTGCGAAACCTTAGAGCAGATAGAGAAGCTGCAAAAGCGCAATCCCAACGTACGCATTGACTGGGACGGGCTTTGTGACGAGGACACGCTGAAGGCGCTGCTTGCCCGTGTTCCTTATGAAAATCTGATTGTATGGCTGTATCTTGACACCCCGATTTTTGCCTGGCTGAAGGAGCCCCTGCGCAAGACCTCGGCAGAAAACTGCCGCCGTGTGAAGCAGTACGCGCGGCTTGGCGTTGCCAACGTCAACAGCGCCGAGGATGCCAAGGAGGCGCTTGCCTTTGAGCCTTATATTATGGAGGTTTAAGAGGCGATTTTTTCAAAAAAAGATGCCCTTGCGGTGCTTCAAGACCGCAAGGGCTTTTTTTACTTTGTCAAGGCGAAGAGAGTCTTCCGCGAGGCGGAGCCCTCCCCATCCAGGGGAAGGATGACCTCACGGGAGGAAAGAAGAGCGCCGCTCTCATCCCGATAGGAAACGCCCTCCTTTAAGACGGGAAGGACGCTTACCGTCCTTTGGTGCTTACATTTGCCGAATGCCAGGAGCCTGACGGTGGAAAGAGCGGCATCACTGAACTGCAAAACCAAGGCTTGCTCTCCGTCCGCCAGGATGCGGCACTCGGAGGTGCGCCAGAAGGCGCTTTCCCGACGGTAGTCTGCCAGCGCCGCCTTCAGCTTGGCGAAGGTGCCCTCGGGAATAGCAGAAAGGTCGCAGCTGAGCCCTACGGGGCCTCCCAGCATAGCGGCAAGGAGAAAGTCCTCGCGGATATGCTCAATGGCGCTCCAGGTGGCGTTGGCGCAGGAATAGAGGAGGGGGGCGTTTTCACCGTTGAAATTCTCACGGAAGCGCTCTGTCCCTTCCACGGTTATCCAATGCTCCAAGGCTCTTGAGGGCATCCGAATAAGGGTATTTTTATAGATATCCAGCTGCGCCCGCAGGCTATGGTTGTCGCTCATCCAGAAGGAATCGAAATCTCCTACGTTAACCATCGCCATACGCAAGCCGCCCCCTGCACAGCATTCGATATGAAGCGCGGGTTGCTTTTGCCGCAGCGCGCGGATAAAGCGGCGGTAGCCAAGGAAATAGTCACGGAAGGAGGCGCTTTGGGGGTCAACGTCGGGCACCACGTTGTAATCGAATTTGATGCACTCGATGCCGTAGCGCTCTATACGCTCCGACACCAGGGAGAGAATATGCTCTACCGCCAAGGGCGAGGCGAAATTAACGAAGGCACGCCCCTTTTCGAGGAAATAGAGAGAGGGGTTCTTTTTATAGACCTCGGAGCAAACCGAGGCGCCCTCGATTTCAAACCAGACCCCCGGCTTCAAGCCTGCTTGGCGCAAAAGCGCAAACAGCTCCGTCATTCGCCCCGAAAGGGCGGTATCCGTTTCCTCCAGCCAGGTGCCGAAGCCGGGATGGGTATTCCAGCCTCTGCCAAACCAGCCCGCATCCAGGACGAAATAGTCGGCGCCAAGCGCCTTTGCCTTGTCTAACTGAACGGTCAATTCATCAAAATCCAGCTTGCCGAAGCGATACATCCAGGTGTTGTACAGGACAGGCATTTCCCTTTGGGGATAGAGGTCGTTACAATAGCGGTGGAGCTTATAGGCGTCCATATCCAGCTTGCTTTTGAAGGAATAGAACAAAACGGGGGCAAGGGCGAAGCGCTCCCCCGGGGCAACGGTATAACGGAAGGCACGCTCCGAGAAGCCTAACTCCACTATCGCCTCAGCGGTGTGGGTATCCACGGTGAAGCGGCGCGCCGCCTTTATCTGCCAAAGCCCGTCGGCGAGGGTATGATAGGCAATTCCCTCTCCCATTTGCTCGTTGAAAAGGGCGAGAAAGGGGGCGGCACCGCAGTTGGCGCGCAGGTCATCGTTCTGGGCGCAGACGGCAGTATGCAGGGGCTGCCAGGCGCCAACGCTTTCCTCCGTCCACTCGGTTCTTTGGGTATACACCGACAGCTCTGCCCCGGGATAGGTAAAGCGGGACAGGGCGGCATAGAGGGTCAAGGGGCGGCTTCCCGTATTGATAAAGGTATCCTCGCGGCGAAGGACGCCCGAGGGGTGAGGGTGAAGGACGGTTTCTATCCGATACTCCTCTTGGGTATAGGAATAGCCGTTTTCCTCCTTGACAAGGTCGCCGATGGGCGGCGCAAAATCCCCCGTGATGGCATACAGCTGACAGGCGTTTTCGGTTAAAAGCATACTGCCTCCTTGGCTTTTGTTTTTTCTCATTGTAGCATAGACATCTCTTTTCTTCCATATATTTTTTTGCTGAAAAACTGCTTTTTTCTGCTATCGGCATATTTTTTGCCCCTTCCGCTCTTTTCAAGGAGAAAAGCCATTGACTTTTTCAAAAAAGCAGGGTATAATAACCATGTATGTTTATATTTTAACTATATCAATTTTAAGAATTTGCAGGAGGCAGATATGAATCGCACGTACATCAAGGACGTGAAGCCCGGCAAGGTGAAAATCCAGGGCTTTATTGAAAATCTTCGCAACAAGAAATCCATGGCCTTTTTGGTCATTCGTGATTTGACGGGTAAAATCCAGGTAACGGTGGAGAAGGCTTCCCTTCCCGAAATTGCCGAGGCGGTGGACAAGCTGTCCCTTGACTCGGTGGTAACGGTAGAGGGCGAGGCGGTTGCCAGCGAATACGTAAAGCTCGGCGGCATTGAAATTCTCCCCACCTCTCTTCAGATTGAGTCCATCGCGGCGGCGCTTCCCATTCAGGAGGGCGCGGCTATCGACTCCCGCTTAGACTTCCGCTGGATTGATTTGCGCTCCGAGAAGAACGCGCTGATGATAAAGGCGCAGACCTGTATGGTTGCCCGTATGCGTCAGTTCTTACTGGACCACGATTTTCTCGAAATCCACACCCCCAAGATTATCGGCGCCGCATCCGAATCGGGCTCCGAGGTCTTTAAGCTCAACTATTTTGACCGTGACGCATACCTTGCCCAGAGCCCGCAGTTCTACAAGCAGATGGCTATGGCGTCCGGTCTGGAAAGAATTTTTGAGGTTGGCCCCGTATTCCGCGCCGAAAAGTCCTACACCAGCAAGCACACCACCGAGTTCACGGGCTTTGACTTGGAGATGAGCTATATTGATTCCTTCGAGGACGTTATGGCCTTTGAGGAGGAGCTGCTGACCGATATGCTGGCAGGGGTCAAGGAAAAGTACGGCGAGGAAATCGAGCGTCTTTTCGGTCTTGAGGTTATCGTGCCCAAGAAGCCCTTCCCCCGTATGTCCTTGGCGGAAATTTACCGCGAGTTAGAGGCGCGCTACGGCTACACCTGCCCTCTCTCCGAGCAGGGTGACTTGACCACCGAGGCAGAAAAGCTGACCTACCGTCTTTCTAAGGATATGTTTGACCACGAATTTCTTTTCGTTACCGACTTTGCCGCCGAAAAGCGCGCCTTCTACCATATGCGCAAGGACGGCAAGCCCCAGGGCTATGACCTTATCTGGCGCGGCGTGGAAATCACCACGGGTGCGCAGAGAGAGCATCGCTATGACGTATTGCTTGCCCAAGCCGCCGAAAAGGGACTTGGCAAGGACATTGAGTTCTACACCGAGTTCTTCCGCTACGGCTGCCCTCCTCACGGCGGCTTCGGGCTTGGCGTTGACAGAATGACCATGCTCCTTTTGGGCCTTTCCATTAAGGAATCCATGTTTATTTTCCGCGGCCCCGACAGACTCAATCCCTAATCACAACATTTCAATACGTAGAAAGGACGCCTTTTACAAGGCACAACTGACATGGAAGAAAAGCTGACTAAAAAATACGGTCTTTTTACCGCCATTTGTATGGTGGTTGGAACCGTTATCGGCTCGGGTGTATTCTTTAAAGCACAAACCGTTTTGGAGAAGACCAACTGCAACGTTGGCCTTGGCATTCTTGCTTGGATCATCGGCGGCTGCGTGATGCTCTCCTGCATTCTCGCGTTTGCCGTTATGGCCCAGAAATACCAGAAGGTCAACGGCGTTGTCGACTATGCCGAAGCAACCGTCGGCCCAAAGTACGCCTACTTTCTCGGCTGGTTCCTGGCAACGACCTAATTATCCCACGCTGACCTCCGTTCTGGCTTGGCTTTCGGCGCGCTACACCTTAGTATTTCTTACCTCCGTGGCGCCTGATTTCCCGCTTTTGATTTCTGCCGCAGACGGCGGCTGTATCGTTGGCCCGGAATGTATGGCGTTGATGATGTTCTACCTCTGCTGCTCGTTCGGTCTTAACGCCCTCTCCCCCAAAATTGCAGGACATTTCCAGACCTCCACCACGATTATCAAGCTTATCCCCATCGGCCTTATGGCCATCGTCGGCGTTATCGTCGGTCTTGCCAACGGCACGCTGGCAAACAACTTCAACGCAGCTCCCATCGTGACCGACGCGGCCTCCGGCGGACTTCTTACCGCACCTCTCTTTGCCGCTGTTTGCGCCACCTCCTTTGCATACGAGGGCTGGATTGTTTCCACCTCCATCAACGCAGAGCTGAAGGACTCCAAGAGAAATCTGCCTCGTGCCCTTATCATTGGCGGCTTGATTATCATTGCCGTTTACATTTCCTACTATCTCGGCGTTTCGGGCGGAGCCCCCGTTGACGTGCTTCTGAAGGACGGCGCAACGGTTGCCTTCACCAACGTCTTCGGCAACGTGCTTGGCAACATTCTCAACCTCTTCATCGCTATTTCCTGCCTTGGCACGATGAACGGTCTGATGGTTGGCTGTACCCGCGGCGTATACGCGCTTGCCGCGCGCGGCGAGGGCTTTGCGCCTGACCTTTTCTCCCGCGTTGACGAAAAGACCAATATGGCAAACAACTCTGCCGTGCTCGGCCTCTTCTTCTGCGGCGCTTGGGGCCTTTACTTCTATCTTTCCAATCTGGCAGGCACGTGGTCGGGCCCCTTCGTATTCGACTCCTCCGAGATTCCGATTATCACCCTTTACGCGCTTTATATTCCCATCTTTATTCTTTGGATGATTAAGAGCAAGGATGAAAATCCGCTTCGCCGCTTCGTTCTGCCCGCTTTGGCTATCTGCGGCTCGCTCTTTATGATTCTGGCCTCCATCATCGGTCACGGTATGGCAAACGTCTGGTACCTCATCGTCTTTGCCGTTATTATGGCAATCGGTGCCATTCCCGTTATTCGGCAAAGGCTTACCGCACGAAAAAAGGCAGACTGAATTTCACATACAAAACCGCCGCTTCGACTGAAGCGGCGGTTTTGTGTTAAGACTCATACGAGAGGATAGGGAGCGGAGACGCAAAGAACGGCGCCGGGTATAGCGGCGGCTGCCTCCTCTGTCTTTTCCTTTTCGGTGAAGATACCGAAAACGGCAGGGCCGCTTCCCGACATCATACTGCCGACGGCACCCTGGGAGATAAGCTTGGTGCGCAGCTCCGACGCCTCCACGCAGTTGGGAAGGACGGTGCTTTCAAAGATGTTGTACATAGAGGACAGAGGGTCCTCCTCAAAGAAGGTAAAGAGGGCGTTATGCCACTGCCAATTATCCTCCTTGAAGTCGCCAAACGCCTTGTCCAACTCGCCGTATGCCGCGGGGGTGGAAACGCTTGCCCGCTTAGGCTTGGCAATGACGAAAAAGAGCCCCTCCGTATCCAGGGGATATTCCTGCATTTTCTCGCCCCGACCCGTGCAGAGTCTGGTGCCACCCAAAATACAGAAGGGGACGTCCGAGCCAAGCTCGGCACCTAAGGCGCAAAGCGCCTCGATGGACAGGGGCTTCCCAGCCGCCAGGTTCATAGCGCGCAAGACTGCCGCGGCGTTGCTGCTGCCGCCGCCAAGGCCCGCGCCCACGGGGATATGCTTTTTTAAGGTTATGAGCACCGCGGCGGTAAAATCCGTTTTTTCCATAAAGCGCTCCGCCGCCAGATACGCCAGGTTTTGCATCGGGTCGCCCAGGGGCGCATCCCCCTCCGCTTGCAGGGTGACGCAGGCATACTCCGCAGGGGTAAAATCCAGGGTCACCTCGTCATACAGGTCTACCGCGTGCATCACGGAGCGAATACCGTGAAACCCGTCCGCCCGTTTATCCAGCACGTCTAAAAACAGATTAATTTTGGCATACGCCTTTTCTTCTATAACCATTTTTCGCTCTTTTCGCCGTTTTTTTCTATTGTACTCCACTTGGAGAAAAATTACAAGATTTTTTTCCTTTTTTTGTAAATTTTCTTTTTTCCTATTGCATTCGACTTTTCTTTGGTGTACAATAATAATATATCTAAATTCAGCTTTCATAAGCGGAAAGGAGTGGCTATGAAATTCTTTCGTCCTTCCAAGCGGTACACAACCTTGGCTATCTACGCCTGCGCCGTTTTGGCGATTGCGATGCTGGTGATTGCCGCCGCTATGAATCTCTCCACTGTCCTTTCCTGGTTTGATAGTCTTTGGCGCATTATAACCCCCGTTTTGTTCGGGTTTGTGTTCGCCTACATTCTCAACCCGTTGGTTCGTGTTTTTGAAAGGCTCCTCCGCAAGCTGCACTCCCACGGGATTCGCCGCCTCTTGTCTATTTTTCTGACCTTTTTCGTGGTCGTGGCGGTGGTCGTTCTCTTTATTTTCGTGATTGTCCCCCTTTTGGTGGGAGATTCCCAGGCGCTGGGCGAGCGGCTACGCATTTTCATCGCGGATGGCTTAAATTGGGTGACTACCTTTGTAAAGGGTCTTGGCTTTGAAATCACCTCGGACACCATTCAGTCTATGCTTGAGCAATACTGGAACAGAATCGTCAGCTATCTCTCCGCCTTTGGCGCGGGGCTTGTGACCTTCTCCTACCAGTTCATCATTGCCGCGGCGCTGTCGGGTGCCTTCATTTACCACAAGGAGCATATCCGCGCCTGCCTTCGCCAAGGGCTTGTAGCGCTTTTCCCTCCCAAGGTCTGCGTTTACACCGAGAAGGTCGCCTCCTACGCCAACGCCGCCTTTGGCAACTACCTGGTTGGCAAAATCTTTGAGTCTATTATCGTGGGCACGCTGAATACCATTTTCTACTACGTATTCGGTATTCCCTACCCAATGCTGATTTCCATCATTATGACGGTGACCGACCTTATTCCCGTTGTGGGTCCTTGGATTGGCGGTATTCCCTGCGCCCTTCTGATTTGCACCAGCGACCCTTGGCGGGTTATCGTATTCGTTCTGGTTTCCCTGGCTATTCAGCAGTTGGACGCCAACTTTATCGGTCCCAAGGTCATTGGCGACGCGGTTGGTCTGAACGGTATGTGGATTATCATTTCCATTGCCATTGGCGGGGGTTTATTCGGCATCCCCGGTATGCTGCTCTCCGCTCCCGTTTTCAGCACCTTCTATATGCTGATTCGTGACTTTGCCAACAACCGTCTGCAAGCCAAGGGGCACCCCACGGACACTAAGCTGTACAAGGACTTGTTTGCCTCCCGTGCCCCCCACAAGGCGCACAGAATGCGCTTTCCCTTCCTGCATCATAAGAAGAAGCAGGACGCCCCCTCTGACGACTCGGAGGAATAACGCTTGAAAACAAGTATACAGAAAGGAGTGCCGTATGAAAAAGCTGAATGAAAGACTCTTTACCATTTCCGTTTACGCGCTTGCCGTTATAGCATTCACCGTTTTGTTCGGCATGCTTTTCTTTAATCTGGGCACAATTTTCGGGTTTATCAAGGACGTAACCGTCAAGCTCAGCTCGGTCTTTTACGCCATTATTCTCGCCTTGATTCTGTTGCCCGTGGTACGTAGGCTGGAGCATTTCTTTGCCAAGATTTTTGACAAAAAGAAGCCTCATCCCCGTCTTTGCTCCGCCTTTGCCATTATCATTTCCTATCTATTTGCCCTTATCCTTTTGGGCGTCTGCTTCGGCTCCATTATCCCTGCCTTGATTCAGGACATCAACTACCTGCGTGTCACCGCTATGCCCCTGCTTCACTCGCTTCGCGAATTTCTAGAGGCAAGCGGCGAAAGCGGCGGTGTTATCGGTACTGTGGTGTCGGCGTTTGGCGATTATATCAACGATAACATTTTCTCTATTTTGCAGAACTCCACGGCGCTCCTTTCCCAGGTAATGGACATTTTGTCCCGTGCCGCCTCGGAGGTGGCAAACGTGTTCTTGGGCGTGATGGCGTCCATTTACATTCTTGCCTGTCGCAGCATCATTTCGGGCGTTTCCGCCAAGCTGGTGGTGGCTATTTTCCCCGAAAAGGCGGCGACCCGTATCGTTATTTTCTGCAAGCGACTGTATTCGGATTTCTGCTCCTTTGCGGGCGCGAGAATTCTCTCCTCCATTTGCTTTGCGACTGCCGCATTCCTCTTCTCGCTGCTGCTGAACATTCCAATGCTCTCGGTTATCACCCTGGTGCTGCTGCTCTCCCACATGATTCCTGTTGTTGGCTCCTTGATTGGCGACGCGATTGCGGTGGTTCTGGTTTTGATTCTGATGCCCCAGAAGGCATTCTTCTATGCTGCCATTCTGTTGGGTCTTGAAATTCTCAACTCCTTCCTTCTTTTGCCAGGACTGATGCCCAAGAAGCTTCGTCCCTCCTATGCGCTGGTAGCGGCGCTGGTTATTATTTCGGGGGGCTTCTTCGGTCTTATCGGCGCCTTCCTTGCGGTACCGCTGTATACCACCCTTTATGCCGAGCTTCATCCGTTGTTGACCCACCGTCTTGGCAAGAAGAATCTGCCTATTTCCACCGATGCCTACCGTGACTTTGATTTTAACACTCTCCTGCAAAAGAAGAGCGAGGATGAAGACGCGCCCGACAAGGAGGACGGGGGCGACGAGGAACGCAATGAGGACGAAACGCCCATCCCCCGTAAGAGAGAAAAATAAATTTACCGTATGCCTGCGCCTTGGAACATTTCCAAGGCGCTTTTCTGTATCGAAAACCGTTAAAAAATACGCTTTTCGCCCTTCAACAAGGCATCTCACTATTGACTTTTTTAGCCCATTATGATAAAATTATAGTAATTATTTTCTTGCGCCCCGCGCAATGCGCCGCCGCCATTTCCTGTCGGCAGAAATTTTTGTTATTGGGTAAAAGAACAGATACGAAAGGATTTACCATGACCATCGTTGACTTATTGACGCAAAACGCCATCCAATACCCCCACGAAACGGCGTTGGTGGAGCTGAATCCCCAATTTGAGCCATCCAGCCGCATTACCTGGAAGGAGTATTCCCTGACGCAGCCAACGGTTGGCGAGCCCTTCCGCAGAGAGATTACCTGGCTTGATTTTGAGCAACGGGCAAACCGCTTTGCCAACCTGCTTCTGACCCGCGGATGCAGACGGGGTGACAAGATTGCCATTCTCCTGATGAACTCCATCGAATGGCTTCCCATTTATTTTGGCATTTTGAAGGCAGGCGCGGTTGCCGTGCCCTTGAACTACCGCTATACGGCAGATGAGATTAAATTCTGTTTGACCAAGGCAGACTGCTCCATGCTGGTATTCGGTCCCGAATTTATCGGGCGCTTGGAGGATATTTGCGGCGAGCTGACGGCGGTGAAGCATATGTTCTACGTGGGAGAGGACTGCCCCTCCTTTGCGGACAGCTATGAGGATATGATTCCTTACTGCTCCTCCCGCGCCCCTCATATTCCCCTTACTGAGGAGGACTATGCCGCCATTTACTTTTCCTCGGGAACCACGGGCTTTCCCAAGGCGATTTTGCACGCCCACCGCAGTCTGATTCACGCGGCCCGTACCGAGCAAAACCACCACGGACAGACCCACGAGGACGTTTTCCTTTGCATTCCGCCCCTGTATCACACGGGCGCCAAGATGCACTGGTTTGGCTCCTTGATGGTAGGCGGCAAGGCGGTGCTTCTGAAGGGCGCGCGCCCCGATTGGATTGTTCGCGCGGCATCCGATGAGCATTGCTCCATTGTCTGGCTTCTGGTGCCCTGGGCGCAGGATATCCTGGACGCCATTGACAGAGGCGAGATTCATCTTTCCGATTACGAGCTTGACGCCTGGCGCTTGATGCACATTGGCGCGCAGCCCGTCCCCCCCTCTCTCATCAACCGCTGGTTAAAGGTTTTCCCGCACCACAAATACGACACCAACTACGGGCTTTCCGAGTCCATTGGCCCCGGCTGTGTGCATTTGGGTGTGGACAACGTACATAAGGTTGGCGCTATTGGCAAGGCAGGCTTTGGCTGGACGGTGCGCATCGCCGACGAGAACGGCAGACCTGCCCCCCGCGGCGAGGTTGGCGAGCTTTGCGTGAAGGGTCCCGGCGTGATGCTTTGCTACTACAAGGACGAAAAGGCCACCGAGGAGGTCCTCAAGGGCGATTGGCTCTTTACGGGCGATATGGCTATGGAGGACGAGGACGGCTTTATTTACTTAGTTGACCGCAAGAAGGACGTTATCATCACGGGTGGAGAAAACCTGTACCCCGTGCAGATTGAGGACTTTATCCGCGCCCACGATGCCGTCAAGGACGTGGCGGTTATCGGTCTGCCCGACGCGCGTTTAGGCGAGATTGCCGCCGCTATTATCGAGGTGAAGCCCGATAAGACTCTGACCGAGGAGGAGGTCAACGCCTTCTGCACACGGCTTCCCCGCTATAAGCGCCCCCGTGCCATTATTTTTGCGGACATTCCCCGTAACCCCACGGGTAAAATCGAGAAGCCCAAGCTGCGCGAGATTTACTGCGCCGGGGGACTCGTTGCCACCCAGATTAACAACTGATAGCCTTGACTTTTCTTTGTCAGAAAGGATTTCACTATGAAAAAGCTTTTACTTGGAAACGCCGCCGTTGCCCGCGGCGCATACGAGGCAGGCGTTCGCTTCGTTTCCTCTTATCCCGGAACGCCCAGCACCGAAATCACCGAGGAGATGGCGAAATTTCCAGCCGAGGAGGTTTTCGTCGAGTGGGCGCCTAACGAGAAGGTAGCGGCAGAGGCTGCTATCGGCGCCTCTATCGGAGGCGGCAGAGCGATGAGCTGCTGCAAGCACGTGGGTCTGAACGTGATGGCTGACCCCATTTTCACCGACAGCTATATTGGCGTTGGCGGCGGTCTTTGCTTCTGCGTGGCAGATGACCCCGGAATGCACTCCTCTCAGAACGAGCAGGATTCCCGTCATTACGCCAGAGCCGCCAAGATTCCTATGTTGGAGCCTGCGGACTCGGCAGAATGCAAGGACTTTACCAAGCTCGCCTTTTCCCTCTCCGAGGAATACGATACTCCCTTCTTTATCCGTCTTTCCACCCGTATCTCTCACTCCCAGAGCATGGTGGAATTAGAGGAGAGAGAGGACGCGCCCTTAAAGGACTACGAAAAGAACATTCCCAAGCACGTGATGATGCCTGCCATGGCTATCAAGCGCCACGTGGTGGTGGAGGAAAGAACGGAGAAGCTGAAGGCGTTTGCTGAAAGCTCTCCCCTGAACGAAATCATAGACAACGGAAGCGACGTGGGCGTTGTTGCCGCAGGTATTGCTTACCAGTACGCCGTAGAGGCGCTTGGCGACCGTGTCAATTACTTAAAGTTGGGTATGGTTTACCCCCTGCCCGACAGGAAGCTGGCTGATTTTGCCGCCTCCTGCAAGAAGGTATACGTTATCGAGGAGCTTGACCCCTTTATTGAGTCGCATATGAGAGCCCTCGGTCTTTCGGTTATCGGCAAGGAGGTCTTTACGCTCCTTGGCGAATACACCCCCTCTATGATTCGCGCCGCCGTATTCGGAGAGGAAAAGAGAGAGCACGCCCTTCCCGAGGAGGCGCTCCCTGCCCGTCCTCCCGTGCTGTGTCCCGGCTGTCCCCACCGCGGCACCTTCTACGTTCTGAAGAAGCTGGGGCTGACGGTTTCGGGTGACATTGGCTGCTACACCCTGGGCGCGGTTGCGCCCTTAGCGTCCGTTGACACCACCATTTGTATGGGCGCCTCCATCAGCGCCGCCCACGGTATGGCGAAGGTCAGAGGACAGGAATTTAACAAGAAGCTGGTTTCGGTTATCGGCGACTCCACCTTTATGCACTCGGGCATTACGGGTCTTTCGGACATCGTATACAATAAGGGTGCCAACACCGTCATTATTCTGGATAACTCCATTACGGGTATGACGGGACACCAGGACAACCCCACCACGGGCAAGACCATTCGCGGCGAGGCAACCAAGCAGGTGGATTTGATTCTGCTCTGCAAGGCGCTTGGCATTCAGCACGTTTCCGTGGTTGACCCCTTCGACCTTGCCGCCTTTGAAAAGGCAGTGAAGGAGGAGGTTGCCCGCGAGGAGGTATCGGTTATCATCGCCCAGCGTCCCTGCGCCCTCTTGAAATCGGTGAAATACACGGGACATTGCGAAATCAACGACAACTGCCGCCGCTGCAAGCTTTGTATGAAGCTCGGCTGTCCTGCCATCAGCGTTGACGGGGACGGCAAGGTTCACATTGACACCTCTCTTTGCAACGGCTGCGGTCTTTGCGTATCCGTTTGTCCCTTCCACGCCATTGAGAAAAAGGAAGACTAACCCTTCCCACCGAAAGAAAGGAATCTGCTATGAACGTGATGATTGTAGGCGTTGGCGGTCAGGGTACCCTGCTTGCCAGCCGCATTTTAGGAAATACCGTCATTGACCTTGGCTATGACGTCAAGGTTTCCGAGGTACACGGCATGAGCCAAAGAGGCGGAAGCGTTTGTACCTACGTGAAGTTTGGCGAAAAGGTCTACTCCCCCATTATCGACGAGGGAGAGGCGGACATCATTCTTGCCTTTGAGGTGTTGGAGGCGTACCGCGCCCTTCCCTTCCTCAAAAAGGGAGGCAAGATGATTGTCAATGACCAGAAAATAAACCCGATGCCCGTAATTACGGGCGCCGCCACCTATCCCGAGAATATTTTGGAGAAGCTTGCCGCTGTGGCAGACGTAACCTCTCTTGACGCATTAGCTCTTGCCGAGAAGGCAGGCAGCGCCAAGGCGGTCAACGTGGTTCTGCTTGGCGTGCTTGCCAAGAATACCGATATTCCCAAGGAAGCCTGGCTCCGCGCGGTGGAAGGTACTGTGCCTCCCAAGTTCTTGGAGGTAAATTTGCGCGCCTTCTCCCTCGGCTACGAGTTGGCGTAAGAAAGGAACAAAATTGATGGAAAGCCAAGTGACACAGCGCAAAGGACACGAAAAGTGTTGGATTTTGCTTTATATTGCCTTTTCCTTCCTGTTTCTTGCCGCCTTTATTTCCCTTTCTATTCTGGTAAAGCCCTTTTCGGACTTTGCCACGGCGCACCCCTATCTGATGGGCTTTTTCAAGTTTGCCTTTCTGGCAACGGCAGGCGAGCTTATTTCCTGCCGTATGGCAAAGGGCAGCTGGCAGGCGCCCTCCTACGTTCTCGTGCGCTATCTCATCTGGGGCGTTATCGGCATCTGGATTACCTATATGATGAAGATTTTCGGCGCCGGGGTTGAAATGCTGATGCTGGGAGGTCTGCTTCCCACCGTTTCCATTCCCTGGCTGCAAACGCTGTTGCGCGCCTTCTTTATCAGCGCCACGATGAATCTGTGCTTTGGTCCCACCTTTATGGCGGTTCACAAATGCTCGGACGCCTACCTTGACCTGCGCGCGGAGCGCAAGGGTCGGGTTTCCCTGAAGGAGGTTATCGGGGCGGTGGATTTTCATCGCTTCGTTTCCTTTACCCTCTTCAAGACCATTCCCTTATTCTGGATTCCCGCGCACACCGTCACCTTCCTGCTCCCCGCTGAGTTCCAGGTGATGCTGGCGGCCTGTCTGTCGGTTGCGCTGGGCATTATTCTAAATTTACGCAGAAAGGCATCATAATATGGAAGCAAAAGGTATTGATTTTCTTCCCAGAGAAGAATTGGAGGCGCTCCAATTAAAGCGCTTACAGGAAACGGTGGCACGCTCCTATGAAAGGGTAGAGTGCTTTCGCCGCCGTATGGACGAGAAGGGGCTAAAGCCTTCCGACGTGAAGTCCTTGCAGGATTTGGCGAAGCTTCCCTTTTCCTACAAGAAGGATTTGCGGGATTACTACCCCTACGGACTCTTTGCGGAGCCCTTGGAGAACGTGGTGCGTGTACACGCATCCTCGGGCACCACGGGCAAGCGCATTGTGGTTGGCTATACCCAGAATGACTTGGATATGTGGGATGACTGCATCGCGCGTATGCTGACGAGCCTTGGCGTCACTGCCGAGGACCGCATTCAGGTCAGCTTTGGCTACGGTCTTTTCACAGGCGGCTTGGGTCTGCACGGAGGTGCTCAAAAAATCGGAGCACTGGTTATTCCTATGTCCTCGGGCAACACGCCCTTGCAGATTCAGACTATGATTGATTTTGAGGCTACCGTTCTCTGCTGCACCCCCTCCTACGTTATGTATTTGGGCGAGGAGGTACAGAAGATGGGCGTGAAAGACCAGTTGAAGCTTCGCATCGGTATTTTCGGCGCAGAGCCCTGGTCGGAGAATATGCGCGAGAAGATTGAGGACGCCTTGGGCATTAAGGCGTACGATATTTACGGTCTTTCCGAGGTGCTGGGTCCCGGCGTTTCGGGCGAATGTCCTGAGCAGGCCGGTATGCACATCCGTGAAGATAACTTCATCGCCGAAATCATCGACCCCGATACGGAAGAGGTTTTGCCTCTCGGAAGCGAGGGTGAGCTTGTTTTCACCTCCATCACCAAGGAGGCATTCCCCGTTATCCGTTACCGCACCCGTGACATTTGCCGTCTGATTCCCGAGAGGTGCCCCTGCGGCTCCACGCATCTGCGAATGGGCAAGCCCCAGGGACGCACGGACGATATGATGATTATCCGCGGCGTCAACGTCTTCCCCTCCCAGATTGAGGAGGTGCTGTTGAAGGTCTGCGGCGACAAGATTACCCCCAACTACCAGATTGTGCTCGACCGTGTCAACCACAACGACACCTTTGACGTCAACGTGGAAATGAGCCCCTCCTTCTTTACCGATGATATCAAGTCCATCGAGAAGCTGGAGCGCACCATTGTGGAAAGCCTGCGCTCTGCCCTGGGCATTGGCGCCAAGGTGCATTTGGTCAATCCCCAATCCATCGTGAGAAGCGAAGGAAAGGCAAAGCGCGTGATTGATTTGAGAAAGGGAAAAATCTGATTCCAATTCAAAAAAGGAGTAACGATTATGCTTATCAAACAGCTTTCTATTTTTCTGGAAAACAAAACAGGCAGCTTACACGCGGCGTTGGAAGCGCTGGCAAGCCACGGCGTCAACATCAGCGCCTTATCCTTGGCGGATACTGCCGATTTCGGCATTTTGCGTCTGATTGTGGACGAGCCTGAAAAGGCAAAGTCCGTTCTGGCAGAGATGGGCGTTGCGGTATTGCTCAGCGACGTATTGGCAGTTGCTATGGACGACGTTCCCGGCGGTATGGCGGAGCTTCTGCACCAGGTTGCCGCAGAAGGGCTGAGCGTGGAGTATATGTATGCTTGTGTTGGCAGAGTCAGCGGCAAGGCGCTGACCGTGATGCGTCTTGACGATAACGAGAAGGGCGAGGCCCTCATTCAGCGCGGCAAGCACGGACAGGTCAATCCCGCCGACATTTACCGTCTGTAAGCCGAGAAGAAAGGACGCCTTGACAATGGATTTTGTAATTTCCGAAAGAATGAAGGGCATGCGCGGCTCTGCCATTCGTGAGATTTTCAAGTATGCCGCTGACCCCTCCGTAATTTCCCTGGCAGGCGGCAACCCTGCCCCCGAGCTTTTCCCCAACGAGGCGCTTGCCAAAATTGCCGAGCGCTTTTTGAGAGAGGAGCCCGTGCTTTCCCTGCAATACGGCATCACCGAGGGCTATAATCCCTTGCGCCAATACGTTAAGGAGCGCCTCTCCCGCGTGGAGAGCATTCACCGTGAGGGTGACGAAACCATTATCGTTTCGGGCGCCCAGCAGGGCATTGAGCTTTTGTCCAAGGTTCTGCTGAACGAGGGGGACGTTGTGATTGTGGAGCAGCCCAGCTTTATCGGCGCTACCAACGCCTTCCGCTCCTACGGCGCGCGCCTGGTGGGCGTTCCCGTAGAGGAGGACGGTCTTGACCCCGACGCCTTGGAAAAGGCGTTAAAGGAGAATGACAGGGTCAAGCTGATTTATACCATTCCCACCTTCCAGAACCCCACAGGCACCACGATGTCCTTGGAGAAGCGCCGCCGTGTATACGAGCTTGCCAAGAAATACGGTGTGCCGATTTTAGAGGACAACCCCTATGGCGACCTCTGCTTTGACGGGCGTCGCTTCCCCACCATTAAGTCGATGGACACCGAGGGACTGGTGATTTACAGCGGCTCCTTCTCCAAGGTGCTTGCCCCCGGTATCCGCGTTGGCTTTTTGACGGGTGACGCCGCTCTCATTCAGAAGATTGTGGTTGCCAAGCAGATTTCGGACGTGCATACCCCTATGCTGACCCAGCTATTGTGCCACGCCTATCTGACCGAAAACGATTTGGAGGCGGACATCGTCAAGACCCGCGCCAACTACGCCCATAAGTCCAAGACCATGATGGACGCGATGGAGGCGTATTTCCCCAAGGACGTGCAGTATATCCGTCCCTTGGGCGGACTTTTCATCTGGTGCGACTTAGGACACGGCATTGACACCCTTGCTCTTTCCAAGGCCGCCATTGCGGAAAAGGTGGTATACGTTCCCGGCAACACCTTTATGGTAGATATGGACGCCCCCACCTCTACTCTGCGTCTTAACTACTCTACCTCCTCGGACGAAAGAATCGAGGAGGGCATTCGCCGCTTAGGAAGGGTATTCGCCGCGGCGCTGCAATAACCCTATAATCAGTAATCCCCTGTACCGCAGAGCGGTACAGGGGATTTTTTCAGCTTGGCGCTTTCTCCGAAAAGAGGGCTTCGGTGATTGCCTCGGTCAGACGGGCAATGCCCGTTTCCGTGGTTTCACCGTCGGCAAAGGCGAGCTCCTCCCTTTTGACGATGCGGCGGTGCGCCTCGTCATAGCCAACGACGCAAAAGGACAGGTGCTTGCCCGTTTTCTTATAATACATTCGCTCCAGCATCAGAAAGCCGTTATAGATTTTGTGATTGTTTTCATCGGTCATAGCGTAATCCACGTCGGCAAAGACGGTGACGCTTTCGCCCCTTTCAAGGCAGGCAAGGGCGCTTCGCAGGCAGGTGATGCTTCGCATATCCTTGCCCCGATAGACGGGTATCATACGCATGGAGCGCAACAGGGGCGGCACCACCAGGGCGGCAAAGAAGGCACCAACCGTTCCCAAAATGCGGCGAAGAACGCTTTTGGAGTAACGGGCGGTAAAGGTATAGTCCTTATACTGCTTGAAGCAGGTAGAAAAGCGGAAGAAGCAGGCAAGCCCGAAGAAGTGGGTATCAAAGGGCATAAACGCCGCCATTGTGACAGGGCCATGCATATTCAGGTGACGCGACACGTAGACCGTAGGCGCCTCGGGGGGCAAGAGGTTGGCACTATACTGCTTCAAGAAGGGGCGCACAAGGAAGCGCGCTACACGGAAGTAGGGACCGTAAAAATAGTATTTATCCGTTTGCTTAGTGGAAAAGACCCACCGCTTTTGAATATGGTAGGAGAAAAAGGCAAGGACGAGGTCGGCGACCCCCTTGGCGGCGGAGAGCCAGATGCCTGTGGGAATAAAGCATCCAAGCGCCACAGTCAAGCCGTAGGACACGGACAACTGCAAGAGCCACAGGGTATAATAGCGGAAAACCGCTCGCTTGCCCGACCCACGAAAGGCAAGGCGGTTGCCAAAAAAGTTTACAACAGAGGAGGATACTCTCGCCAAAACGGCGGCAACCAAGAGGCATACCGCCTCGGGGAGCCCGTAAAAGACGAAGCGGGAGAAGAGGTAAAAGAGTCCAACGTCCAAAAGAGCGGAGGCGATGGAGGAAAGCAAATATATACCAAAGCTGGAAAAGAGGACGCCCATAACGTCCAAGGAGTCCCGAACAGTTCGGAAATGAGAGCGGTTCTCCTCTCCCTCGGCTTTGGCGTACACCGTTTGTATATCCACCTGGTGAAAGAGAAAGCCCTTTTTATGCAGGTGCAGTAGCATACGGGTTTCGTAGGCGAAGCGATTGCCCTCTACCTCTACAAGATGGGGTAGCAGAAGATGAGAAAAGCCCCGAAGTCCCGTTTGGGTATCGGCAAGAGAGATGCCCGCACAGCGCTCCAACATTTTAATCATCGCCGTATTGCCGAAGCGGCTTCTTTTGGGAACCGAGGGATGAGTAAAGTCACGGACCCCCAAAACCAACGCATCGGGATGGCTGTGCGCCGCCGAGGCAACACGTAGAACGTCGGGAACGGTATGCTGTCCATCGCAGTCGGCAACGGTATAAACAGTGTCCGCTTCATAGTGCTCCAAGCAATAGTGAAACGCGGTTTTCATCGCCGCCCCCTTGCCTTGGTTTTTTTCATGGGTCAGAAGGGTGACCCTCGGCAAGGCAGACACAGCAGAAAAAACGGGCGCAAAGCGCTCTCCGCTTCCATCATCCACCACCAAAAGAGAAATGCCGCTATGGCGCAAAAGCGCCTCGGCGTAGGTGACGAAGGAGTCTGACGGCTCGTAGGCGGGAATGATGATAACAGTTCTTTTTTCCATATCCTTTGTTCCAAAAGAGTCCTTTCGTATAGCGTTCAAAAATGCCTAAAAAAAGAGAAAAGCCCCTCAGCTCGTCATAAACCAAGAAGCCGTATATAAAGAAAAACAAATGTGGTAAAAGGGGCAAGCCCCGTTTCTTCCATATTATAGGAAAAAACATTCATATTTTCCTCAACAAAAAATGAACGGAATGTGAATTTCGCCCCTTTTTTTCGGCTACTTTCGCCTGCTTTTGCGCTTTCGGGGGTGAAAAAAATCGAGGGCTGCCGAAGGGAGGCCGGCTCTTGCAAAAAGCGGCGGCTTGTGCTACAATAAAAGGGAAAGAAAAGCAAGGAGGCTTCTTGCCTAAAAGGAGATTGCTATGAAGGAATTAAAGCCCGAGGATACCTCCCGTGCCGTTGGGTATTCTTACTTTATTGACGCGCCTCAGCCAACGGTTACGCTTTTTAAGACCATGGATATCACCCCTCTTATGCGCTTTGCCCGTCGGGGCGAGAGGCTCAACGCTATGCTTTGCTATACGGCGGGCAGAGCCGCCTTGCAGGTGCCCGAATTCCGTCTACGCGTGGAGCGGCGGCGGCTATACGAATTAGAGCCGCCCTATGCCGTCAGCTTCGTATCGCCCACAAGGACGGGGGGCGTTGCCATTTGCGCCGTTCCCGTAGACGGTGACTACGCCGCCTTTCGGCAGCAGTATACGGAGCGAGGGGCGGCGGCGTATGAGGACGCCTCTGCTCTTTCCTACGCCGAGGAGGTGGTGCTTGGCACCTCGGCTATGGTGGGGACGGTGCTTGACGGCATTGTCAACCTGTATTCCGAGGCGTTCTGCAACCCCTTTTTGTGCTGGGGACGGTATGAGAAGCATCTTTTCCGCACGGTGCTGAAGGTGTCCTTTCAATTTCATCATACCCAGATGGACGGCGCCCACGCCTGCCGCTTCTTAGAAGCATGGCAAAAAGAGATTTCTCTTTTTCGCTCTTGATGCGCTTTAAGCCCGTAAAAGAAAAATTATGGAAGAAAAGGGCTTGACTTTTTTGAAATAGTATGGTATAATCCTATGGTGATTTGAATCGGATTCGATTCATCTCCTTACCGCAAACGCGATTTGCGGCAAAAAGTCCAATAAGGAGGTAACAGACATGGAGAACAAGACTTGCTCTTACGAGCTTCTCTTCGTTATCAAGGGCACCCTTTCCCAAGAGGAAGCGGCAGCCGTTCAAGAGAAGTTCACCACTCTCATTGCCGAAAACGGTGAAATCGTGAAGGTTGATGAGTGGGGCAAACGCAGACTGGCGTATCCCATTGATAAAATCAATGAGGGCTACTACGTTCTGGTTGCGTTTAACGGCAATCCCGACTTCCCTGCTGAGCTTGATCGCTTGATGGGCATCAACGACGCTATTCTGCGTTCGATGACCACCCGCGTAGAGGCTAAGGCGGAAGCGGCTTCCCCTGCAGCAGCCGAAGAGGCTCCTGCCGCTGAAACGGTCAGCGAATAATTTTAACTGAAATTTTTTCCAAAGAAGGTGAATACGATGGCAAGTTTTAACAAGGTTATTCTGATTGGCAACTTAACTGCTGACCCCGAATTGAAGCAGACTCCCTCGGGCACTTCCGTGTGCCGCTTTACTTTGGCAGTAAACCGTCGCTATTCCCGTCAGGACCAAGGACAGAACGTCGATTTTATTGACATCGTTGCTTGGCGTCAAAACGCGGAAACTGTTGCCAAGTATTTCAAGAAGGGTCACCCCTACTTGGTATGCGGTCAGCTCCAAATCAGAAGCTGGACGGATGCGCAGGGCAACAAGCGTTACACCACCGAGGTTATCGCGGACGAGGTTTCCTTCGTAGAGAACAAGGCCTCCGCAACGGGTAACACGGATAACGGTGACACCGGCTACGCCCCTTCTGCTTACGGTACGCCCTCTTATCAGAGCGGCTCCACCCCCGAGTTTGAAGAGGTACAGAGCGGCGACGACAACCTGCCCTTCTAATCAAGGTCTTTGCACTCACCGAGGACCTTGCAAACGCAGTGAGAATGAATGAAAATAAGGATTGATTAAAATGGATAGAAGCGATACTCAGCGTTCCTTCCGTCAAAACAACCACAGACGCAAGAAGGTCTGTGTGTTCTGCGCGGAAAAGGCTACTGCCATTGACTACAAGGATGTGGCAAAGCTTCGCAAATTCATTTCCGAGCGTGCGAAGATTCTTCCCCGCCGTGTTTCCGGTACCTGTGCAGAGCATCAGCGTGCTCTGACGGTTGCTATCAAACGCGCTCGTTATATGGCTTTGCTGCCCTATACTGCCGACTAATCACGAAGGAACCAAAAGCTCTGCCTTACGGCAGAGCTTTTTATTTTGTCTAGCCGTAAGGGAATCGAACCCATAAGGTTTTGGAGAAAAAATAACGGCGTATGCTTTCGATAAATCGCTTGCAATATCGTATATTGCCGCGCTCTTTCTCGGCGCCTCCACTCGCTATTTTTTATCCAAAACTGCTTCGCACCCTACGGCGAATAGATTTTTGATGGATTTT
>JAFTSW010000012.1 GCA_017467085.1 Clostridia bacterium | reverse complement strand
GCAGCTGAAGCGTGTCGGCTTCTCCTTTGACTGGTCCCGTGTGATTGACACCACCCAAGAGGACTATTATAAGTGGACGCAGTGGATTTTCCTGCAAATGTTCGAGAAGGGCTTGGCGTTCCGTGATACCACGCTGGTAAACTATTGCCCCTCCTGTAAGGTTGTTCTGTCCAACGAGGACTCCCAGGGCGGCAAGTGCGATATCTGTAAGAGTGACGTTATCCAGAAGTCCAAGGACGTTTGGTATCTCCGTATTACCGAGTATGCCGACAAGCTCTTGGAGGGCTTGGAGGAGGTTGACTACCTTCCCAACGTCAAGCTGCAGCAGCGCAACTGGGTTGGCAAGTCTACGGGTGCCTTCGTAAACTTCTCTCTGACCGTGGGTGAGGATAAGCTCCGTATTTATACCACCCGTCCCGATACCCTCTTTGGCGTTACCTTTATGGTTATCGCGCCTGAGCATCCCTTGATTGAAAAATACAGCGACAAAATCGCCAATATGGACGCCTTGACTGCCTACAAGGAGGAGTGCGCCAAGAAGACCGAGTTTGAAAGAACCCAGCTGGTAAAGGAAAAAACGGGCGTTCGCATTGAGGGCATCTGCGCCATCAATCCCTTGAACGGCAAGGAAATTCCCATTTACATCTCCGACTACGTTATGATGGGCTACGGCACGGGTGCCATTATGGCTGTACCTGCCCACGATGAGCGTGACTACGACTTCGCCAAGAAGTTCGGCATCGATATTATCCCCGTTATCAAGGGCGGTAATATGGACGAGGGCGCCTATACGGGCGATGGCGAAATGATAAACTCCGCCTTCCTTGACGGGCTGACCAACAAGAAGGATTCTATCGCCAAGGTTATCGCCTACCTGGAAGAGAAGGGTATCGGCGAGGCCGGCGTGCAGTACAAAATGAAGGACTGGGCATTTAACCGCCAGAGATACTGGGGCGAGCCTATTCCGATTGTATACTGCGACGATTGCGGAATGGTTGCCGGTCCCTATGAGGAGCTGCCTCTGCGCCTGCACAAGATGCAGGACTTCAAGCCCGGTGAGGGCGGCGAAAGCCCCTTGGCGGCTTTACCCGATTTCGTAAATTGCTCTTGTCCCAAGTGCGGCAAGCCCGCGCGCAGAGAAACGGATACCATGCCTCAATGGGCTGGCTCCTCCTGGTACTTCCTGCGCTACATCGACCCCCACAACGACAGCGCTCTGGCGAGTGCGGAAAAGCTCAAATACTGGATGCCCGTTGACTGGTACAACGGCGGTATGGAGCACGTAACCCGTCATATGATTTATTCCCGCTTCTGGCACAAGTTCTTGTACGATATCGGCGCGGTTCCTTGCGCTGAGCCCTACGCCAAGAGAACGGCACAGGGTCTGATTCTGGGCACGGACGGCGAGAAGATGAGTAAATCCCGCGGCAACGTCATCGACCCCAACGTGGTGGTGGACGAATACGGTGCTGACGTGTTGCGTCTTTACATTCTCTTTATGGGTGAATACGAGAAGGCAGCGCCCTGGTCTGAAAACGGCGTAAAGGGCTGCAAGCGCTTCTTGGAGCGTGCCGCCGCGCTGACCGATATGATGAAGGGCGGGGAAGGCAAGCTGACCTCCGCTACCCATAAGCTTATCAAGAAGGTTTCCTCCGACATTGAGGCAATGAAGTTTAATACCGCTATTGCCGCGATGATGGGATACCTCAACGAGGTAAGCGAGGCTGGCTCTATCAGCGAAGAGGAGCTGTTGGCGTTTGTTCGTCTGCTTTCTCCCTTTGCGCCTCACCTGGCTGAGGAAATGTGGGCGGCGCTTGGACAAAAGGGCTTCTGCTCTATGGCAGAATGGCCCTCCTATGACGAGGCAAAGACGGTGGATAGCACCGTTGAAATGGCAGTGCAGGTAAACGGCAAGCTGCGCGCTACCGTAATCCTTCCTGTGGGTGCCGATAAGGATACGGCTCTTGCCGCCGCCAAGGCAGACGCGCGCATCGCGGTTCTGCTAGAGGGCAAGACGGTTGTGAAGGAAATCGTGGTTCCCAACCGCATTGTGAACATCGTTGTAAAGTAAAACGTGTCAAATGAGAAAAACGGGGATAAAATCCGCAAAAAATCCCAAAAAATCTTCGTTTTTCTCTTGACAAACGGCTTTGTTCGTGCTATTATAGTAATAACGCTTATAGTGGGGTATAAGTGTCGGAGCGTGTATCCGACCCCCTAACAGTAGCGATTTTTTTAAGAAAGTGAGGTGCTTTTCGTGTTTGCAGTTATCGAAACGGGTGGAAAGCAGTACAAGGTAAGCGAGGGCGACGTTATTTACATTGAGAAGCTCAATGTTGAGGACGGCTCCGAGTATACCTTCGACAAGGTTTTGGCTGTTGGAGCAGATGACCTGAAGGTTGGCGCTCCCTATGTTGACGGTGCTTCCGTTAGCGCAACGGTTGTAGAATCCGGCCGTGGCAAGAAAATCTACGTCTTCAAGTACAAGGCTAAGAAGAACGAGAAGAAGAAGATTGGCCACAGACAGAGCTACTCCAAGGTTCAAATCAACAAAATCGTAGGTTGATTTTATGACTCGCATTACTTTTTTTAAGTCTGACGGCGTATTTTACGGCTTTCAGGAAACAGGGCACACGGGCTATGCCGAGGAAGGCAATGACGTTTTATGCTCTGCCATTTCCGCTATGACGATGCTTCTCATCAATGCCATTATGGTAGCGTATGAATCCGATGCGGATTATACCATTGACGAGGAAACCACGGATATTACCCTGGTTGCAAAAAGCGCGCTTGCGGCATATGAGAAGGACGAGAAAAAGAGATATGCCATTGAAGGACTCATCAAGGCTTATTACTATCAGCTCAATGACTTGACGGAGGAGTATTACGATTTTCTTTCCGTTGAGGCTATCGAGAAGCCGATAGAGAAGTAAGCTCCCAAATTTTTACGGAGGTTAACACAATGCTGAAACTCAGTTTGCAATTTTTTGCACATAAAAAAGGTGTAGGTTCCACCAAGAACGGCCGTGACAGCGAATCCAAGCGCTTGGGCGTAAAGAAGGCAGACGGCTCCTACGTTCTGGCAGGAAACATCATTGTAAGACAGCGCGGAACCAAGATTCGCCCTGGCAAGAATGTTGGTATTGGCTCTGATGACACGCTGTTCGCTCTTATCGACGGCAAGGTTAAGTTTGGCTATGCCGCTAAGGATAAGAAGTGCGTAAGCGTGGAAGCGGTTGATTAAAACATTCATGAAAAAGAGTAGATGAGTCTGCTCTTTTTTCATATTTTAGTGAAATTTTTCGTATATTTATAGGCATAAAAACAAAAAAATCAAGGGCAGAGCCTCATTTTCTGCCCCTTGACACCGATTGTGACCAAGAAAGGAAGCAAAAAAATGACGTTAGTTGTTCTTGCAGCAGGTATGGGTTCCCGTTACGGCGGTTTGAAGCAGCTGGATCCCGTTGGACAGAACGGAGAATTTATCATCGACTTCTCCGTATTCGACGCAATTCGCGCAGGCTATGATAAGGTTGTCATTATCATCAAGAGAGAAAATTACGATT